>NZ_CP007212.1:3821575-4140040 GCF_001411805.1 Burkholderia plantarii | reverse complement strand
TGCCGCAAGGGGTTTGGGCACAGGTCGAGCCGGAGCGGCGTGCGGGATTCTTGGAGATAAGGCGAGATTCTAACGCCAAAAGGCGGTGACGCGGGAGTTATCCACAGGGGTGCGTCGTTGGGGTGGGTGGGGCCGGCGATCGCCGGACAGGGCGCGCGAATGGGGCTAAAGTATTGACCATCCACAGAAAAACGGTTTAAATAGCGGGTTCCGCGAAAACCAATCCTAGATTTTCGGCGATTGCGTTCGCCCGGTGGCCTGAAGGATCGGGCACGCGGTCCCCTGATTCCGTACATTCTCGAACAAGTGAGAGCAACATGAAACGTACCTACCAACCTTCCGTGACGCGCCGTAAGCGCACCCATGGCTTCCGCGTTCGCATGAAGACGGCGGGTGGCCGCAAGGTCATCAACGCGCGCCGTGCGAAGGGCCGCAAGCGCCTCGCCATCTAAGGCCGGGCGAAGCGCCGTGTCCGCCGTCCGCGGCGATGCCGGCGACGCAGTCGCGAGCCCGCGCATCGATCCGTTGCCGGCGGGCGCGACCTTCCCGAAAGCTGCGCGACTTCTGAAAACGGATGAGTTCTCATCCGTTTTTCGTTTGCGCCCCTGGCGGCGCTCCGTACACTTCGTGGTGTACGGCAAGCCGACGGGCGGCGCCGCGCGTCTGGGCCTCGTGGTCGGCAAGAAACAGGCGCCGCGCGCGGTCACGCGCAACCTGGTGAAGCGGCTCGCCCGCGAGGCGTTCCGCCTGCGGCGCGCCGAGTTCGCCGGCTGGGACATCCTGCTGCGCCTGCACGCGCGGCTCGATCGCAAGGCGATGCCGAGCGCGGCCTCGGCGCCGCTCGTGGCGCTCTGCGAAGGCGAGATCCGCGAGTTGCTCGACAAGGCCGCGCGCGAGGTCGCCCGGCGCGGTCCCGGCAGTGCCGGGCCGGCGTCCGGCTGAGGTTCCCGAGGTTCGGCTGGCGGGCTGGTCCGGCCGGCCACATGGCGGCGCGCGAAGCGTCGACAGTTATGCAAACGGTATTGATCGCGTTGCTGCGTTTCTACAAGGCTGCCGTGAGCCCGCTGCTCGGCAGCCGTTGCCGTTTTTACCCTTCTTGTTCGGAATACGCGCGCGAGGCAATCCAGTATCATGGCGCCGCGCGCGGCACCTACCTTGCCGCCCGGCGCTTGTGCCGGTGCCATCCGTTTTCCGCGGGGGGCGTCGATCTGGTTCCGCCGCCCAACCCCGAACCCCGCGCTCCAACCGAAGCTGAAGCGCCGTCCCATCGACTCTGAGACAACGCATGGATATCAAACGCACCGTCCTATGGGTGATCTTCTTCATGTCAGCGGTCATGCTGTTCGACAACTGGCAGCGTGCCCATGGACGCCAGTCGATGTTCTTCCCGAACGTCACGCAGACCAACGTCGCGGCCTCCAAGGGCGGCGCCGACACCGGCGCTTCGGCGGCGAGCGGCGCGACGGCGCCCCTGCCGGCCGCCTCGACCACGGCGCCCGCGGCCACCACGCCGATCGCGCAGGCGCAGCTGGTGCCGTTCTCGACCGACGTCTATGACGGCGAGATCGACACGCGCGGCGGCACGCTGACGAAGCTGACGCTGAAGAAGGAAGGCGACGGCAAGCAGCCGGACCTGTTCGTCACGCTGTTCGACCACACCAAGGATCACACCTACCTGGCGCGCACCGGCGTGACGGGCGGCAACTTCCCGAACCACAACGACGTGTTCACGCAGGTGAGCGGCCCGAGCTCGCTCGCCGCGGGCCAGGACACGCTGAAGCTGTCGTTCGAGTCGCAGGAGAAGGGCGGCGTGAAGGTCGTGAAGACCTACACGTTCACGCGCGGCAGCTACGTGATCGGCGTCGACACCAAGATCGACAACGTCGGCACGGTGCCCGTCACGCCCACCGTCTACATGGAAATCGTGCGCGACAGCACCGCGGTGGAAACGCCGCTGTTCTCGCACACGTTCCTCGGGCCGGCGGTCTACACCGACCAGAAGCACTTCCAGAAGATCACCTTCAGCGACATCGACAAGAACAAGGCCGAGTACGTCACCTCGGCGGACAACGGCTGGGTCGCGATGGTGCAGCACTACTTCGCGTCGGCCTGGATTCCGCAGGCGGGCGTCAAGCGCGACATCTACGTCGAGAAGATCGACCCGTCGCTGTACCGCGTCGGCGTGAAGGAGCCGGTCAAGACGATCGAGCCCGGCCAGTCGGCCGACGTGTCGGCGCGCCTGTTCGCCGGCCCGGAAGAGGAGCGCGTGCTCGAGGGCATCGCCCCGGGTCTCGACCTCGTGAAGGACTACGGCTGGGTCACGATCATCGCCAAGCCGCTGTTCTGGCTGCTGCAGAAGATCCACAGCTACGTCGGCAACTGGGGCTGGTCGATCGTGCTGCTGACGCTGCTGATCAAGGCGGTGTTCTTCCCGCTCTCGGCGGCCAGCTACAAGTCGATGGCGCGCATGAAGGAAATCACGCCGCGCATGCAGCAGCTGCGCGAGCGCTTGAAGGGCGACCCGCAGAAGATGAACGCGGCGCTGATGGAGCTCTACAAGACCGAGAAGGTGAACCCGTTCGGCGGCTGCCTGCCGGTGGTGATCCAGATCCCGGTGTTCATCTCGCTGTACTGGGTGCTGCTGGCCTCGGTCGAAATGCGCGGCGCGCCGTGGATTCTCTGGATCCATGACCTGTCGCAGCGCGATCCGTTCTTCATCCTGCCGGTGCTGATGGCCGGCTCGATGTTCCTGCAGACGCGCCTGAACCCCACGCCGCCGGATCCGGTCCAGGCCAAGATGATGATGTTCATGCCGATCGCGTTCTCGGTGATGTTCTTCTTCTTCCCGGCGGGCCTCGTGCTGTACTACGTGGTCAACAACGTGCTGTCGATCGCGCAGCAGTACTACATCACGCGGGCGATCGGCGGCAAGAAGAAAGCCGCCTGACGGTTGACGGCGCGGCGGCGTTGCGTCGCACGCCGCTTGCCGCTCCGCTTTGCCTCCGCATCACGAAAAACCGCCCGGTCAACGCCGGGCGGTTTTTTTATGGCATCGGGAACGGTGAAGGCGCGCTGGTCCGGATCAAGTGGAACCGGATAGCGCCGGTTGGATCAGTGCTCGGAGGCGTCGCCGTAGAACTGTTCGATCAGTTCCTGCACGAGGTAGCGGTGGTGCGGCGACAGCGCCTCGATTTTCGTCGCGAGTTCGAGCGTCTCGGCCGTGGGCGGATACTTCTCGTCGCGCGGCAGCGGCTTCGGCGTATGGCGCGCCGCAGCGGGCGGCGGCCCGTAGTGCAGCCAGTGCGGATCGACGCGCAGCCAGTCGGCGAGCGTCGCGAGCTTGTCGGGTGTCGGGATGGTGCGACCGGTCAGCCACTTGTGCGCGGTCTGCGGCGAGACGGGTTGCTCGCCGTGATGCCGGAGATTGAAATGCAACGCGAGCTCCGTCGCGCCCGACACTTTTTCCGGGCTGCGCATCAGGGCGAATTTGAGACGTTCGGAGAACGCCGCTTTTTCCTCGGGCGTAGGCATGCGGACGATTGTGCAAGCGGCGTCCGCCGCCAGTGACAACTGGTCGCGCTACATCTATCTCAAATGAGCGTAGATTCAACCAAACCATGATGAAGCGCATGCCGGCCGTTGTCTCGTAAGTACCTTGGCATGCGAGGTGAATGCGAAGTGATAGCCTCGTATGGGCGATCCTGACATATCCGGAATTTAGCGTGTTCAAGAGAACGTCACGTCGTGGAGCCAGCGCGAGAGCCGGAGCGCTTGACGGCTGCGAGTCGGCTCGACGTCTACGAAGACTGCGGTGCCGTGTTCCTTTATGCAACTAACAGTCAAGCGTCGCGAACCCTTGGGAAGCGGCGACCGTCCCGGCCGATCAGTGTGCGGCATTTCGCAGCAGCCGTCGGCTGACAAGACGCGAGCACCGCTCGCGTCGCCCTCAAGGCGCGTCGCCGTAGAACTGCTCGATCAGTTCCTGAACCAGATAGCGATGATGCGACGACAGCGCTTCGATCTTCGTCGCGAGTTCGATGGTTTCGGGCGTGGGTGGATAACGCTCGTCGCGCGGCAATGGCCGCGGCGTGCCATGCGGGCTCGTACTCGGTGGCGGGCCGTAGTGAAGCCAGTGCAGGTCGACGCGTAGCCAGGCGGCGAGCGTCGCGAGTTTGTCCGCGGTCGGAATGGTGCGGCCGGTCAGCCATTTGTGCGTGGTTTGCGGCGAAACCGAGTGTTCGCCGTGATGGCGCAAATTGAAATGCAGCGCGAGTTCCGTCGCGCCAGAGACCTTCTCCGGACTACGGAGTAGCGCGAATTTGAGGCGTTCGGAGAACGCCGCTTTTTCTTCGAATGTCGGCATGCGCAGATTGTGCAATCCGGGCGCCGGTTCGATGACAACCGGACGCGCCATATCTATCTCATGGGGTGACGCAAGATTGGCGGGTCAGCCGATTCATTCGCGCTTTTATCTCATAAATTGAGGGGAAACGCCGGAAATAATTGGAATAACGTGGCGCCCCCACGCCAGATTTGCCTCGAATTTAGCCTGAACTGGCTAAAGCCGGCCGAGCCGGCAGGTGCCGCGTGGCGCGCCGGCCGCGGTCGGCCGCATCGGGGCCGGCACGCTACAATGCGGGCGTTCTGCCTGCGTCACCGCGACACCGGCCCGTTTCGTATTCCTCCCCGCGATTTTCCCGATGCTGACTACCGATTCCGACCCGATCGTTGCCATTGCCACCGCGTCCGGGCGCGGCGGGATCGGGGTGGTGCGAATCTCGTTCGGCCGCGCCGGCGCGAGCGCGGCCGAGGCGCTGATGCAGGCCGTGTGCGGGCAACTGCTCGCCGCGCGCCACGCGAGCTACGTACCGTTTCTCGACGGCGCGGGCGAAGCGCTCGATCGCGGCATCGCGCTCAATTTCCCGGCGCCGAACTCGTATACCGGCGAACACGTGCTCGAACTGCAGGGCCACGGCGGTCCCATCGTGCTGCAGCTCGTGCTGCAGCGCTGCCTCGACGCGGGCCGCGCCCACGGCGTGCGCCTCGCCGAGCCCGGCGAGTTCACGCGCCGCGCGTTCCTGAACGACAAGCTCGATCTCGCGCAGGCCGAGGCCGTCGCGGACCTGATCGAGGCCAGCACGGAGGCGGCGGTGCGCTCGGCCGGGCGCTCGCTCGACGGCGCGTTCTCGCGCGACATCCGCGCGCTCGTCGACGACGTGATCGGGCTGCGCATGCTGGTCGAGGCGACGCTCGATTTCCCCGAGGAAGAGATCGATTTCCTCGAGGCCGCCGACGCGCGCGGCAAGCTCGCGCGGATTCGCGAGCAGCTCGCGCGCGTGCTCGGCGACGCGCGCCAGGGCGCGCTGCTGCGCGAGGGGCTGTCGGTGGTGCTGGCCGGGCAGCCGAACGTCGGAAAATCGTCGCTGCTGAACGCCCTGGCCGGCGCGGAGCTCGCGATCGTCACGCCGATTGCCGGGACCACGCGCGACAAGGTCGCGCAGACGATCCAGGTTGAAGGGATTCCGCTGCATATCATCGATACGGCCGGGTTGCGCGAAACCGATGACGAGGTCGAGAAGATCGGCATCGCGCGGACCTGGGACGAGATCGGGCGCGCCGATGTCGTGCTGCATCTGCTCGACGCGCGCGAGGGGCTCGGTGCGGACGACCGCGCGATTGCCGGGCGCTTTCCGGCCGGCGTGCCGGTCGTGCGCGTGTTCAACAAGACCGATCTGATCGACGCGGCGCCGTCGGTCGCGCATGTCGGCGCCGAAGCGGACGCGGGCGCCGCCGGCGGGCTCGATCTCAGCGAGGTCCGGCTGTCCGCGAAACGCGGCGACGGGATCGACCTGCTACGCGCCGAGCTGCTGCGAATCGCCGGCTGGCAGGCCGGCGCCGAGAGCGTCTATCTCGCCCGCGAACGGCATCTGATCGCGCTGCGCGCGGCGCAGGACCATCTGGCGCTGGCGGCGAGCCATGCGGACCAGAACGCCCAGGCGCTCGACCTGTTCGCGGAAGAATTGCGACTCGCGCAGGAGCAACTCAATGCGATTACCGGGGAATTCACTTCCGACGATTTGCTGGGGGTGATTTTCAGCCGGTTTTGTATTGGCAAATGAGCGACCGCGCGCCGTGAAATCAGCGGCAGGGTTTCGTCACGGCGGGGCAGGCATATCGGTAGCCTGCAAGGCTGTGCGCGGGCCGTTCGCTCGTTTGCCGCGTGACGAACCACCGGTTCGCGTTTCCGCAGCCAACTTCGCCACTGGCCGGCCCCGGTTCGCCCCGAGTGCTACGGTCATTCCTCGTCCTGCTCGAGAAATGCCCATGTCTTTACGTGTATCGGCAGCAACGGGATGCCTGGCCCTGGCGTTATGGTTCGCCTCGACCCAGGCCTTCGCCCTGACCCCATTCGCGAACGACGCGCCGGCCGCCGCCGGCTTTCTTCGCGTCAACGACCAGCAAGACTACGAACGCGCGCAACGCCATTATCAGGAAGAGCGCCGCTACGATCGCCTGCGTTACCAGCACCAGCAGGAGCAGCGCATCCACGACGAACGCGTGCGTCAGGAGCGGCAGTACGAGGAACGGCTGCAGCGCGGCGACTGATCAGAGATCCCAGTAGCCGGGGCGCGCGAATACCTCGGCCTGGAAGTCGATGAAGGCGCGCACCTTCGACGACACGGTTTTCTTCGGCGGATAGACGGCCCAGATCGCCGACGCCGCGCGCGTGGCCTGCGCATCCCAGTCGGGCAGCAGATGCAGCAGGCTGCCGTCGCGCAGCGCACTGCCGACCGCCCAGCCGGGCAGCAAAGCGATGCCGCACCCGGCGATCGCCAGCTGGCGCAGTGCTTCGGCGTCGTCCACCCGCAGCCGGCCGCTGAGCCGTACCGACACTTCCTTCGCCTTGCCCGGTGAATCGACGCTGGCGTCGCCGGTTTCCCGCGCCGCGTGCCCGGCCCGCGCCGCGCGCGGGATGAACCACCATCGATCGTCGGGCACCAACGGAAACCGCAGCGTCGCGTGGCCGGCGAGCGCTTCGGGCGTGGCCGGCGCGCCGTGCCGCTCGACGTAGGCGGGGCTCGCGCAGATCACGCGCCGATGCATGGCGAGCCGCCGCGCGATCAATTGCGAATCGGGCAGGGCGCCGATCCGGATCGCCAGATCGATACCGGCGTCGATCAGGTTCAGCGTCGAGTCGGTCATCACCGCGTCGACGTCGATCCCCGGATAGCGTTCGGCGAATTCGGGCAGGTGCGGGATCACGTGGCGCAGCCCGAACGCGCGCGGCATCGTCACGCGCAGCAGCCCGCGCGGCGACGCATTCAGCGACGACGTCGCCTCGCGCGCCTCGTCGAGCGCGCTCATCACGACCAGCGCATGCTCGCGGAACAGCCGGCCGCCCTCGGTCAGCACGAGGCCCCGCGTGGAGCGATTGAACAGCGCGATGCCGAGATCGCGTTCGAGTTCGGTCACGTAGCGCGAGACGGTCGAGGTCTTGACCGCGATCCTGGCCGCGGCCTTGCTGAAGCTGCCCGATTCGGCGGCGAACAGGAAGGCGCGGATGGCGGAGAAATAGTCCATGGAAATCGGCCGCGCCGGGTCGCGGGCCGCTGTTTCGTCCTGCGCAGTTTAGGGCAAGCCGGCCGGTCGGGTTATCCCCTTTGTGCAAAGCTCATTTCCGTTCCGGGCGATTCCGTTGCCCGCGGGGCGGCTCCTATAGTCGGTGCCATGGTCGGTGCCATGCCGTCGGCGGCCACCGATCCGCATCCTCCCCACTTCCGAAGGAGCCGGAACCATGCTCGACAAGACCCTGCCCCCCACGCTGCAACTCGACGACGAACGCGCCATGCTCGACGCCGAGTATTTCGAATACACCTCGTCGGCCAACCCGATCGGCGCGAAGCTGATCTCGCGCGTGCCGTACCGGACGTTCGCCGCGTCGCTCTACGACAGCGGGCCGACGCGCATCGTCCCGCTCGACCTGTCCGCCGAACTCGGCTGCGAGTATCCGGCGACCGGGCCGGGCCTGATGGCGAGCTTCGTGCGCATCGTGGCGGGCGAGCAGGTGGAGGTCGATCCGGACGCGACCTCGCAGGTGTGCTACGTGCTCGACGGCGCGGGCTCGGTCGCGCAGGGCGACAGCGCGTTCCGTTTCGGCCAGGGGGACTTCTTCTCGCTGCCGGGCGGCGCGCCGGCGGTGATTCGCGCCGATTCGACCGCGCGCCTCTACTACGTCAGCGACGCGCCGCTGCTCGCCTATCTCGGCGCCGGCATCGCGCAGCCGCGCTTCGCGCCGACGCTCTATCCGGCCGCCCGCGCCCGGGCGGAACTCGAGAAGGTGGCGACGGCGCCGGGCGCCGCGCTGCGCAACCGCGTGAGCGTGCTGCTCGGCAACCGCCATTTTCCGCAGACGCGCACGGTCACGCATTCGATGTGGGCGATGTTCGGGACAATCGCGCCGAACAGCGTGCAGAAGCCGCACCGGCACCAGTCGATCGCGCTCGATTTCATTCCGGATTGCCGGCCCGGCGTGTACACGCTGGTCGGCACGGAACTGGACGCCGGGGGCAACATCGTCGACGCCGAGCGCGTGGACTGGACGCCGGGCATGGCGTTCGTCACGCCGCCTGGTTACTGGCATGCGCACTTCAACGAATCGAACGAGGCCGCCTACGTGATCCCGCTGCAGGATGCGGGGCTGCAAACCTACCTGCGCGCGCTCGACATTCGCTTCGCGCGTTGAGGGCGGTCGGGCGAGGGGCGACGAGCCCAACACGCGAGGCGTTCGGCGAGATAACCCGGGCGCGCCGGTGCGGCGCGATGGAATCGCGTGGTGAGCGCATCGACGCCGACGCGAACGGTGAACGGCTCAGTGCCCGCGTCGCCAGTGCTTGAGTGGATGGCGCCAGTCGATGTGCGCGGCGTGCTCGTCGCGCGGATGTCGCCGGCGGTGCTCCTGCCACAGCTCGTCGGAGAACAGCGCCGCCACGATGACGAGTGGCAGCACCAGGAAGATGCCCAGGATCACTTGTTCGACCACGATTGCCTCCGCGCGGCTGACTGGCTGCGTATCGATACACAGTTCATTCTAGGTAGTGCGCGCGCTGCGCGTTCGGATTTTCTCGATGCCGGCGCGCGGAGAATGGCGTTCCTGCCCTCGATGCCGGCAGGCAGGATTGCGAAGCGATGGTTTCGCGGGGCGTGAATGTGCGCCGCAGCAGGCACCGGCACCGGCCGCGAGGCGCGCTGCATCGCGGCGCACCGGCCGTCGCGGCGCGCTTTCGTCTGCGGGATGGGCCGGCGCCGCCGCGCGCCTGCCGCATCCGCACAACGATTGCACTTGGCGAGCGAGCGCGGGTTTTCTAGCATGTAGGGATGCGGGCCGGCCGATGTCTGTAACCAATTAGCTAAATGAGCCGGCGCACCGCGCGTCAGGAGGGGACGACATGATCAGGCGTATCGGTTTCGCGATTGCGTTGATGAGCGGTGTGGCCGCGGTCGCCCAGGCAGGCGGCGACGTCGTATTGAAGCCGCGCCAGGAGGTGCATCTGGCGAAGGACGCCTGGGGCTGCCTGTCGAAGGACAACCTCGATTCCGTGCTCTCGCACGAGCGTGACGGCCGCGCGCAGGCGAAACAGCAGTATTTCGACGACTATCGCTGCCTGGCCGTGCCGGATGGCGCGCGCTTCCGCGTGGTCAGCGTCGATCGCGACGACGTGCAGTTCGTCAGTGCGGACAACAGCGACCAGCAGGGGCTCTGGACCGACGTGCGCTTCGTTCGTCCGGTTCGGCCTTGAGCCGGCGCGTCGATGCGTCTGATGTGTTGATGCGTCGATAAAGCAGCCGGTTTCCTTCGCTTCCCGCGCTTCGGCTTGCCGCCGCTTCGTCGGCCGCCAGCCGGCCCGGCGCGCGTGCCGGCCGCTTCGTCGCGCGGTCCGATCTCCGCATTCCCCGGCGCCTGCCTCGCGCATTCGGTATCATCACGGCCCGACCGAACCCTTCGCCCCCAGCGGCACGATACCGGATGGCGCTCAAATCGACGATCTACAAGGCTGAACTGCAAATCGCAGACATGGACCGGCACTACTACGCCGACCACTCGCTCACCGTCGCACGCCATCCGTCCGAGACGGACGAGCGGATGATGGTGCGGATCGCCGCGTTCGCGCTGTTCGCGCACGAGCGCCTCGAGTTCTGCAAGGGGCTGTCGGACACCGACGAGCCGGATCTCTGGCTGAAGGACCTGACGGGCGCGATCGAGGCATGGATCGACGTCGGCCAGCCCGAGGAGCGGCGCATCGCGAAGGCGAGCGGCCGTTCGACCGAAGTGGACGTGATCGCCTACGGCGGCCGGACCTCGGAAATCTGGTGGCAGGGCGTGCGCAGCAAGGTGGAGCGTCTGCGCAACGTGCGCGTGCTGTCGCTCGTGGAGGGCACGGCCGAGGCGCTCGGCGCGCTGGCCGAACGCACGATGCGGTTGCAATGCACGATCCAGGACGGCACCGCGTGGCTGTCGAGCGCCGCGCACGATCCGGTCGCGATCGAATGGACGGTGCTGAAGCCGCGCGCGGAAGGCTGATTGCCGAGTGCCGGCCCGCGGCGCGCGCCGTGTCGTCGGTGTTGTCTCCAGGTTCGGCCGCCTTCATGGCGGTGAGGGCGCTGCTTCAGCCGGGCGCGGCGCGCGGCGGCCCCTTCAATTCGACCATGTTGCCCTCCGGATCGAACAGGTAGAGCGACGGCCCGTAGCCGTCCGCGCCGTAACGCTCGGCGACGTCGCCGGTTTCGACCGCGTGCGCGGCGAGGTGGGCGCGCAGCGCGTCGGCATCGAACGGATCGATGCGCAGGCAGAGATGATCGAGGTTGCGGCCGGCGCCGGGAAAGCCGTTGTCCGCGCGGTCGATGGGCGCGTCGCGCGCGAGCAGGTCGATCAGCGACGCGCCCGCGCGCAGCTGCACGAGCCCGAGTTCGGGCTGCGTCTTCTCGACGTGGCAGCCGAGCACGTCGCAATAGAAACGCGTCATCGCCGCCACGTCGACGGTGCGAAGCACGACGTGATCGATGCCGAGAATGCGGGGTGTCATCGGAAGTGTCTCCTGTCGCGCTATGCGTTTCGATGCGTCGAGTCTAGTCGATCGGGATGGCCGCCGCGTTGTCGTGGCGCCGGGCGAGCCGCACGCGATCGGTGCAGAATCTGGGATCGGGAAACGATGGACGAAAAAAAGCCCGCTCAAGGGGAGCGGGCTTAATCCATATCAGGAGGAGACATGGAGGAGACAGTTCCAACTATACACACGAGGATGCTGCGACGCAATAATCGGAACGTAAAAAAGCGTTAAAGAGTCATTCTGTCGCACTGTTTTGGCCCGATCACGCGCTGCGGCAAAGCCTGATGAAATGGGTTGGTGGTTTCGCTTGGCGGATGACCGCGATCCGGGCCGGGACCGCGGCGATCGTGCCCCTCACGGCCGCGCGCGGGGGCGCCCCGAAGCGGCTCGCATCAGCGCGAATCACAGAGCAAGAATCCGGCAGGCAGCGCGCGGCCTGCCGCGTAGAGTCGAGTCATTCCCACTGTCCTTGCGAGACGATCATGCATTCCTCCGAGTATTCGACCGATGCAGCGCGCTGGGCCGCTCTCGTCGCACGCGACGCCGAGGCGGACGGGGCGTTTTTCTACGCGGTGAGGACCACCGGCGTGTTCTGCCGCCCGAGCTGCGCATCGCGCATGCCGCGTCGCGAGAACGTCGCGTTCTTCGATGCACCGGCCGCGGCGCGCGAGGCCGGGTTCCGGCCCTGCAAGCGCTGCCAGCCCGAGCGCGAGCCGCGCGAGATCGAGATCGCGCGGCGCGCCTGCGCGGTGCTCGACGCGAGCGATCGGGCGACGCTGGCCGAACTGAGTGCGGCGGTTCACGTGAGCCCGTTCCATCTGCAACGGCTGTTCAAGCGCGTGGTCGGCGTGACGCCGCGCCAATACCAGGCGGCCCGGCGCGGCGCGGCGCTGCGCGACGCGCTGCAAGGCGGCGCGGCCGTCACGCGCGCGGCGGTCGATGCCGGCTATCAGTCGTCGTCGCGCGTCTACGAGGCGGTGCCGCGCGAGCTCGGCATGGCGCCGTCCGATTTTCGCCGCAAGGGCGCGGGGCTGCGCATCGAGTACGCCACCGCGCCGACGCCGCTCGGCCACGTGCTGGTCGGCGCCACCGCGCGCGGCATCTGCCAGATTGCGTTTGATGACGCGGTTGCGCCGCTCGTCGACGCGTTGACGGCGAAATTCGAGAATGCCGAATGCGTGGCGGCGCCCGAGCGGCTCGCGCCGTTCCTCGCGCAGATCGATGCCTATCTGCGCGGCGCGAGCGAGCAGGTGGCGCTGCCGCTCGACATCAGCGCGACGGCGTTCCAGCAGCGCGTATGGGAAGCGCTGCAGAAGATTCCCTACGGCCAGACGCGCAGCTACGCGCAGATCGCCGAGGCGGTCGGCTCGCCGCGCGCGGTGCGGGCCGTGGCGAATGCCTGCGCGTCCAATCCCGTCGCGCTCGCGATCCCGTGCCATCGCGTCGTGCAGAAGGGCGGCGCGCTCGCCGGCTATCGCTGGGGGCCGGCGCGCAAGGCGGCGCTGCTCGCGGCCGAGGCGCGGCACGCAGCCGGCGAGCCGGCCGCGCTGTCGCTCGACGACGCCGCATGACGCGCGCGGCACCGGCCGTCGGCCGCGACGCGAACGCGCCTGAGACGAACTTCGACGCAGGCCCGGACGCGGAGCCGGCCGCCGCCGCGCGCGTCGCGATCGCGCTGCCGTTCAGGTCTCCCTACGACTGGCCGCGCGTGCTGCGCTTCCTGGGCGGGCGGGCGTCGCCGGGCGTCGAGACCGCGGCCGACGGCGCCTATCTGCGCGCGATCGATTATCGCGGCGCGAGCGGCGTGCTGACGGTGCGCCGTCATCCGCGGCGGCGCTGTCTCGTCGCGACGATCGACGGCGAGGCCGCCCGGCACGCCGACGCCGCGCTGGTCGCACGGCTGTCGGCGATGCTCGACGTCGAGACCGATCCGCTCGCGCTCGGCGCGCACCTGTCGCGCGACGCGTGGTTCGCCCCGCTCGTCGCCGCCGCGCCGGGGCTGCGCGTGCCGGGCGCCTGGTCCGCGTTCGAACTCGTGGTGCGCGCGATCGTGGGCCAGCAGATCAGCGTGAAGGCGGCCACCACGATCATCGGACGATTGGTGCGGGCCGTCGGCGAGCCGCTCGCGACGCCGCCGCATGCGGCCGTCGGCTGGCGCTTTCCGGAGCCGGCCGCGCTGGCCGCCGCGAATCTCGACGGCATCGGCATGCCGGGCAAGCGGATCGCCGCGCTGCAAGGTGTCGCGCGCGCCGTCGCCGCCGGCGAGGTGCCGATCGACGGCACGGCGGTCGACCTCGCGACGCGGCGCGCGGCGCTGCTCGCGCTGCCCGGCATCGGGCCGTGGACGGTCGAATACATCGCGATGCGCGCATGGCGCGACGCCGACGCGTGGCCGGCCACCGACCTGGTGCTGATGCAGGCGATCGTCGCGCGCGATCCCGCGCTCACGCGGCCGGCGAGCCAGCGCCTGCGCAGCGACGCATGGCGCCCGTGGCGCGCCTACGCGGCGATGCATCTGTGGAATGAAATCGCCGATCGGCTGGGGGCCGCGCGCGGTGGTTGAGCCGGCCGGAAGCCCCGCGCAGCAAGGCTTTGGCGCAAACCGGAGGCGCCTCAAGCGAGCGTCACGGCGAGATGTTAAAGTGCCCGCTACCGTCAATCCCGGCGGGCGGCGCGCATGGCAGCGAGCCGCCATGCCCGCACCTGTGCATCCATGTCGAACAAGATGACTTCCAGCCACACCGACCTGCTGCAGCAACGTCTCGCCGTCCTGGCCAACGGGCCGACGCGCGAGCGTCTGGTTGACGGTCTGCGCGGCATCGAAAAGGAAAGCCTGCGCGTGTCGCGCGACGGGATGATCGCGATGACGCCGCATCCGCGCGCGCTCGGTTCCGCGCTCACCCATCCTTCGCTGACCACCGATTATTCGGAGTCGCTGATCGAGCTGATCACGCCGGCCGAACGTGATGCCGCGATCACGCTCGACCGTCTCGACGACCTGCACCGCTTCGTCTATGCCTCGCTCGGCGACGAGATGCTGTGGAACGAATCGATGCCCGGCAAGCTCCCGGCCGACGACCAGATTCCGATCGCCGACTACGGCACCTCGAACATCGGGCGGCTGAAGACGGTGTACCGCCGCGGCCTCGCCTATCGCTACGGCCGCACGATGCAGTGCATCGCGGGGATTCACTACAACTATTCGCTGCACGAGGACGTCTGGCGGCGCCTGCACGAGCATGCGCAATCGGCCGCGTCGCTCGTCGATTACCAGTCCGAACGGTATCTCGCGCTGATCCGCAATTTCCGCCGCACCAGCTGGTTGCTGATGTATCTGTTCGGCGCGTCGCCGGCGCTCGACAAGGCGTTCCTGCGCGGGCGCGACAGCACGCTCGAGGCGTTCGACGCCGAGACGTCCTACCGGCCCTACGCGACGAGCCTGCGGATGAGCGACCTCGGCTACTCGAACACCACCGCGCAGGCGGCGCTGGTGGCCGACTACAACTCGCTCGACACCTATCTCGACGCGCTGTCGAAAGCCGTCAGCGAGCCGTATCCGGCCTACGAGGCGATCGGCACGCATCGCGACGGCGAGTGGATCCAGCTCAACACCAACGTGCTGCAGATCGAGAACGAGTTCTACTCGACGATCCGGCCCAAGCGCGTGACGTACTCGGGCGAGCGGCCGCTGCATGCGCTGGCCTCGCGCGGCGTGCAGTACATCGAGGTGCGCTGCCTCGACATCGACCCGTTCGAGCCGACCGGGATCGCGCTCGAGACCGCGCGTTTCATGGATGCCTACCTGCTCGTCTGCGCGCTCGACGACAGCGCGAAGCTCGAATGCGATGCGTACCGCGAGGCGAACGCGAACTTCGGCCGCGTGACGATGGAAGGCCGCAAGCCCGGACTCGAGCTGACGCGCGACGGCGTGCCGGTGGCGATGCGGGCCTGGGCCGAGGACGTGTTCGCGAAGATCGAAGCGGCGGCGCGCGTGCTCGACGAGATCCGCGGCGACGACGTGCATGCGCGCGCGGTGGCGGCGCAGCGCGAGAAGCTCGAGGATGCCGACAAGACGCCTTCGGCGCGCGTGCTGCGCGAGATGCGCGAGCGCGGCGAGTCGTTCCTCGGTTTCGCGCGGCGGCATAGCGAGGCGCACGCCGAGTACTTCCGGGCACGGCCGCTCGACGCGGCGGCACTGGCCGAGGCGCGTGAGCAGGCCGAGCGCTCGCTCGCCGAGCAGGCCGAGATCGAAAGCAAGGACGCCGGGTCGTTCGATGCGTTCGTGGCGGCGTATCGTGCTTATACGCTGAACCGGTTCAGCGTTTGAGGCAGCTTGCCGGGATCGTGGTGAGCACAACGATCCCGATGAAACGTCTGGCGGATCGCGTTGCCTGCTGAACGGCTTCCGGCGATCACGTGCAAAAAAACGACAAGAGAAGCACGAACTTCATACCGTTTCCGGGCAAATCAGGCGGGCCGTCCGGCACCCCATTGCGGAAACCATTCCCGATCTGATCGGTTGATACAACCTGCGCGCATTCCGCCGCGTCGCCGGGTTGATATCCGCCAAACCGGCCTCCCGCCTGTTGCCGTGTATTGTCAATTGACGATTACAGCCATGACGGCGTGAGCCAATGGCTATCCGATGTCTATTAATTACAAAATCAATTGATTATCGGGGCGGCTGGCAGGCGGCAAAGCGACTATCAAAATAAAACAGGTATCGACCCGCTGAATTCGCGCCAGTTTCAATGACGATTTTCATTTTTTTATCGCTTGAAAAACCTGCCGCCACGCATGAAACCCTTTCCTGTCATGGCCTTGGCGTCCGGTTCATGAATCGAAGAAGCGGAAATGTTGCAGGCAAATTATGGAGCGGACTTCTGAAAACCCTCACGTAATCTAACGACTGTTTCGAATTGAAAGCCTCAATGACAATGCGGTCCGTTGCGTTGCATTTCCACAGGTAATCAGCGGCGTCCGAACGGGATTGGAAACTCGTTCGGCGCGGCCACATGCTTCGGAGGAATTCAGATGAACCTGGACCAATTGTCTAAATTCAAGCCGTACACGCGACATACGATTGTCGATTCGCCCCAATGGGCAAAGCTCTCGCCGGACCTGCAGGAAGCGGTCAAGGTCGTTTCCCGCGTGATGCCGTTTCGCGTCAATCCCTACGTATTGAACGAACTGATCGACTGGGACAGGATCCCCGATGATCCGATATACCGGCTGACGTTCCCGCACCGCGACATGCTGCGCGAGCACGAGTACGAGACCTTGCGCGACCTGATCTCGGCCGGTGCTCCCGACGCGGAGATCGAGCGTGTCGTTCACACGATCCGGATGCGGATGAACCCGCATCCGGCGGGCCAGATGACGCACAACGTGCCGTATCTCGACGGCCGGCCGCTGTCGGGCCTGCAGCACAAATATCGCGAGACCGTGCTGTTTTTCCCGGCCGCGGGACAAACCTGCCACGCCTATTGCACGTTCTGTTTCCGGTGGCCGCAGTTCGTGGGAATGGACGAGCTGAAGTTCGACGCGCGCGCCACCGACGATCTCGTGGCTTACCTGCGGCGGCATCCGGACGTGACCGACGTGCTGATCACCGGCGGCGATCCGCTCGTCATGAGCGCGAAGTCGCTGGCCGAATATCTCGAGCCGTTGCTGGCGCCGGACCTCGCGCATATCCAGAACATTCGCATCGGCACGAAATCGGTCGCCTACTGGCCGCTGCGCTTCGTCAGCGACAAGGACTCGGACGATCTGCTGCGCGTGTTCGAAAAGGTCGTGAAGGCGGGCCGCAATCTCGCGATCATGGGCCACTACAACCATCCGCGCGAGTTGCAGCACCCCATCGCGCAGCGTGCCGTGCGCCGCATCATCGCGACCGGCGCGACCGTGCGGATCCAGGCGCCGCTGATCCGCCACATCAACGAGGACCCGGCGGGCTGGGCCCAGCTGTGGACCACGGGCGTGCGGCTGGGCGCGATTCCGTACTACATGTTCGTCGAACGCGACACGGGGCCGAGCGACTACTTCAAGCTGCCGCTGGCGCGTGCCTACGAGATCTTCCAGGCGGCCTACCAGCTCACCGGCGGGCTGGCGCGCACGGTGCGCGGGCCGTCGATGAGCACGATGCCGGGCAAGGTCATGATCGACGGGATCGTCGACATCGCCGGTGAGAAGGTGTTTGCCCTGCAATTCCTGCAGGCGCGCCGCGCGGATTGGGTGCGTCGCCCGTTCTATGCGAAGTTCGATCCGCAGGCGAGCTGGCTCGACGATCTCGTGCCGGCGTTCGGCGAGGAGCGGTTCTTCTTCGAGCAGGAGCCGGCGGCTCGCTCGCACGTGATTCCCGTCACGCAGGTCGGCGCCGCGCACGGCGGCAGCGGCACGCTGCCCGACGAGCTGGAGGTGATGCAATGAGCGACCGCAATGGCGGGGCGGCCGCTCCCGAGTGGGAAGTGTTCGCGTTGCGTTATGCCAGGCACGAGGGGCGAACGAGCGACGAGAACTACCTGGGCGAGGATCCGCACGACGGCATGGAAATGCCGCTCGACTTCTATACCTGGCTGCTCAGGTGCGGCGAGCGCACCATCCTGGTCGACACGGGATTCACCGCCGAGATGGCGGTGCGCAGGAAGCGGCGCTATCTGCACTCGCCGCTCGACCTGCTGGGTACGCTCGGCGTCGATGCGGGCAGCGTCGAGGACATCGTCATCACTCACATGCATTACGACCATGCCGGCAACATCGCGGCGTTTCCGAACGCCACGCTGCATCTGCAGGAAGCGGAGATGGCCTACTGCACCGGCCGTTGCATGTGCCATGCGGTGCTGAGAAAGCCGTTCGAGGCGAGTGACGTGGCGCAGACCATCGAGCGCCTGTATGCGGGGCGCGTGAGCTTCGTGGACGGGGACAAGGAGATCGCGCCGGGCGTCAGCGTACATCTGCTTGGCGGCCATACCGCCGGGCTGCAGGTGGTCCGGGTACGGACCGGCCGCGGGTGGGTCGTGCTGGCGAGCGACGCGGCGCACTACTGGGACAACCTGCGCTCGCGCCGGCCGTTCCCCATCGTGTACGACGTGGCGCGCATGCTGGATGCGCACCAGCGCATCGAGCACCTCGCCGACGGCCCGGACCACATCATCCCGGGACACGATCCGGCGGTGCTTGCCCGCTTTCCGGCGTGGCCGGGCGAAACCGACATCGCCGAACTGCATCGGCCGCCGGTCGCGCCGCGCGCGGCGCCCCGCAGCGCCGACACCGAGCCGCAGGGATCGGATTCCGTGTCCGTCGTGAACTGACGGGGAGGAGCTCAGAGATGAAGCAGATTCAGATTGCGATCGTCGGCATGGGGCCGCGCGGCCTGACCATTCTCGAACGCCTGCTGGAGCATGCCGGCCGGCTGTCGGAGCGCGTCTCGCTGCAGATCGAGGTATTCGATTGCGGAGAAGGCGGGCAGGGCGTGCATCGCTCGGACCAGCCCGATCATCTGTTGATCAACACGGTGGCCTCGCAGGTCACCATGTTCGCGCCGACGAGCGTGGCCGGCGGCGACGACGATTTATCGCTCGTGCAGTGGGCGCATGCCAGCGGCTACCGGCGCGTGGCGGACCGCTTCGTGCGCAATCCGCCTGACGACGCTGGCGTGGCGATCACGCAGGCCGACCATCTGCCGCGCAGCTTGCTAGGCGAGTATCTGTCGTGGGTGTATCAGCGCGTGGTGGCCGGCCTGCCGGACAACATCCAGGTGACGCACCGGCGCATGCAGGTTGTCGATCTGGTCGAACGTGACGGCCGTTTCGATGTGGTCACCGAGGGCGGTGACGCGCGCAGCGTCGACTACGTGTTCCTCACCACCGGTCATGGCCGACGCAAACCCACCGAGGAGGACCGGAGGTTCAGCGCGTTCGTCGAACGCCATCTCGGACACAACCCGCGCCTCGGCTATTTTGCGTCGCCCTATCCGGTCGAGACGCTCGACGCCATCTGGCCCGCCGCCACCGTCGCGGTGCAGGGCTTCGGGCTGACCGCGCACGATGTCATCTCGTCGCTCACGCTGGGGCGCGGCGGGCGTTATGTCGAGGAAGACGGCCGGCTGCGCTACCTGCGCTCCGGGCTCGAGCCTCACATCGTGCTGTTTTCCCGCAATTGCCTGCCGTTCGCCGCGCGCGGCGTGAACCAGAAAGGCATCGCCGGGCGCCACCGCGCGCGTTTCTTCACGAAGGACGCGGTCGAAGCCAAACGACGGGCGGCGCTGCTGGCAACCGGCGATTCGCGGATCGACTTCCGCAGCGAGGTCGTGCCGCTGGCCATCAAGGAGATGGCTTACGCCTATCGCACGGCACGCGAAGGCCGCGAGATCGACGTCGACGGCTTCGAGCCGACGCCGGACGAGCTGCGGGCGATCGACGCGATTCTCTGGCCGTTGAAAGGGCAGCGCTTCGACTCGTTCAGCGCGTTCCGCGAGTTCTTCGACAAGCTGCTGCGGGACGATCTGGACGAAGCATTCAAGGGCAACCTCTCCAGCCCGGTCAAGGCGGCCACCGACGTGTTGCGCGACACGCGCGAAGCACTGCGGGTGGCGGTGGAATACGGCGGCCTGACGCCGGATTCGCATCGCTATTTCGTCGAGGACTTCAACGCGACCACCAACCGCGTTTCGTTTGGTCCGCCGAAACAGCGCAACGTGGAATTCCTGGCGCTGCAGGAAGCCGGCCTGATCGACATCGCGGGCGGTCCCGGCGCGCGCGTCGTCGCCGACGATGCGCACGCGAGCTTCCGGATCGAGGCCGCCTATGCCAATCACACCGAGCATACCTATGCCGATGCGCTGGTGATCGCGCGGCTCGACGCCTATTCGCCGTTGACCGACGCGTCCCGACTGACGGCCAACCTGGTGAAGCGCGGCCTGGTCCGTCCTTATCTGAACGGCGACTACCACCCGGGTGGCATCGAAATCGATGCGGCGCTGCACCCGGTGGGCGCGTCGGGCGAGGTGCGACGCAACCTGTGGGCGATCGGATTTCTGGTCGAGGGGCCGCATTTCTACACGCATGCGCTGCCGCGCCCGCAAATCACGTCGCGACAGACGCTCGACGCCGAGCGCTGCGTGATCGAGCTGCTGGACGCCATCGCGGCCCTCACCCGCGACGACGATCCGCACGGCCCGGCCGGAAAGAGCGACCGCGCGCCGTCGTCGGCGGACGGCCCGGCCACCACCTTGCCGGCGATTGCCTGAGCTTTCCAGCAGGAGAATCGCAATGATTACGCTACATGGCTTCCAGCAATCGTCGGCGTCGTTTCGGGTGCGGATTGCGCTCAATCTGAAGGGCGTCCGGTACGAAACCCGATCGCACGATCTTTCGCGCGGAGAACACCGCGCCCGGGATTATCTGGCGATCAATCCGCAGGGGCTGCTGCCCTCGCTCGAAATGCCCGATGCGGTTTTGACCCAGTCGCTGGCGATCATCGAATACCTCGACGCGCGTTATCCGGACCCGCCGCTGCTTCCCGAGGATCGGCTCGGCGAAGCCAGGGTGCGGGCGTTATCGCAGCTGATCGCGGCGGATACGCATCCGGTGACGTCGATGCGCGTGGCCAATTATCTGAAACAGACGCTGCGGCACGACGATTCCGACATCCGGGAGTGGCGGTTTCACTGGTTCCGGGAGAGCTTCGGGGCTTTCGAAGCCCTGCTGGAAAAAAGCGCGGAAACCGGCCGATTTTGTCATGGCGATCAGCCGACGCTGGCCGATATCGCGCTGGTTCCGCAGGTCTTCACGGCGCGCCGGCTGGGTCTGCAATTCGATGCGTGGCCGACCCTCACCGGAATCACCGACGCGTGCATGGATCTACCGGCCTTTTCACAAGCCTATGGCGAGATCTATACACCGTTTTCACGCGTGGACGCATCGACGGTCGGCTGACCGTCAAGCCTTGAAGCATCAAACAGATTCTTGTCGCGATAGTGGCGAGTAGTTGTCGAGAGTGGGTACTTCTTTTTTGAACCAGCATGGAGAAACAGCATGGAAGAGCTTAAATCGAGAGAAGAAGAAGCTGCGCTGACCGCGGCGGTGGGATCCTCCTACGTTCAGGGAGGCATCAAGCGCACGGTGCTGCAAAAGACCAGCTTCCCGAAGGATTACACCGTCAGCGTCAACGTCATCAACCTGCCGGCCGGGACCAGCGCGTCGCCGCACATTCACCCGGGCCTCGAGATCACCTACGTTCTCGAGGGTGAATTCGATCTCGTCACCAAGGGCAAGCCGGATCAGCGGTTCACGCCCGGCATGTCCTATCTGGTTACCGACCAGGACGAGCATTTCGCGCGCGTGCTGGGCGACAAGCCGATGAAACTGCTGTGCGTATTCATTCAGCGAGACGGCGAGCCGGTCGCCAAGGTGGTGGGCAGCGCGGAAGTCCGGTAATTCGGCGCATGCGGTAAAGATGGCCGAATGACCGTGCCAATCAGGAAAATAATTCGACGCCTGATTGGCGCGGTCGTCGTCAATAAAGGGAAGGAGGCGTCATGCCGGATCGTCAAGGCGGATGTTTGTGTGGCGCGGTGCGTTATGTGTTGAAAAGCGAGCCGCGCGTCATTACGATTTGCCACTGCACGCATTGTCGGAAATTGAGTGGAAGTCCGTTCTCGTTCAACCTGGCCATCAAGGAAACGGATTTTGAACAAAACGGTGAAACCAGGCTTTTCATGGACACCGGAAGTAGCGGAAATCCGGTACACCGCCATTTTTGCGGTAACTGCGGGTCCCCGATCTTTGCGAAAATTGCCGCGGCGCCCGGCAAGGTGATTGTAAAAGCCGGAACGCTGGACAATCTGGACGGGCTGCAACCACGAGTCGAAATACATACCGAACATTCGCTGGAATGGCTTGCTCCGGTGACCGGCACGACGCGCTTTGCGCAGGAGCCTTGAATGCGCTGCCCGCGTGGAAACGGCACGCTCGGCCTGCTCGGTACGTTCGGCCCGCTCGGCGGGATCATTGACAGCCGGCCCCGTCTCGTAGATCGAAACGCATCCCGATGCGCGTCGAACGGAGATCGCGATCAATCAGTACTCGCGAACGCCGTCCACGCACCTTGCCACTCAGACGCGGCGACGAAAAGGTAATGGAGACTTACCAGTGAAACAGACGACAAATCGATCCACCGGCAATGCGGGTGGCACCGCGGCGGTAGCGTTTCCCTACTGGGCATTGTGGGCCGCCTGCTTCCTGGGATATACCGCGATCGGCATGACCATCCAGGTCATTCCGACTTACGCTCGCGAGCACATGGCGGCGAACGCCATCGAGGCCGGGCTGGCGGTGACGATCGGGTCGCTCGCCAGCATGGTCATCCGGCCGATCGCCGGCCGTCTTGCCGACCAGCGCGGCGGCAGGCCCGTAGTCATGATGGGCTCGATTCTCGGCTCGATCGGCGGGCTGGCGCATCTGGTCGCCACGAACATCCCGACGCTGGTCGTCGCGCGCGTGATCCTCGGCCTCGGAGAAGGCGCGCTGTACACGGCGGCGATCGGCTGGGTGCTCTCCAACGCGGATCCGGCGCGGCGCGGCAAGATTGCCGGCCACTTCGGCCTGTCGATGTGGACCGGTCTGGCCGGCGGCCCGATCCTCGGCGCCGCGATACTGGCTCTGCGCGGATATACGGCGGTGTGGGTGGTGGCCTGCGTGCTGCCCGTGGTGGCATGGCTGCTCCTGCTGCGCAGCCCCCGTACCCCGGCGCCGCCGCCGAGCCAGGACGGCCGCCGCGCGATCTTCCCGCGCGCGGCGTGGGCGCCCGGGGCCTCGATGGCGTTTGCCAGTTTCGGATATGGCGTGATAGCCGCGTTCCTGGTGCCGCGCTTTCTCGCGCTTCATCTGCCGGGCCAGGAATTCGCGCTGGCGGTGTTCGGCATCACGTTCATGCTCGCGCGCTTTCTCGGCAGTCCCGTGGTGGACCGCCTGGGAGCGCCCACCGTGCTGATCCTCGCGGTCATCGTCGAAGCCGCCGGCCTGTTCGGATTGTTCGCCATCACCGATGTCTGGTCGGCCTTCATCTGCACCGGGCTGGCCGGTGCCGGCGCGTCGATGCTCTACCCCTGCCTCGCCAGCCTTGTGACGGAGACGGCTTCCTCGCACGAGCGAACCGCGGCGTTGGGGTTGATGACGTCGGCATGGGATCTCGGGCTGGCGCTGGGCGGCCCGGTGGGCGGCGTCGTGGCCGGCGCCACCAGCGCGCCTCCCTTTGCCATCGCGGCGGTCGCCGCGCTGGTGGCGATCGTGCCGCTCGTCGCGCGTTCGAAGCGGGTGCTGGCGCCGTCCAGGCGCGGCTAGTGGAGGCAGCGCGGGGGCTGGACGTGCCGGCTTGATCGCGGCGCCGGCGCCAGGCGGGAATCTGTCTCGTCTGGCCCGGATCGGGCTCCAGCTCGACGTGTGCCTTGCCGGCACCGCGCTTCAGAGGCTTGCCCCGCGCGCGGCCGTCGTTCGGCCCGTTTCAGGCGGGCGAAGCTTCGACTAACCGGCGACGAGCGAGCGCCACGAAGCCTTGCTTCGCTTCGAGCAGTGCGATGACCTGCAAATCCATGCCTTCGTCGCGCGCGGCCATCGAGAATGTCCGCGCCGGACCGGCCCCGGCGCTCCTGCGCCACGCGCGGCACCGAACGCAAACCATTGACCATCGATCGCCTCGACGCCATCGGCGTTGAGCCGGCGTTGCCTCTGCTGCGCGCTCGTTTCCGCGACCGGGAGGCATGCCGTGCGCCATGAGGCGCGCTCGCGCCATCTCGCGCCGCACATTAAACAGTTCGCGCAAGTCATATCCGCGCTGTGGCGCGTCTTTGCCCGTCGAGATGAAATGCGGCTGACGAAGTGCCATTTTTTTGCCAGAAACATCCGTATTCAACAGCATATGATACGTTATTGCGACGGGCTTATGAATTTTGCGGAAAGTTCCTGAAATAATTAGAATTGCTCTTTGAAATCAGTTAGTTGATAACAAGTAAATGGATATATAAGTCATTTTGTTTGTGCATGGAAATCGGAATAGTCGTTAGACTATATCCACGAGCTGTTTGCAATCCATCGTGGCGATTATCGGGTGAATTCAGTAAGTGCTGAGTGAAATAACCGATCCGGAAAGCCTGCGACCATCGCGATACGCGGAATCGAAGGCGATACGAAGTGATATCAAAATGAAGAGGCTGAACGACTTCGTGCCGGCCGATCATCGTCCGCGCCCGATCGTATCGGGCTGAACGATGCGCTCGAGCGCACGGAAGGGCGACTGCCCGAGCGGCGCCCTGGTTCAAGCGGATCCGCGCGTCGCGGGTACCGGTCTGCGGCAGCAAGGAGACATAAAAATTCGGGCACGGTTTTACCCAAGCCGCTGTCCCGGTGTGCTGCCCGGCGATGCCGGGTGCCTGCTCACAGATAACCGACATGGTCGGGTAGGAAAGGCCGGTGGTGTGGCCGAAGCCGGCGCCGCGGCTGACATGCTCGCGCACGCAGCATCTGGCGCAAACCGCGGCCGCACGGGCGGCCCGACACGACGCCAGACCGTCGCCGAGCGCGGCGCGAGCCACGGTTCCTGCTGACCGTCGGGGCCGCCCGAATGACAGACGTCCATCGTGAAATGGACGAACCATGCCGACGCGGTGCTCTTTGAAAAGACACCCCACGCGTCGACCCGACGTATTTCAACAACCCTGCCAGACCCGCCCGGAAGTTCACAGCGAAATACCCCCCGCAAGACAGGCGTGCGTTGCGCCTTAAAAGCAAAAAAAGAGGAGACGATGAAAGGACGACCGAAGACACGGATCGCATTGACGGAGCGTGAATCGAGCGAACTGAGGGAACTCGCGCAAAGCCGGATGGCGGCACCGGCCGTCGCGATAAGGGCGAAAATCGTGCTGGCGTGTGTCGAGACGGGGGACAACACACGCGTGGCGGACATGCACGGCGTCAGCGAACGGACTGTAAGAAAATGGCTGGCGCGTTTCAACAGCGACCGCATTCCCGGCTTGTACGATGCACCGAGATCGGGAGCCCCACGCAGGATCGACGACCGGGTCGTGGGACTCGTGAAGGTACTGAGCGGTGGAAGCGTCGCCGTGCAGCCGAGCGTGGCGCAAATTGCGCTCGCTTCCGGGATTTCCAGGTCGACGGTCACGCGGATCAGAAATTCGATCGGCGGCGAGAAGGCCGCGCCCTCGGCGCCGCGACCGCCCGATACGCCGCCGCTCGCACGTTCGGCCAGGATTATTGGCGTGTATGTCGATTCGCACGTCAAGGTCGTTGTGCTGGCAATCGATGAATCGGGAGGCATCGACTCCCGGGCTGAAATAATCGGGAATCCTGAGATTGGTTCGGCGAACGAGGTTCGGCCGCTGGAGCGGGCGTTTCATGCTTTGCTCACCGAGATCAGGAGCGTCGATCCGTCTTCCGTCGCGGTGGAGGCGGACAGGTCGGTGGCGGACTTTGTCGATGTGATGTGCCGCAGCGCGCACGCGTCCGAATTGCACGTGTTCGTGCTCGGAAACGTCGGCGAACTGGCTGCGCTGGTATCGGCGCGCCAGCGGGAGAATGCGAGAAGCCACGTGCATGCGCTTCGAGACGACCTGCAGCTCGGCCGCCGCATGGCGGATGCGGTGTATGGGCATACGTCGTTCAATCGTTCGCTGTCGACGAGACCGATGCCGTGCAGCCTCGTCCAGGCGCTGGCCGCTTACGTGAACGGTGACGCGAATTCGGGCCGGCGCGGCTTCTTTTGCTGGATTCGGACCCACGACGATCCGATGCCACACCGAGCTCCGTGGCTGGCCGCGCCGGCCGCCGGAAGCGATGTGCGGAACATGGCGGAGCACTGGAACAGCGGGCGATCGGTGGACGACCTGATGCTCGCGTTCGAAATGGCGCCCATCGGCCTGCTGGTGACGAGACGCCGGATCGTCGAGACCTATAACCTTGCGTTCAGCAACATGTTTGGCTATGACCGGGATGCGCTCAAGGGGCGCTCGCTCGAATCGCTCTATCCGTCACCGGAAGAATTCTGGCGGCATGGCCAACGCATGATCGTGGCACTGCGTAACACCGACTTCTACTCCGACGAGCGGATCATGCGGCGCATCGACAACACGCTGTTCTGGTGTCATGTCGCCGGCCGGGCGCTCAATCGCGACGATCCGTTCGCCACGGCCGTGTGGACCTGCGAGGACATTTCGACGAGCCGGCGCATTTCGGTCGACCTGACGGCTCGGGAACGGGAAATCGCGCATTTCATCGTGCGGGCGAAGAGCACCAAGTACATCGCCAAGCATCTCCATATCAGCCCGCGGACCGTGGAGGCGCATCGCGCGAGATTGATGCGGAAATATGGCGTGCAGAGCGGTGCCGAATTGATGTCGCATTTGATGGGCACGCTTTCGACGGAGGCCGGCGGTGGTCCGGTTGAGGAGTTGTCGAGGCGATTTGCGCGGTGAGGGGCGCGCTGCGCTCCGTCAATGGTGATGTCCAGCAAGCAAAAAGCCCGGCCAGCTTTCGCTGACCGGGCTTCAAAATGCTTGGTGGGGCGTGAGTGACTCGAACACTCGACCTACGGATTAAGAGTCCGCTGCTCTACCAACTGAGCTAACGCCCCAACAGAAGAAAGATTATGCACGAGGCTTTTTGACTTGTCCAGCCCTTTCTCACTTTTTTCTTCAACAAGCCGAGACTCCCCTCCTGCGCCCGACGCCGACCACGAACTGCCGGCCGAGCCATGCTCCCGGTATCATGACGCCCACATCCACCGCGCGACGGTCGCGCGGTGTTGCCAAGGTGGTCACGATGGACGAAGACGCAATCCGGGAACTGCTCGACCGGCTGCTCGCGCCGTGGGTGAAATCGCTCGGGCTCGCGCCCGTCACCGTATCGGACGAGGGCGTGACGCTGCGCCTGCCGTTTTCGGGGGAATTGCGGCATTCGGGCGGCGTGATCTGCGGCCAGGCGTTCATGGCCGCGGCCGACACGGCCATGCTGGCCGCCATCGCGGCGAAGCTCGGCGAATTCCGGCCGATGACGACAGTCTCGCTGAACACGAATTTCATGCGCGCGGTGCGATGCGGCGACCTGCTCGTCACGGCGCGCGTGCTGCGCACGGGCCGCAACCTCGTGTTCGGGGAAATCGAGGTGACGGACGAGGACGGCAAGCTGGCCGTCCACGCCACCTCCACCTACGCATTGGTCAACTAGGGAGCCCGCGATGTTCGATCAGGTGGTATTCGCCGGCGGCGGCAACCGCTGCTGGTGGCAGGCGGGTTTCTGGGACGTCGCGCAGCCGGCGCTCGGCATCCGCCCGCGCGTGATCACCGGCATCTCGGCCGGCGCGGCCACGGCCTGCATGCTCTATACGCGCGATTCTCGGTGGGTGATGCGCTATTACCTCGAAGCGCTGCGCGACAACCCGAAAAACGTCTACTGGGGCAACCTGCTGCGCGGCAAACCGGTGTTTCCGCACTACCGGATCTACCGGCAGGCGCTCGTCGACATCTACGGCGAGCCGTTCACGCGCCTGGCCGACGCGCCGGAAATCCGCATCGGCGTGTCGCACGTTCCGCGCTGGCTCGGCGCGCGTAGCGCGGTGGCCGCGGGCCTCGTCGCCTACAACATTGAGAAATACGTCCGCAAGAGGCTGCATCCGACGCTGGGCCAGTCGCTCGGATTCCGGCCCGAATTCGTTCGGGCGCAGGCCTGCGCCGATGTCGACGAACTGGCCGACCTGATCCTGCAATCGTCCTGCACGCCGCCGTTCACGCCCGTGCTGCGCCGCGCGGGGCGGCCCGTGCTCGACGGCGGGATGGTCGACAACGTACCGGTGGGCGCGCTCGATCCGACGCCGGGCAAGGTTCTGGTGATGGTCACGCGGCGCTATCCGCGTCCGCAGATCTTCTCGGTCGCGCAGGGCGAGCAGACGCGGCTCTACGTGCAGCCGTCGGTGAAGGTGCCGATCTCGAGCTGGGACTACACGAGCCCGGGCCAGATGCAGCACGCCTACGACCTGGGGCGCCGCGACGGCGAGCAGTTCGTGGCCGCGATCTCGGCGCAGGCGCCGGGCGTGGCTCAGTCGGGGCCGGCCGCCGTTACCGCCGCCGCATCATAGGCGCACTGTAGCGAGCACGCGCAGGCTGGCCCCTCGGGGCGGCCATGCAGCGTCGGACGGCGGGCGGAGGCGGCGCCGAGCACGGTTCACGCAGGCAGCCGCCGCAATCGACCGCCGCCCGCTCCACACGGTCGCCACGAGTCGATCCCGCGCCTAACGCCGGCTGCGCCCGCCGACCAGCGCTTCCGGATTCGCGACGCTGGTCGTGTCGCCGCTGTCGAACGCGAGGATGTTGCGGAACGCGGCGCCGAAATACAGCTCGTAGCTCTCACGTTCGACATACCCGATGTGCGGCGTGCAGATCACGTTTTCCATGCGCAGCAGGCTGTAGCCCTGCAGGATCGGCTCGCTTTCGAACACGTCGATGGCGACCATGCCGGGCCGGTTGTTGGCCAGCGCGTTGACGAGCGCGCTTTCCTCCAGCAGTTCGGCACGGCTCGTGTTCACGAGCAGCGAGGTGGGCTTCATCCGCATCAGGTCGTCCTGCTTGACGATGCCGCGCGTGTCGTCGTTCAGGCGCAGCTGCAGCGTCAGGATGTCGGCCTGCTCGAAGAACGCCTCGCGGCTCTCGGCGGCCAGGTAGCCGTCGGTGCGCGCGCGTTCGAGCGACGGCTCGCGGCCCCAGATCATCACGTTCATGCCGAACGCCTTGCCGTAGCCGGCCAGCAGCCGGCCGATCTTGCCGTAGCCCCAGATGCCGAGCGTCTGGCCGCGCAGCACCTGGCCGAGGCCGAAATTCGGCGGCATCGCCGAGGTCTTCAGACCCGACTGCTGCCAGGCGCCCTGCTTGAGGTTGGCGACGTATTGCGGAATCCGGCGCTGGGCGGCCATGATCAGCGCCCAGGTCAGCTCGGCCGGCGCGACAGGCGAGCCGGAGCCTTCCAGCACGGCGATGCCGCGCTCGGTGCAGGCGTCCATGTCGATATGGCTCGAAGCCTTTCCGGTCTGGCTGATCATGCGCAGATGCGGCAGCTTTGACAGCAGTTGGGAGGTGATGTGAGTGCGCTCGCGGATCAGGACCAGCGCTTCGACTTCGGTGAGCCGGCTGGCGAGCTGGCCGAGCCCGCGCACCGTATTGTTGAAGACCTTGACCTCGTGATCGGCGAGCAACTCGAAACAGTTGAGCTTGCGGACGGCGTCCTGATAGTCGTCGAGGATGGCTATTTTCATGAAGTATTCGAGAGCGGCACGGAAAAACGGATGCGCCAGGCGCGCGACCCGGCGGCCCGAACGGCGGGCCGACATGATCTTATGCCGCCGCCCCGGCAGGTGTATCGCTTTTTAACAGCTTGTTACGGGCCGGGCCGGCGGCGTCGGCCCACCCGAAACAGTCGCCATCATTGGCATTGAGGCGCGAATCGGCGGGTTTGGCGCCTATTGTTTCCATCGACAGAATAGTTAGATGAAATCCGGTGGTAAGCCCCGCCGCGCCGAACATTTTTTGTGAAAATCACGACCTTCGGCGGCAACTCTGCACCAAATCCGCTGTCGTAGGAGAATTACGCATTTGCTACACAATTTTGAAGCTGTAATGCACAGCGGCGGGAGTGGTTATGGATCATCTGCAGTCGATGCGAGTGTTCGTCAAGGTGGCGGATCTGGGCAGCTTCGCGCGAGCGGCCAGTGCGATGGATATCTCGAACGCCGTGGCCACGCGCCACGTTGCCGATCTTGAAGGCCGGCTTGGCACCCGTCTGCTGAACCGGACGACGCGCAGCCTTTCCCTGACCGAATCCGGCCAGGTCTATCTCGAGCGGGCCCGCCAGATTCTCGACGAACTCGAGGACGTCGAGCAGATGGTGGTCGCGCGCAACCACGAACCGGTGGGCACCTTGCGGATCGTCGCGCCGGTGGTGTTCGGGCTGCACAATCTCGCGCCCGTGCTGCAAACCTACACCCAGCGCTATCCCAAGGTCGTTCCCGACCTGACCCTGGTTGACCGGCAGGTCGATCTGGTCGAGGAAGGCTTCGACGTCGGGGTGGTGATCGCACGGCAGATGCGCAGCGCGAGCATTGTCACGCGGCGCCTGACCACGGGCTGCATGACGGTCTGCGCGACGCCGGCCTACCTGGAAAAACACGGCGTGCCGACCCATCCCGAGCATCTGATGGAGCATCCGTCGCTGAGCCTGCCGTCCGAATACTGGGGCGACGAGCGCGTGTTCACGGGGCCGGACGGCGAGGTTCGCGTGCGGCCGACCAACGTGGTGGTCGCCAACAACACCGAAATGCTGCGCCAGTTCGCGCTGCTCGGGATGGGCATCGCGATGCTGCCGAGCTATCTGATCGGCGGCGATACGGCGCGCGGCAAGCTGGTGCGCCTGCTGCCCGACTACCGCCTGCCGCAGGTCGAGATCAACGTCGCGTACCCGAGCCGCCGCCATCTGCCGGCCAAGGTGCGCACGTTCATCGACCATCTCGTCGAGCACTTCAGCCACTCGCCGGAAACGGCCTTGGGCGAACAATGGGCCGCGCACAGCGGCCTGCAGCCGCCGTCCGAGTCGGCGGCGCCCGGCGCGGCGGTGCCCGGCGCGCGCCCGGCCGCCGGCCCGTCGATGCCGGCCCCGCTGCCGAAGACGCGCCAGCGCGCGACCGCGCCGACGCCGCTGTAAGCCGTCACGGCCGAGGCGGCGGCCGAGGTGCCGCTCGTCGTTGCCAAAACAAAAACGCACTGCCCGTGAGGACAGTGCGTTTTTTTCATGCCGGCGCCTGGCGAGAAACCGGCGAGGGCACCGCGCATTGCCGCACGGCGCCACCCGCCCGGAGTCTTACGAGCCGGTCTTGCGAGCCGGCGCCTTCTTTGCGGCCGGTGCTTTTTTCGCCGCCGGGGCCTTCCTGGCGGCCGGCGCCTTTTTCGCGGCGACCTTTCTGGCCGGCACGGCACCTTCTTGCGCCTCGGGCGCGGCGCCGTCCTCGTTCGCGGCCGTCCTGGCGGCGGCCTTCTTCGCGGCGGCGCCGGGCTTCGGCTCCTTCTTCTCGAACTCGAAGCCGATCTTGCCGTCCGGCTGCTTGACGAGGAACGCCTTGAAGTTACGGCCGGTGCGCGACGACTTGAAGTTCGGCAGCAGATCGGTGCGGCCGTCGGACAGCAGTTTCGTCATCTGCTCGCGCGCGATTTCCTGCTGCAGGATCACCTTGCCGGAGCGGAAGTCGCAGGTCTTCGGGTTCGCGACCGAGTTCTCGCAGACGTAGCTCATGCCGTGCTCGAACACGCGCGCCTGGCACTTCGGGCAGGCGCCGACCGGCTCCTGCGCCGAGAAGTCGGGCGCCTCGCCGTCCTCGCCGCCCTGGTCCTGGCCGAAATCGAATTCGAGCTTGTAGTTCTTCGTCTCGTCGTCGAACGACAGCTTGAGGATCGCCGAGAACGGTCGCCCCATCTTGCTGCGGAAGCCCGACAGCGGGCCGATTTCCTTCTTCTGCAGCAGCTCCTCGACCTCGGCGATCTCGAACTGGCGGCTGCCCGGGATCTTCGAGATCGAGAAATCGCATTTCGTGCAGGCGAAGCGGCGGTAGTTCTCCTTCACCTGGCCGCCGCAGTTCGGGCACGGCGTCTGGAGCGTCGCGTAGTCGCCCGGGATCGTGTCCGAATCGTATTCCTTGGCGCGCTTGACGATGGTCTGCGTCATCCGCGCGATTTCCTGCATGAACGCGTCGCGCGGAAGGTTGCCGCGCTCCATCTGCGAAAGCTTGTATTCCCATTCGCCTGTCAGCTCGGGCGCGGTCAGTTCGCGCACGCCGAGCCCGCGCAGCAGCGTCATCAGCTGGAACGCCTTGGCGGTCGGGATCAGCTCGCGGCCTTCGCGCAGCAGGTATTTCTCGCCGAGCAGCCCTTCGATGATGGCCGCGCGCGTGGCCGGCGTGCCGAGGCCCTTGGCGGCCATCGCCTCGCGCAGCTCGTCGTCCTCGACCAGCTTGCCGGCGCCTTCCATCGCCGAGAGCAGCGTCGCTTCCGAGTAGCGTGCCGGCGGCTTGGTCACGAGCGCGTGCGCGGCGACCTTGTCGGTGTTGACCTTCTCGTCCTTCTGCACCGGCACGAGGTTGGCGTCGGCACCCTCGGCGTCGCGGCCGTATACCTGCAGCCAGCCCGGCTCGACCAGCACCTTGCCCTCGGTCTTGAAGTGATGGCCGGCCACCTCGGTGATGCGCGTCGTGACCTTGTACTCGGCCGCCGGGAAGAACACGGCGAGGAAACGCTTGACCACCAGGTCGTAGAGCTTCTGCTCGGGCTCGGACAGCGCCTTTGGCGCCTGCAGCGTCGGGATGATGGCGAAGTGGTCGCTGATCTTGGTGTTGTCGAAGATCCGCTTGTTCGGCCTGACCCAGCCCTTGTCGAGCACCTGTCTGGCGTGCGGCAGGTAGTTGTTGCTTTCCTTGAGCATCTCGAGCGTCGACGACACCGTGCCGAGGTAGTCTTCCGGCAGCGCGCGCGCGTCGGTACGCGGGTAGGTCAGCACCTTGTGCTTTTCATACAGCGCCTGGGCGAGGCCGAGCGTGTTCTTGGCCGAGAAGCCGAAGCGGCTGTTGGCCTCGCGCTGCAGGCTCGTCAGGTCGTACAGCAGCGGCGAGAGCTGCGTCGACGGCTTCGATTCCTCGCTGACCACGCCGATCTGGCCGCGGCAGGCGGCCACGATCGTCTCGGCGGCCGGCAGGCTCCAGAGCCGCGAGTCGCGCTTTTCGGGATCGTGCTCGTCGCGCTTGAATTTCGGGTCGTACCAGCGGCCTTCGTAGATGCCGCCTGCGCAGACGAATTCGGCGCGCACTTCCCAGTAGTCGCGCGGCACGAAGCGGCGGATCTTCTCCTCGCGCTCGACGACGATCGACAGCGTGGGCGTCTGCACCCGGCCGACGGTGGTCAGGAAGAAGCCGCCGCCCTTGCTGTTGAACGCGGTCATCGCGCGCGTGCCGTTGATGCCGACCAGCCAGTCCGCTTCCGAGCGGCAGCGCGCCGCGTCGGCGAGCGGTTGCATGTCCTCGTCGGTGCGCAGTTTCGCGAAACCGTCGCGGATCGCCGCCGGCGTCATCGATTGCAGCCACAGGCGCTGGATCGGCTGCTTGGCCTTCGCGTGCTGCGCGATCAGGCGGAAAATCAGCTCGCCCTCGCGCCCCGCGTCACATGCGTTGATCAGCAGGCCAACGTCCTTGCGCTTGATCAGCTTGTTCAGGACCTTCAGCCGCGATTCGCTTTTTGCGATCGGGTTGAGATCAAAATGCGGCGGGATGACGGGCAGATGCGCGAAGCTCCACTTGCCGCGCTTGACCTCGTACTCCTCGGGCGCCGCGATCTCGAGCAAATGGCCGACCGCGGACGACAGGACGTAGTCGTCGCTTTCGAAGTATTCGTCATGCTTGGTAAAGCCGCCCAGGGCGCGCGCGATGTCGTTCGCGACAGAGGGCTTTTCCGCAATGATCAGTGCTTTGGACATGACTCGTGTTGGTTGGGTAGACCGGGGGCCGCCTGACGGCCCATTTACGACGGCTTTATAGCACACGGCGCCGGCCTGTCACCCGGCTCGTGTAAAAAGCGGGTCATCATAAGTGGGGGCCGAAGCGCCGGCAAGCCCGCCGAACTGTCTGGCGGCGCGGGCCTGCCGGGGGCGCCCGGCGGCCTCGCCGAGCCCGGTTTGCGCGGCTATCGGTCCGCGGCCCGCGGCCCGGACGGCTGCTCGGATAGCGCTCAGACGGCGACGGCGAGTAGATTGCGCAGCTTCGGCGCGTGGGTGACGCCGGGAATCGCCGTGAGGTCCGCGAGCATCCGCTCGACGATACCGCCGTGCGGCAGCACCGTGCCGAAGAAACGCACGGCGTTGGCGTCCTCGATCAGGAGCGTCGGGAAATTCTCGACGTCGAACTCGTCGAGGCGGTCGGCGTGGGTTTCGATGTCGATCCAGACGAAGCAGGCGCCCGGATGCGCGGCCGCGAGCCGTTCGAAGACCTCGGCGTAGTCGCGGCAGGTGCCGCACCATTCGGCGCACAGGCAGGCGACGAGCAGCGCGTCCGGATCCCGAAGGCGCTCGGTGATCCGATCTGCGTCGGTATCGAGATTCAGCGCGGGCATGACGATTCCTTGCTTGATGACGGCGGCGCGGGCTGCGCCTTGTCGCCGGAATGTAGCACGGCGGCCGAAACGCCGGACGGGGGCGGATCAAGGCGCTGGTAGCGGTCGCCGGGCAGGCTGGCGACGCGGCCGGCCAGCTCGAGCCGCAGCAGCAGGTGCGGCAGCACATCGGCGGCGAGGCCGGCCCGCGAGGCCAGCAGATCGGCCGGCACCGGGCCGTGGCCGAGCGCGTCGAGCAGCGCGAGCGCGTCGGGCGGCAGCGGTTCCGTGTCGGAGGCGTTGGGCGCGCCGTGTCCGGCCGGCCGCATGACTTCGCGCTCGTTCGGCCCGGTTTTTTCGCGCGGCGCCCGCCCGCCGGCGGCATGCATGGGCGCGGCCTGCCGCGAATCCGCCGCGGCGATGGCGGCGGCGCGAAAACGCGTATCCGGGCTCGCCGTGGCCGCCGCTTGCCGGACCGCGTCCCGCACGGTGATGCCGAACTCCTCGAGCACGTCGGCCGGTGTTTCGACGAGCTTCGCGCCGTCGCGGATCAGCGCATGGCAGCCGCGCGCGAGCGGCGCGTGGATCGAGCCCGGCAGCGCGAACACGTCGCGGCCGATGTCGTTGGCCGCGCGCGCGGTGATCAGCGAACCCGAGCGCGGTGCCGCCTCCACCACCAGCACGCCGTCGCAGAGCGCGGCGATCAGGCGGTTGCGCTGCGGGAAGTTCGCGGCGCGCGCCGGCGTGCCGAGCGGCCATTCGGACAGCACGGCGCCATGCTGCGCGATCGCCTCGGCGAGCAGGTGGTGCGCGGCCGGATAGACGCGATCGACGCCGGTGCCGACGATCGCGACGGTGCCCGCCGCGCTGTCGAGCGCGCCGCGATGCGCGGCGGCGTCGATGCCGCGCGCGAGCCCCGAGACCACGACGAGCCCGGCCGCGGCGAGCGCCCGCGCGAACCAGGTCGCGTCGGCGCGGCCCTGCGGCGTGGCGAGCCGGCTGCCGACGATCGCCACCGCGCGCCGGTGGAGCCGCGCCGCGTCGCCCTTTACATATAGCAGCGGCGGCGGGTCGTAGAGCGCCGCGAAACGTGGCGGATAGTCGGCGTCGTGGCGCGTGACGAGCCGGTGGCCCGGCTTCGCGAGCCAGTCATGCACGGCATCCGCGTCGGCGTCGAGCGCGGCGGCGCGCGGCGCGTGGACCGCCCGCGCGGCGGCCTCGCCGGCCAGGCTCGCGAGCGTCGCGTGATCGGCGCCGACGAGCGCCTCGACCGAATCGAAGGCGCGCAGCAGTGCTTCGCGGGCCGCCGCCGGCAGGCCGGGTACGGCGGCCAGATGCAGCCAGGCGAGGAGGGCCTCGCGCGTGAGCGGCGCCTCGCTCATCGGTGCCGCCCGACGCGCCGCCAGCGGCCCGAAAGCTGCCATGCTAGAATTTTCATCATCCGAAATAAAACGAACGGTTGCGCGCACGAGCCCGCGGCGTTGGGCTGCGCGGTGGATTCCGCGCGACTCCGGCTTCATCTTCCGGATCCCGCGACGGCCCGGCCAGTCGGCCGGATGGCCGATCCGGCCAGCACGCAAGGCCGCATCAACCGCTTTCCGAATCGAACATCATGGCGCTTCTGAACATCCTGCATTACCCCGACAAACGGCTGCACAAGGTGGCCAAGCCCGTGGCGGCCGTCGACGACCGGATCCGCAAGCTCGTCGCCGACATGGCCGAGACCATGTATGCGGCGCCCGGCATCGGTCTCGCGGCGACCCAGGTCGACGTCCACGAGCGCGTGATCGTGATCGACACGTCCGAGGACAAGAACGAACTGCGCGTGTTCATCAATCCCGAGATCATCTGGTCGAGCGACGGCAAACAGATCTACGAGGAAGGCTGCCTGTCGGTGCCGGGCGTCTACGACGAGGTCGAGCGGCCCGATCACGTGCGCGTGCGCGCGCTCGACGCGCAGGGCCAGCAGTTCGAACTCGACTGCGAGGGTCTGCTGGCCGTCTGCGTGCAGCACGAGATGGATCACCTGCTCGGCCGCGTGTTCGTGCAGTACCTGTCGCCGCTCAAGCAGAACCGCATCAAGTCCAAGATGAAGAAACTCGAACGCGCGATGTGACGCGCGTGACTGACCGATCCTCCATGACTCATTCGTTGCGCGTCATCTTCGCCGGTACGCCGGAATTCGCCGCCGCGGCGCTCGCCGCGATCCACGAGGCCGGCTTCCCGGTGCCGCTGGTGCTGACCCAGCCCGACCGGCCGGCCGGTCGCGGCATGAAACTGCAGGCGAGCGCGGTCAAGCGCTACGCGCTCGATCACGGCATGCCGGTCGCGCAGCCGCCGTCGCTGCGCCGCGCCGGCAAGTACCCGGCCGAAGCGGCCGAGGCGCTCGACACGCTGCGCGCGACGCCGCACGACGTGATGGTGGTGGCCGCCTACGGGCTGCTGCTGCCGCAGGAGGTGCTCGAGATCCCGCCGCACGGCTGCATCAACATCCACGCCTCGCTGCTGCCGCGCTGGCGCGGCGCGGCGCCGATCCATCGCGCGATCGAGGCCGGCGACGCGCAGACCGGCGTCACGCTGATGCAGATGGACGTCGGGCTCGACACCGGCGCGATGCTGTCCGAAGGGCGCGTCGCGATCGCGGCCGACGAGACCACCGCGTCGCTGCACGACAAGCTCGCGGAAACGGGCGCGCGGCTGATCGTCGAGGCGCTCGTGCGGCTCGAACGCGACGGCGCGCTGGCCGCGACGCCGCAGCCGGCCGAGGGCGTCACCTATGCCGAGAAGATCGGCAAGCACGAGGCGGCGCTCGACTGGCGCGAGCCGGCCGCCCTGCTCGCGCGCCGGATTCGCGCGTTCGATCCGTTCCCGGGCGGCGCCGGCACGCTCGACGGCACGGTGATCAAGCTGTGGTCGGCCGAGCCCGTCGCCGCGCGCGATGCGGCCGAGCCGGGCACGATCGTCGAGGCCGGCGTCGACGGCGTTGTGATCGCCTGTGGCGACGGCGCGCTGCGCGTCACGCAGCTGCAGAAGCCGGGCGGCAAGCGCCTGCCCGCGCGCGAGTTTCTCGCCGGCGCGCCGCTCGCGGCCGGCCAGCGTTTCACGCTGCCCGAGGCGGGCTGAGCCTTACCGGGCGGCGGCGTTCGCGCGGCGGTCGCCATGTCTGCGGGCCACCGGCGCGACCTGCATCCTGGCCTGTTTTGCTGCCTGTTTTGCTGCCTGTTTTGCGGCCCGCATCGCGAACGGCGTCGTGATCCCGGTGCGATTCGCGTCACGATCCCAACCCGGCCCCGCGCCTCGCGACCGGCATGCGCCCACGCCATCCACGCTCATTCACCGGCCCGGCGACACGCGTAGAATGCGAACGTCATTCACGCGGTTGCAGGCGTCGCCCATGCTCGGCATCATCCATTTTGGTTTCTTCGTGCTGGCCGTGTTCCTGTTGAACATCACGCCCGGCCCTGACACCGCGTACATCATCGGCCGCAGCGTCGCGCAGGGCCGCGGCGCCGGACTCGTCTCGGCGGCCGGCATCGCGACCGGCTGCGGCGTTCACTCGCTCGCCTGCGCGTTCGGGCTGACCGCGCTGATCGCGGCGTCACCGGCCGCGTTCACGGTGATCAAGTTCGCGGGCGCCGCGTACCTGATCTATCTCGGCGTGAAGCTCGCATTGACGAAGCCCGCCGCGGCCGGGGCGACTCAAGCGGCGGCGCAATCCGGCCCCGCGCGGCCGCTGCGCCAGCTGTTCGTGCAGGGCGTCACCACCAACCTGCTCAATCCAAAGGTGGTGCTGTTCTTCGTGTCGTTCTTCCCGCAGTTCGTCGCCGCCGACAGCGCCCACAAGACGCTCGCGTTTCTCGCGCTGGGCGGCGTGTTCGTGCTGCAGGGGCTGGCCTGGAGCGCGCTCGTCGCCTGGGCCGCGGGCAGCCTCACGCGCCGTCTCGGCGGCAACGCGACCGTGAAGACATGGCTCGACCGCCTGGTGGGCAGCGCGTTCGTGGGCCTCGGGCTGCGCCTCGCCGCCGCGACCCAGCGTTGATTACGCCGGTAATGCGCGGGCCAATTTCGAGATATTGAATTTTCCGCGCGCATCCCTATCTAACGAATCGCTTACAATCGCTCGGCGGCACGCCACGGATGCCGCCGAGTGTGGTTTCGATCAAGGAGTCGACTATGTTCAACTGGGTCAAGACGGCAATGCTGATGGCCGCGATCACGGCCCTCTTCATCGTGATCGGCGGGGTGATCGGCGGGTCGCGCGGCATGGCGATCGCGCTGCTGATCGCGCTGGGCATGAATTTCTTCTCATACTGGTTCTCGGACAAGATGGTCCTGCGCATGTACAACGCGCAGGAAGTGGACGAGGCCACGGCACCGCAGTTCTACCGGATGGTGCGCGAGCTGGCCACGCGCGCAAACCTGCCGATGCCGCGCGTCTACCTGATCGACGAGGCGGCGCCGAACGCGTTCGCGACCGGGCGCGATCCCGAGCACGCGGCGGTGGCGGCCACCACCGGCATCCTGCGCGTGCTGTCCGAGCGCGAGATGCGCGGCGTGATGGCCCATGAACTCGCGCACGTGAAGCACCGCGACATCCTGATCTCGACGATCTCGGCGACCATGGCCGGCGCGATCTCGGCGCTCGCGAACTTCGCGATGTTCTTCGGCGGGCGCGACGAGAACGGCCGCCCGACCAACCCGATCGCCGGCATCGCGGTGGCGCTGCTCGCGCCGATCGCCGGCGCGCTGATCCAGATGGCGATCTCGCGCGCCCGCGAATTCGAGGCGGACCGCGGCGGCGCGCAGATCTCGGGCGACCCGCAGGCGCTCGCGACGGCGCTCGACAAGATTCATCGTTATGCGTCGGGCATCCCGTTCCAGACGGCCGAGGCCCATCCGGCCACGGCGCAGATGATGATCATGAACCCGCTTTCGGGCGGCACCATCCAGAACCTGTTCTCGACGCACCCGGCCACCGAGGAGCGCATCGCGCGTCTCATGGACATGGCGCGCACCGGGCGTTTCGACTGAAATACCGGCGCCGCTGGGGGTTTCGCGTCCCGGCGGCGCGTCAGGAGCGGCACCCGGACGGCCCGGCGGCGCATGGCGTGCCGCCGGGCCGTCGTCGTTGTCGTTGGCGCGATGAGCTGTACCGCCCGCCGCGTCGGTTCGAACCACGGGCCGGCATGCGGCGCGTCGCGGGCCGTGGTTTTTCCGGTCGGAGCGGGACGCCCGGCGCGCTACAATGCCTGGTTTGACGCCGTGCTCGCCCGGAGCGCGGCCCGCGCCGTGCCAGTGCGCTCGCTCCCGTATCCGATGACCCAGCCCCGTCCTGCCCGCCCGTCCCGTTCCCGCCAGCCGAAGCCGTCGACGCCGCCGGCCGCTGCATCCGGCGCGCCTGCCTCGCGCGGGCCGCGCCTGTCGCCGCTGCACCTGTCGCCCGACTCGCTCGGCTTCGCGCTCGACGGCGCGGCCCGCGCGATCACGGCCGTCGCGCACGGCACCGCGCTGCCCGCCGCGCTCGCGGCGGTGCAGGCCGCGCAGCCGGGCGCCGCGCAGTCGATGTCGCGCGGTGCGATCCAGGACATCGCGTATCGCACCATGCGTCGACTCGGCACCAGTGACTGGCTGATCGGCGCGCTGGTCAGCAAGGCGCCGCCCGAGCACGTGCGCGCGCTGCTTGCCTGCGCATTCGCGCTGCTCGTCGACGATCCGGCCGAGGCGGCCTACACGCCGTTCACGGTGGTCGATCAGGCGGTGACCGCGATCGGCGCGCGGCGCGAGTCCGCGTTCGCGAAGGGGCTCGTCAACGCCGTGCTGCGCCGTTTCGTGCGCGAGCGCGAAACGCTCGTCGCGCAGGCGCGGGCCGATCGCGTCGCGCGCTGGAACTATCGTCCGTGGTGGATCGAGGCGGTCGAGCGCGCGTGGCCCGAGGCCTGGCAGTCGATCCTCGCGGCCGGCGACGTGGCCGGCCCGCTGACGCTGCGCGTGAACGCGCGGCACGCGAGCGTCGAGGCTTATCTCGCGACGCTGCGCGAACACGGCATCGAGGCGGCCGCTGCCGGCCGCCACGCGGTGCGGCTCGCGGCGCCGCTGCCGGTCGACCGGATTCCCGGTTTCGCCGACGGCGTGGTGTCGGTGCAGGACGCCGGCGCACAGCTCGCGGCCGAGTGGCTCGGCGCGACCGACGGCATGCGCGTGCTCGACGCCTGCGCGGCGCCGGGCGGCAAGACCGGGCATCTGCTCGAACTGGCCGACGTCGAGGTGGTCGCGCTCGAAAGCGACGCGTCGCGCGCCACGCGCATCGGCGAGAATCTGGCGCGCCTGAAGCTGGCCGCCGAGGTGCGCGTGGGCGACGCCGGCGCGCCCGACGCGTGGCACGACGGCCGGCCGTTCGACCGGATCCTCGCCGACGTGCCGTGCTCGGCCTCGGGCATCGTGCGGCGTCATCCCGACATCCGCTGGCTGCGCCGCGAGACCGACATCGCGGCGCTGGTCGTCGAGCAGCGCCGCATCCTGCAGGCCCTGTGGCCGCTGCTGAAGCCGGGCGGCGAGCTGCTCTACGTGACCTGCTCGATCTTCCCCGAGGAAGGCGAGGCGCAGGCGCGCTGGTTTGAAGGCGCGGTTCAAGATGCGGTACGATTGGACGCGCCCGGGCAACTGCTGCCGCGGGCCGCCGCGGGCCGGCTGCCGGATGCCGGCCACGACGAGGCCGCGCGGCAGGCCGATCACGACGGATTCTTCTACGCGCGCTTTCAGAAACGGTGACGATCTCTCGCCTCCTTCCACTTCGGTTCGCGGCCGCGCTGCTGGTCGCGATCACGCTGTGCCTCGGCGCCGCCGCGCCCGTCCATGCCGAGCCGGTCAACGTGCAGCGCGCCTCGCTGCAGTCGGACGGCAGCGGCTGGGCGCTCGACGCGCGCTTCGAGTTCGAGCTGAACGCCAACCTCGAGGACGCCGTCAACAAGGGCATCCCGCTCTACTTCACGACCGACTTCGAGCTGAGCCGCGCGCGCTGGTACTGGTTCGACGAGCAGCCGGTGTCGGTGTCGCAGACCATCCGCCTGTCGTTCCAGCCGCTCACGCGCGAGTACCGCGTCTCCACGGGCGGGCTCCAGCTCGGCTTCCCGACGCTGAAGGAGGCGCTCGCGGTGGTCCAGCACGTCACCTCGTGGCATGTGATCGACCGCAGCCAGGTGCAGGCGGGCGAAACCTACACGGCCTCGGTGCGCATGCAGCTCGACACGGCGCTGATGCCCAAGCCGTTCCAGGTCGACGCGGTGAACAACCGCGACTGGAGCCTGCTGTCCGACTGGAAGCGCTTCACGTTTACGGTGGCCGATCGTGCGAAATAGCCTGCGGCGCCTCGTGTTCGGCAGAAGCCTGATCGTCCGCGTGATCGTCCTCACGGTGGCGATCACGGCGCTGCTGCTGCTGGTGCTGCTCGCGGCCGCGAGCGCCAACACCGAGTTCTTCGATCGCTACTACTCGTGGCTCTACACGGCCAACATCCTGGTCGCGCTGGTGTTCCTGCTGGTGGTGCTGGCGCTGGTCGGGATGATCTTCGTGCGGCTGCGGCGCGGCAAGTTCGGCACGCGCCTTTTGGCCAAGCTCGCCGTGTTCTTCGCGCTGGTCGGCGTGGTGCCGGGCGGGATCATCTACATCGTCTCGTACCAGTTCGTCTCGCGCAGCATCGAGTCGTGGTTCGACGTCAACGTCGAGACCGCGCTGACGGCGGGCCTCAACCTCGGCCGCGGGATGCTCGACGCGTCGCTGTCGGACCTGCAGAACAAGGCGCGGCTGATGTCCGAGCAGCTCGCCAGCGCCGACGCCACCACCAACGGCACCACGCTCACGCTGCTGCGGCTGCGCGACCAGTTCGGCGTGCAGGACGCGACCATCGTCGAGCCGGGCCACACCGGCTCGGGCGCGGCCCCCGACCTGCACATCGTGGCGCAGGCCTCGGGCAACTTCGCCGCGCTGATCCCCGACGACATGCCCACGTCGCTGATGCTCGGCCAGGCGCGCGAGCACGGCGGCTATGCGGCGATCGAGGGCGAGGTGGACGGCGATCCGCGCGCGCGCGGCTCGAAGGGCGCGCTGCGGCTGCGCGTGGTGCAGCGCATCCCCGATTCGTCGACGGCGCTGCTGCAGCCGGTCGAGCGCTACCTGCAGCTGACCCAGCCGGTCTCGCCCTCGCTCGCGCGCAACGCCGACGCCGTGCAGCGCGCCTATCGCGAGTACCAGGAGAAGTCGCTCGGCCGCAGCGGGCTGCGCAAGATGTACATCGGCACGCTGACGCTCGCGCTGTTCCTCGCCACCTTCATCGCGATGATGATCGCGCTCGCGCTCGGCAACCAGCTCGCGCGGCCGCTGTTCCTGCTCGCGCAGGGCACCAAGGAAGTGGCCGAGGGCGACTACACGCCCAAGCGCGAGCTGAAGACGCGCGACGAGCTCGGCTTCCTCACGCAGTCGTTCAACGCGATGACGCGGCAGCTTTCCGAGGCGCGGCTCGCCGTGGAGCGCAACCGCGTCGCGCTCGAACATTCGAAAACTTATCTCGAAAGCATCCTCGCGAACCTGACGGCCGGCGTGTTCGTGCTCGACCGGCAGTTCCGGCTGACCATCGCGAACCGCGGCGCCGAGCGGATCTTCCGCCAGCCGTTCCTGGCGCAGATCGGCACCGCGCTCGACCACATCGTGGTGGTGGCCGAGTTCGGCGCGATGGTGAGGAAGGCGTTCGCCGACCGCGAGGCGGCGGGCCAGGGCGGCGGCGAGGATCGCGGCCACTGGCAGCAGCAGTTCGCGGTGGTGGTGCCGGGCGAAACCGACCCGCTCACGCTGCTGGTGCGCGGCACGCGTCTTGCGTCATCGGTGGCCGGCGAGGCCCATGATCCGCAGACTTCGGGCTACGTGGTGGTGTTCGACGACATCTCCGACGTGATCTCGGCGCAGCGCTCGGTGGCCTGGGGCGAAGTCGCGCGGCGCCTCGCGCACGAGATCAAGAATCCGCTCACGCCGATCCAGCTGTCGGCCGAGCGGCTGCAGATGAAGCTGGCCGACAAGCTGGCCGCGCCCGACGCCGAGGTGCTCAAGCGCGGCGCCACCACCATCGTCAATCAGGTGGCGGCGATGAAGCGCATGGTCGACGATTTCCGCGAATATGCGCGCACCCCGCCCGCGGTGCTCGGCAACCTGCAACTGAACGATCTCGTCAGCGAGGTGCTGACGCTGTACGGTGTGGGCGAAGGCAAGAACATGATCGTGGTCGAGCAGGGGCCGCTGCCGGTGATCCGCGGCGACGCCACGCAACTGCGCCAGGTGATCCACAACCTGCTGCAGAACGCGCAGGATTCGGTGGGCGAGGTCGCGCATCCCCGTGTGTCGCTCGAAACGAGGGCAGTAGAATATGGCGACCCCGATGCGAACGGCACGAAGCGCATCGCGGTGCGGCTGACCGTGTCCGACAACGGGCCCGGCTTCCCGGCGCGGATCCTCACGCGCGCGTTCGAGCCTTACGTGACGACCAAGGCGAAGGGCACCGGGCTCGGCCTCGCGACGGTGAAGAAGATCGTGGATGAACACGGTGCGCGGATCGATCTGCGCAACCGGATGCAGGGCGAGGTCGTCGAGGGGGCGCAGGTGTCGATCCTGTTCCTGCAACTCGCCGACGACACGACGGGCTCCGAAGGCGGAGCGAACAGCGGAACGGCACCCGCCAAGACAAAAGCAACAGTGCAGACAAGGGCAGCGTAAATGGCAACCATCCTGGTGGTAGATGATGAAATGGGCATCCGGGAATTGCTCTCGGAAATCCTCGCCGACGAAGGACATGTCGTCGAGGTGGCGGAAAACGCGCAGGCTGCGCGCGAGTATCGCCAGCGTCACGCGCCCGACCTCGTGCTGCTCGATATCTGGATGCCCGATACCGACGGCGTCACGTTGTTGAAGGAGTGGGCGAGCCACGGACAACTGACGATGCCGGTGATCATGATGTCGGGCCATGCGACGATCGACACGGCGGTCGAGGCGACCAAGATCGGCGCGCTCGATTTTCTCGAGAAACCGATCGCGTTGCAGAAGCTCCTGAAATCGGTGGAGCACGGGCTCGCGCGCGGCGCGGCGCCGGTGCTGCAGCACCCGGCCGCGAAGCCGGCCGCCGGCCCGGTGCCGGTCGCCTCGGCGGCCGCGCTGCCGTCGCTCGGCGAGGAGCCGGGCGTGCCGGTCGGGCTCGCGGGGCAGGCGGCCGCGATTCCGTTCGACATCCCGCTGCGCGAGGCGCGCGACGCGTTCGAGCGCGCCTACTTCGAGTACCACCTCGCACGCGAGAACGGCAGCATGACGCGCGTGGCGGAGAAGACCGGGCTCGAGCGCACGCACCTTTATCGCAAGCTCAAGCAGCTCGGCGTCGAGCTCGGCAAGAAGGTGCCCGAAGGCGGGCTTTGAAATTTTCTGGAAAAGGGCTTGCTCTCCATCGGGGAGCTCACTATAATCTCACTTCTTCGTTGGCCCGGTAGCTCAGTTGGTAGAGCAGCGGATTGAAAATCCGCGTGTCGTTGGTTCGATTCCGACCCAGGCCACCAAGTATTCAAAGGTCCAAAGGCTTCACGGCTTTTGGACCTTTTCCTTTTTCCGGAACGGGAAGCGGCGCGCGGGTTCCTTGCGCGAGTCGATGCGCGGCAGGCGCGCCGCGCGCGGCCTCACCCGGCGCAGGCGCGGGCCGCATGATAAAATCCCTGCCGACTCAAAGACTTGAAGGACTTGAGGACGCAGCTTTCCGGCGCCGCAAGTCCTTTTTTGTTTGGCGCCGAGCCGCCGCATACTCCGCTCACGCGGCGTCGGCCATGCTGGCGGCGCCCCCGGCATCGCGCGACGCGGGCCTCTTGATACACGGAGTACACGGTGATTCGGACAGACGCTAAGGGTGGCGCGCTCGTGCTGTTTTCCGGCGGCCAGGATTCGGCGACCTGCGTTGCCTGGGCGCTCGAACGTTACCAGACCGTCGAGACGCTCGGCTTCGACTACGGCCAGCGGCATCGCGTCGAGCTGGAGTGCCGCGAAGGCGTCCGCGAAGCGCTGCGCACGCGGTTTGCGCAGTGGGCCGGCCGGCTCGGCGACGATCACATGATCGACCTGTCGGTGCTCGGCGCGATCAGCGATACCGCGATGACGCGCTCGATCGAGATCGAGATGGCCGATAACGGGCTGCCGAACACGTTCGTGCCGGGCCGCAACCTGCTGTTCATGACGATCGCGGCGGCCGTGGCCTACCGGCGCGGGCTCAAGGTGCTGGTGGGCGGCATGTGCGAGACCGATTTCTCCGGCTATCCCGACTGCCGCGACGACACCATGAAGGCGCTGCAGGTCGCGCTCAATCTCGGCATGGACACGCGCGTGGTGCTCGAGACGCCGCTGATGTGGCTCGACAAGGCCGACACCTGGCGGCTCGCCGAGCAGCTGGGCGGCGCCGCGCTGGTCGAGCTGGTACGCGTCGAGACGCATACCTGCTACGTGGGCGAGCGCGCCGAGCTGCACGACTGGGGCTTCGGCTGCGGCGCGTGCCCGGCCTGCAAGCTGCGCCGGCGCGGCTACGAGGCGTACCGCAACGGCGAACAGGTGACCGAGGCGCCGGCCTGAGGTGCCGCTCCGGGGTGCCGCGTTGAGGATTGCCCTGGAAGCGGCGCCGGCCGGGCGGCTCTCGCGCGGGTCGCGCCCGACCAGTCGGGCATCAGTCAGTCGCGCGGGCATCCCGCGCACCAATGGAACGGGCGGCGTCGAGCCGCCGCACGAGCGATGACGTACACGGTCAAGGAAATCTTCTACACATTGCAGGGCGAGGGCGCGAACGCCGGGCGCCCGGCCGTGTTCTGCCGCTTCGCCGGCTGCAATCTGTGGACCGGCCGCGAGGCCGACCGCGACAGCGCCGTCTGCCGGTTCTGCGATACCGACTTCGTCGGCACCGACGGCGAGAACGGCGGCAAGTTCAAGACGCCCGAGCTGCTCGCCGATCAGGTCGCGGCGCTGTGGCCGGCGGGCGAGGCGCACCGCTTCGTGGTCTGCACGGGCGGCGAGCCGATGCTGCAGCTCGACCAGCCGCTCGTCGACGCGCTGCATGCGCGCGGCTTCGAGATCGCGATCGAGACCAACGGCTCGCTGCCGGTGCTCGACACGATCGACTGGATCTGCGTGAGCCCGAAGGCCGACGCGCCGCTGGTGGTGACCCGCGGGCACGAACTGAAGGTCGTGATCCCGCAGGACAACCAGCGCCTCGCCGAGTACGCGGGGCTCGATTTCGAGTACTTCCTCGTGCAGCCGATGGACGGCCCCTCGCGCGACATCAATACGAAGCTCGCGATCGACTGGTGCAAGCGCCATCCGCAATGGCGGCTGTCGATGCAGACCCACAAATACCTGAACATTCCCTGAGCCGCGAGCTTCACTCATCGTGCTGATTACCCGAAAACTCGAATTCGACGCGGGGCACCGCATCCCCGACCACCGCAGCCAGTGCCGCAACCTGCATGGCCATCGCTACGTGCTCGAAATCACGCTGCGCGGCGACCTCGTCGACGTCGAGGGCGCGCCGGACCGCGGCATGGTGATGGATTTCGCCGACGTGAAGTCGCTCGCGATGGAGCATCTGGTCGGCAAGTGGGACCACGCGTTCCTCGTCTACGCGCGCGACGAGGTGGTGCGCTCGTTCCTCGAGAAGATGGCCGACCACAAGACGGTCGTGCTCGACCGCATCCCCACCGTCGAGAACCTCGCGGCGATCGCGTTCGACATCCTCGCGAACGTCTACGACGCGCACTACGGCGTAAACCTTCGCCTTGAGCGCGTGCGGCTCTACGAGACGCCGAACTGCTGGGCCGACGTGGAGCGCGAGCCGGGCCGCTGAGAAGCGGTTGTACGAGCGCGCCGGCGGCGTTGGTGCGTGCCGGGTGCATTTACCCGCTCGTGGCGGCTCTGCCTGTCGATGCCTGTCGATGTCGTTCGGCGCAATTCATCTGGCTGTCCGGCGCGTGCGTCGCTGATGCGCGGCGTGCCGTGCTCACCGCTTTCTCCCGCCTTTGCGCGGTTTTTTCGCCGTTCCAGTTTGCCGCCGCGCTGGCGGGCGCCTTGCCCGCGGCGCCGTTGCCCGCTTCCTTTCCCCACCGTCGCGACCGCTTCGCCCGGCCGTTTCCCGCGCCGCGTCCGCGCCCGGCAGCACATTTCTGGCCGCTGTATGATCGTCGCGCGCGTGGTGCCGCGGGCCGATCCGGTCGCTCGCCGCCGCGCGCCGCCACCCGCTCGGGAGCCGGCAGCCGCCTCGCGTCGCTCACGCCTTCCCCCGATTACAACAACGACTTCGCCGCCCCGCGCGGCGAAACATCGGATCGCGCGCGCGCGGGTCGCGCGGGATCCGACGCGCGGCGGTCCGCGCGTGACGCAGGAGGAATGGACATGAACGGCTTACGGATGCGGGCGCGGCGCGCCATGCAGGAAATGCCCGCGCGTCGGCGCGTCGGCGGCGTGCTCGCGCTCGGCGTGGCGCTCGCGTGGTTCGCGGCGAACGGGCCGGCGCAGGCGGCCGATGCCGCGGCCTCGGCGCCGGCCGCCGCGGCCGCGAGCCGGCCCGCCGCGAAGGCGCCGAAACACGCCGGCAAGCCGAAAGCCTCGCGCGCGACCACCGAGTCGGCCGTCGCGGACTACAACGCGGGCGACTATCCGGCCGCGCTGGCCGGCTTCCGGCGTGAGGCGGCGCGCGGCGACCGGCTCGCGCAGTTCAACTACGCAATGATGCTGCTCAAGGGCGAGGGCACGGCCGCCAGCGTGCCGGACGGCGTGCGCTGGCTGACCGAGGCGGCCGGGGCCGGCATGACGCAAGCGCAATACGTGCTCGCGACGATGTACGACGACGGCCAGTTCGTCGCGCGCGACGCGACGGCGGCGCACGGCTGGTATCTGAAGGCGGCGCAGCAGGGCAGCGTGCAGGCCGAACTCGCGCTCGCCAACCAGTTCCTGGACGGTCGCGGCACGCCGCGCGACAACCACGAGGCGTTCGTCTGGTACCAGAGGGCGGCCGACGCCGGCGAGCCGGTCGCGCAATACGTGACCGCCTCGTTCTACGAGCACGGCGGCGACGGCGTCGCGGTGAACCTGAACATCGCGCGCGCCTATTACGCGGCGGCGGCGACGCAGGGCGACGAGGTGGCCGCGCTGAAGTATCAGGAGCTCAGCGGGATCCTGCGCGCGCAGGTGGCGGCGGCCGCTTCGCAGGCGTCGGCCGCGCAACCGGCCTCGCAGTGAACGCGCGGCGCCGCGGCCAGATCGCTGCGCCGCGGTTATCGTACGAGCGGCCGGCACGGGCGGCATGGCCGGCGCGCGGTGCGATCCGGTTGCCGCGCGTCGCGCGGTGAACCCGGCTGGCGATGCCCGCTGCGTGGCGTTGAACGGCATCGCCGGTGCCAAGACGGAAGCGATCGGCCCGGGCCGGGCCCTCGCCGTCGTCGGGCACGCCGCCCGGCGAAACGATCGCCCCGCGAACCGGCTCCTCGCGAACCGGCCCCTCGCCAACCGGTCGCCCCAATGAAAAATGCCCGCTCACGCGGGCATCCTGCACATCGACGCAAGCGGGGCCGGCCTGCTACGACTTCATCAGCCGCTTCTGCCGCCCGACGCTCATGATCAGGCCGGTCGCGACGCCGAGCGTGATCAGCGCGGTGCCGCCGTAGCTCATGAACGGCAGCGGCACGCCCACCACCGGCAACACGCCGCTGACCATCCCGACGTTGACGAACGCATAGGTGAAGAAGCCGAGCGACAGCGAGCCGGCCAGCAGGCGCCCGAACAGCGTCGAGCCCTGCGCGGCGATGATCAGCCCGCGCGTGATCAGCGCCATGTAGAGCGTGAGCAGCACGAGGCCGCCCGCGAGCCCGAATTCCTCGGAGTACACCGCGAAGATGAAGTCGGTGTGCTTCTCGGGGATGAACTCGAGGTGGGCCTGCGTGCCCTTCAGGTAGCCCTTGCCGAACGGCCCGCCCGAACCGATCGCGATCACCGCCTGGATCGTGTGGAAGCCCTTGCCGAGCGGATCGGTGGTGGGATCGAGCAGGGTGCAGACGCGGTGTTTCTGGTAGTCGTGCATCAGCGGCCAGACCACCTGCGGCTGGCAGATCTTGTCCTCGAAGGTGGCGATCGCGACCACGGCGATCACGCCGGCGACGAGCACCGGCACGATCAGCTTGAACGACAGCCCGGCCAGGTAGATCACGAACAGGCCGGCCGCCAGCACCAGCACGGCGGTGCCGAGGTCGGGCTGCTTGGCGATCAGCCCGACCGGCAGCAGCAGGATGCCGAACGCGACCAGATAGTCGTACCAGCGAATCCCGCCCTCGCGGCGCTGGTAGTACCAGGCGAGCATCAGCGGCGTGGCGATCTTGAGGATCTCCGACGGCTGGATCACGACGCCGATGTTGAGCCAGCGTTTCGCGCCCTTCTTGGTCATCCCGAACAGCGCGACGGCCACCAGCAGCGCGATGCCGAACGAGTAGAGCGGCACCGCGAAGCGCATCAGCGTCTGCGGCGGGATGTTCGCGATGATCCACATCAGCACGAACGTCAGCATGATGTTGCGAAGCTGGTCCTCGACGCGCCCGGGCATGTCGATGCTCGCGCTGTAGAGCGTGACGATGCCCACGCAGAGCAGCAGGAACACGATCAGCGCGAGCGGGCGGTCGAAGCCCGCGAACATCTGTTTGGCCTTGTCGAGCCAGGCGCGCTTGTCGAATTGCATGCCTTTCTCCGTTATTCGTCGATGCCGGCCGCGGCGGGCCGGGCGGGAGTGCGTTCGTCGCGCGCCGCGGCGGGCGCGGAGGCCGCGCTCGCGGGCGCGCGGTGCGGCCTGCGCGGCAGCCGCCGGGCGGGCGGCAGGCTGGCCTCGACGGGCGCCGCGGCGCCGGCGGAATCACCGGAGCCGGACGCGCCCGCGCCATCGGGCATGCCGCCCGAGGCTGCATCGGCCGCGCTCGCGCCGCTGGCCGCGGCGGCCGCGCTCGCGGCGGCGGGCGGCACCGGCTGCGGCAGCGCCGTGAAGCCGGCCGCGATTTCCACGGGCTGGGTGGTGTCGCCGACCACGGGCGCGCTGACGGGTGCGGTGGCCGAGGCGGCGGCGGCCACCGCGGTAGCCTCGTTGACGGGGTTCTGGCGCTCGACCAGATAGAAGTCGAGCACCTTGCGCGCGATCGGGCCGGCTGACTGCGCACCCCAGCCGCCGTTCTCGACGATCAGCGCGAGCGCGATGCGCGGATGGTCGGCCGGCGCGTAGGCGGTGAAGAGCGCGTGGTCGCGCAGCCGTTCGGCAAGCAGGTGGCCGCGGTAGTTCGAGCCCTGCAGCGAGAAAACCTGCGCCGTGCCGGTCTTGCCGGCCGCCGTGTAGGGCGCGCCGCGGAAGACCTGGTAGGCGGTGCCGGACGGGTTCTCGATCACGTTCTCCAGGCCGCGCTTGACCACGTCGATGTTGGCCTGCTTGAGCGGGATCACGGCGCTTTCCTTCGGCACGGTCAGGTGCCGCTCGCGCGTGATCGGGTCCTCGATTTCCTTGACCAGGTGGGGCTTCATCACGACGCCGTTGTCGGCCAGCGTGGCCATCGCGTGCGCGAGCTGCAGGATCGTGAACGAGTTGTAGCCCTGGCCGATCCCGAGGCTGATGGTTTCGCCGTCGTACCACTTCTGCAGCGCGGGCTTGCGGAACGTCTTGCGCTTCCATTCCGGCGACGGCAGCACGCCGCGCGCTTCGCCCTGCACGTCGATGCCGGTGATCTGGCCGAAGCCGAACGGCTTCATGAAGTTCGCGATGTTGGTCACGCCGAGGTCGCGCGCGAGCATGTAGAAGTAGGTGTCGTTCGACACCATGATCGCGCGGTTCATGTCGACCCAGCCCTGGCCCGAGCGCACGTCGTTGCGGAACGTGTGGCCGCCGAACGTGAAGTAGCCGGGATCCTGGAAGCCCCAGCCGGGCGTGCGCTTGCCCAGTTCGAGCCCGGCCAGCGCCATGAACGGCTTGTAGGTCGAGCCGGGCGGGTAGGTGCCGTGCAGCGGGCGGTTCAGCAGCGGCTTGTCGGGCGAGGTGTTGAGTTCGTCCCAGGTCTGCTGGTCGATCCCGTCGACGAACGAGTTCGGGTCGAAGCTCGGCGACGACACGAACGCGAGCACGTCGCCCGTGCTCGGCTCGATCGCCACCAGCGCGCCGCGCTTGCCGGCGAACGCCTGCTCGGCCACCTGCTGCAGCCCGATGTCGATCGACAGCACGAGATTGTCGCCGGGCGTGGCCTGGGTGCGCGACAGCGTGCGCACCGGCCGCCCACCCGCCGTCACCTCGACTTCCTCGAAACCGGTCACGCCGTGCAGCTCGGTCTCGTAGCTCTGCTCGACGCCGATCTTGCCGATGTAGTCGGTGCCCTTGTAGTTGTTGGCGTCGCGGCGCGGGTCGTAGTGCTCGGGATCGCCGTCGTTCGCTTCGCTCATCGCGTCGATGTGATCCTGGTCGCGCTTCGAGATCCGGCCGATGTAGCCGATCACGTGCGCGGCCGTCGGCCCGAGCGGGTATTGCCGGAACAGCCGCGCGCGCACCTCGACGCCGGGAAAGCGCCAGCGCTGCGCCGTGAAGCGCGCCACTTCCTCGTCGCTCAAGCGGGTGCGGATCGGCAGGCTTTCGAAATTCTTCGAATCCTCCTGCAGCTTCTTGAAGCGGCGGCGGTCGCGCGCGTCGATCGGGATCACCTCCGAGAGCGCGTTGATGGTGTTGTCGAGCGTGTCGGTCAGCTTCGACGGCGTGATTTCGAGCGTGTACGCGGAGTAATTGCGCGCCAGCACCACGCCGTTGCGGTCGGTGATGATGCCGCGGTTCGGCACGATCGGCGCGACCGAGATGCGGTTCTCGTCGGCCTGCAGCGCGTATTTGCTGTGCTGCCAGACCTGCAGGTAGAAGAAGCGGGTCGCGAGCAGCCCGAAGCAGACGAACACGAACAGCCCCGCCGCCGCGACGCGCAGGCGGAACTTCGAGAGCTGCTGTTGTGTGTCCTTGAATTCGGTCATGCGAGTCAGGAGGAAAGCGGTCGCGCCGACTGCGCGCGGGTGTCGGGGCTCGCGGCGGGGGCCGGTGGCGGGACGCTCGGCATGCGGCGGCCGGTGCGGGTCAGATCGGCCGCGTGTCGTCCGGATCGACCGGGCGGCGTTGCGGCATCAACAGCAGGAGGCTCGCGAGCGGCCAGAGCACGGCCTCCACGAACCCGTCGACGAGATAGCTCCAGCCCGGGAACGCGGCGCCCATCACGAGGCGGATCACGAACGGCACGAGCTGCGCCACCACCAGCAGCGGCGCCACGTAGAACATCTGCACGCCGAGCGAGAGCCACAGCACGCGGCGGTGGATCGTGATCGCGCCATACGACAGCAGCGTGTAAGCGAGCGCGTGCTCGCCGAGCAGCCCCGCGTCGTGGACGTCCATCAGGATCCCGAGCAGGAACGCCACGCCCATGCCGACCTTGCGCGGCTGGTGGATGTTCCAGAACAGCAGCACCACGGCGACGAAGTCGGGCACGCCGGGCAGCCGCCCCCACGGCATCAGGTTCAGCAGGAACGCGGCGGCGAGGCTGAAGACGATGAAGTACGGATTGACCGGCTGCAGGATGTATTGCGGACGGCTCATGGCTGCGCTCCGCGTGACGGGGCGGCGGCGGGGGCCGCCGGGGCCGGACGCGCGGTGGCCGGGGCCGCCGCCGTGGCGGGGCGCGGCGCCGGTCGGGCGGCGGCCGGCTCGGCGGATTTTCCGGCGGGCTTTTCAGCGGGTTTTCCGGCTGGCTGTTCCGCCGATCTGGCGCCGCTGGCCGCGGCGGCCGTGCTGGCCGGCTGGGCGGCTCCGTCGCCCTTGCCCCTGTCGGCGGTTTTCGCGCCTTTCCTGCCCTTCGCGTTCTTGTCGGCGGCCGGCTCCGGATCGACCGGACGCGGCGGCACGTCGCTCTGGTAGTGCAGCACGAGCATTTCGCGCGCGCCGCGCACGGCGGCGATCGGCATGCAGACGACGTGCGCGAACGCGGTATCGGCGAGCTTGTCGATGCGGACCACCCTGGCGACCGGCAGCCCGGGCGGATAGAGGCCGTCGAGGCCGCTCGTCACGAGCTCGTCGCCGACCATCAGGTCCGCGCTGGTCGGCACGAAGCGCAGGTCCAGCGAGTCGCCCTTCGGAGTGCCGTAGATCACGCTGCGCAGCCCGGTGCGCAGCACCTGCACGGGGATCGCGAGATCGCGGTCGGTGATCAGCGTGATCTCGGCCTGCAGCGGGAACACGCGTGTGATCTGGCCGATCACGCCGTCCTCGGTGACCACCGGCGCGCCGTTCTGGATCTCGTCGTGCGGGCCGCGGCCGATCACGACCTTCTGCGAGAACGGGTCGCTCGTGTCGTACTGGATCTCGACCGGCGTGGCCTGCGCGGCGATGCGCGCGCGCAGGCCGAGCACGGCGCGCAGGTGGGCGTTGTCGGCCGCGAGCAGGGCGGCCTGATTGGCCTGCAGCGACAGCGTCAGGTTGCGCTGGTGCAACTGCTGGTTGTCGTGGCGCAGCGACGCGTTGGTCGCGGCGAGATCGGCCGCGCCCATGAACAGGTCGCGCGGCACCAGCGCGGCCCGCTGCAGCGGGTACAGCGCGGTGCCGAGAATGCCCCGGACGATTTCGAGCGTGCTGAAGCGCGCGTCCGAGACGAGGAGCGCGATCGCCAGCGCGACGAAGAAGATCAGCCGCGCGAGCGCGGACGGACCTTGCTTGAAGAGGGGCGGCGGACTGTATTCCATGGTCGGCGCCGGGCGCTCGATCGGTTAAATGTTCCTCAGACGCGCAAAACGCGCGGCGGTTCGGCTGATCGTGACAAGCCGTGGCCTCGCGCGCGCGTTATCGGTATCTGCTGCATGCCGGGATGGGGGCGCGGTGGTCGGCCCCCGCGTGCCGGGCCGGCCGCGGCCCGGAGCGCATCACTCGTAGGAGAAGATGCTGCCGAGCTTGTCCATGCGCTCGAGCGCCATGCCCGAGCCACGCACCACGCAGGTCAGCGGGTCTTCGGCGACCAGCACCGGCAGGCCGGTTTCCTCGGCCAGCAGGCGGTCCAGGTCGCGCAGCAGCGCGCCGCCGCCCGTCAGCATCATGCCGCGCTCGGCGATGTCGGCACCCAGTTCCGGCGGCGTCTGTTCGAGGGCGATTTTCACCGACGAGACGATCTGGTTCAGCGGATCGGTCAGTGCCTCGAGGATTTCGTTGCTGGAGATCGTGAAGCTGCGCGGAATGCCTTCCGACAGGTTGCGGCCCTTCACTTCCATCTCCTTGACCTCGGAGCCCGGGAACGCGGAGCCGATTTCCTTCTTGATCGCCTCGGCGGTCTGCTCGCCGATCAGCATGCCGTAGTTGCGGCGGATGTAGTTGACGATCGCCTCGTCGAACTTGTCGCCGCCCACGCGCACCGAGCCCTTGTAGACGATGCCGCCCAGCGAGATCACGCCCACTTCGGTGGTGCCGCCGCCGATGTCGACCACCATCGAGCCGGTGGCTTCCGACACCGGCAGGCCGGCGCCGATCGCCGCGGCCATCGGCTCCTCGATCAGGTAGACCTGCGAGGCGCCGGCGCCGTGCGCGGCTTCCTTGATCGCGCGGCGCTCGACCTGGGTCGAGCCGCACGGCACGCAGATGATGATGCGCGGCGAGGGCGAGAACATCCGCGACTCGTGCGCCGTCTTGATGAACTGCTTGATCATCTGCTCGGTGACGGTGAAGTCGGCGATCACGCCGTCTTTCATCGGACGGATCGCCTCGATGTTGCCCGGCACCTTGCCGAGCATCTGCTTGGCTTCCTTGCCGACGGCCTGGATCGTCTTCTTGCCGTTGGGGCCGCCTTCCTGGCGGATCGACACGACGGACGGCTCATCGAGGACGATGCCCTTGCCGCGCATGTAGATGAGGGTGTTTGCGGTGCCGAGATCGATCGCGAGATCGTTGGAGAAGTAGCTGCGCAAAAAACCGAACATTCAGAATCCTGTCTCGCTCTGGGCCGACCCGGCGGACGGGACGCTGGGCGGGCGGCGGAAAAAATAACAGCCTCGGATCGGGCGGGGAGCGGCCGCCTCTGGACCTCGAAGCCGCGAGTGAAATCTACCGGGACCGTCGCGCGTCCCGCTTGCATCCCGCCTGGCAGGCGGCTGACTTGCAGCCGGCTTGCAGCTAACGGTGGGTCGTGCGGGAGGGTCGGTCCGGCGCTGGGTCGAACGCGTAATGATACCTTATAATTTCGGGGTATTCGAACCCAAACGGACCGTCAATTCACCGCTTCGCGCCCGAATTTTGAGGGTGCGAACGAGTCCTCCAACCCCCTGTCGCGACCCGGCTTCCAAGGCGTCGCGCAGCCCAGTTTTTCCGGTGACCGCATGGCTTTGACCCTGAACGACGTGAAACGCATCGCGCACCTCGCGCGGCTCGAGATGAACGATACCGAGGCCGGGCAGACGCTCGGCCAGCTCAACGATTTCTTCGGTCTCGTCGAGAAGATGCAGGCCGTCGATACGAACGGTATCGCCCCGCTCGCGCACCCGATCGAGCAGATCCAGGAAGTCGCGCAGCGTCTGCGCGACGACGTCGTCACCGAGACGGTCAATCGCGACGAGAATCAACGTCCGGCGCCGGCCGTCCAGGACGGCCTGTTCCTCGTGCCGAAGGTGATCGAATAAGCTTGATGGACCCAGCGCGGCCGGCAGCGGCCGGCCCCGGTCTCGCGGCCGTGCCGCGAGTACACAAGCATCCAGGAATTCTCCAGCAATGCACGCAAACAGCCTGACCGAACTGCGCGCCGCGCTCGACGCCGGCCAAACCTCGGCCGTCGAGCTCGCGCAGCTCTACCTGCAACGCATCGACGCGGCGAGCGCGCTCAATGCGTTCGTCCACGTCGACGCCGAGCTCACGCTGGCGCAGGCGCGCGAGGCCGACGCCGCGCGCGCGGCCGGCCGCGCCGGCCCGCTCGCCGGCCTGCCGATCGCGCACAAGGACGTGTTCGTCACGCGCGGCTGGCGCTCGACCGCCGGCTCGAAGATGCTCGCGAACTACACCAGCCCGTTCGACGCGACCGTGGTCGAGCGGCTCGCCGCGGCCGGCATGGTCACGCTCGGCAAGACCAACATGGACGAGTTCGCGATGGGTTCGTCCAACGAGAACTCGGCGTTCGGCGCCGTGAAGAACCCGTGGGACACGCGAGCCGTGCCGGGCGGCAGCTCGGGCGGCAGCGCGGCGGCGGTGGCCGCGCGGCTCGCGCCGGCCGCCACCGGCACCGACACCGGCGGTTCGATCCGCCAGCCGGCCTCGTTCGCCGGCGTGACGGGGATCAAGCCGACCTACGGCCGGGTGTCGCGCTACGGCATGATCGCGTTCGCCTCGTCGCTCGACCAGGGCGGCCCGATGGCGCAGAGCGCGGCCGACTGCGCGCTGCTGCTCGACGCGATGGCCGGCTTCGACACGCGCGACTCCACCAGCCTCGAGCGCGACGACGAGAACTTCGGCCGCCACCTGGGCGCGCCGTGGACGCCCGACGCGCCGGCCGGCAAGCCGCTCGCGGGCCTGCGCATCGGCCTGCCGGACGAGTATTTCGGCGCGGGTCTGGCCGACGACGTGCGCGCGGCGATCGACGCGGCGCTCAAGCAGTACGAGGCGCTCGGTGCCACGCTGGTGCCGGTGTCGCTGCCGAAGACGGAACTGTCGATCCCGGTCTACTACGTGATCGCGCCGGCCGAGGCCTCGTCGAACCTGTCGCGGTTCGACGGCGTGCGCTACGGCCATCGCGCGGCCGAGTACCGCGACCTGCTCGACATGTACAAGAAGTCGCGCGCCGAGGGTTTCGGCCCGGAAGTGAAACGCCGCATCCTGGTGGGCGCGTACGTGCTGTCGCATGGCTACTACGACGCGTACTACCTGCAGGCGCAGAAGATCCGCCGCATCATCGCGCAGGATTTCCAGAACGCGTTCGAGCGGTGCGACGTGATCATGGGGCCGGCCTCGCCCACCGTGGCCTGGGATCTCGGCGCCAAGGGCGACGATCCGCTGCAGATGTACCTGGCCGACATCTACACGCTGTCGGTCAGCCTGGCGGGGCTGCCCGGCATGAGCGTGCCGTGCGGCTTCGGCGCCGGTGCGAACGCGCGGCGCCCGGTCGGCCTGCAGATCATCGGCAACTATTTCAACGAAGCCCGGATGCTGCAGGTCGCCGACGCGTTCCAGCGCGCGACCGATTGGCATAAGCAAGTTCCGGCGGGGAGTTAAGCAATGACGCAATGGGAAGTCGTTATCGGTCTCGAGACGCACGCGCAGCTGTCGACCGCCTCGAAGATCTTCTCGGGTGCCTCGACGCAGTTCGGCGCCGAGCCCAACACCCAGGCCTGCGCGGTCGATCTGGCGCTGCCCGGCGTGCTGCCGGTGCTGAACCGCGGCGCCGTGGAGCGCGCGATCCGGCTGGGCCTCGCGGTCGACGCGACGGTCGCGCCGCGCAGCATCTTCGCGCGCAAGAATTACTTCTACCCGGATCTGCCGAAGGGCTATCAGATCAGCCAGTACGAGATTCCGGTCGTGCAGGGCGGCCGCATCACGATCCAGGTGCCCGCCAACGAGAAGACCGGCAAGGAAGCCTACGCGAAGACCATCAACCTCACGCGCGCGCACCTTGAGGAAGACGCCGGCAAGTCGCTGCACGAGGATTTTGCCGGCATGACCGGCATCGACCTGAACCGCGCCGGCACGCCGCTGCTCGAGATCGTCACCGAGCCCGAGATGCGCAGCGCGGCCGAGGCCGTGGCCTACGCCAAGGCGCTGCACGCGCTGGTGGTGTGGCTCGGCATCTGCGACGGCAACATGCAGGAAGGCTCGTTCCGCTGCGACGCGAACGTTTCGGTGCGCCCGGTCGGCCAGGAGAAATTCGGCACGCGCGCCGAGATCAAGAACCTGAACTCGTTCCGCTTCCTCGAGGACGCGATCAACCATGAAGTGCGGCGCCAGATCGAGTTGATCGAGGACGGCGGCGAGGTGGTGCAGGAAACGCGCCTGTACGATCCGGACAAGCGCGAGACGCGCTCGATGCGCAGCAAGGAAGACGCGCAGGACTACCGCTACTTCCCTGACCCTGACCTGATGCCGGTGGTGATCGATCCGAAGTGGGTCGAGCGCGTGCGCGGCGAGATGCCCGAACTGCCGGCCGCGATGCAGCAACGCTTCGCCGGGCAGTACGGCATGACGCCCTATGACGCGGTGGTGCTGACTTCCAGCAAGGCGATGGCCGCCTATTTCGAGGCGGTGGTCGCCAAGGCCGGCACCGCGAACGCGAAGACCGCCGCCAACTGGCTGATGGGCGACGTGTCGTCGCTGTTGAACCGCGAAGGCATCGAGATCGACGCCTGCCCGGTATCGGCCGCGCAGCTCGCGCTGGTGCTGCAGCGGATCGCCGACGGCACCATCTCGAACAAGATCGCCAAGGAAATCTTCCAGGCGATCTGGGACGAGAAGGCCACCGACGACGCCGCGGCCGACCGCATCATCGAGGCGAAGGGCCTCAAGCAGATTTCCGACACCGGCGCGCTCGAGGCGATCATCGACGAGGTGCTGGCCGCCAACGCGAAGTCGGTCGAGGAATTCCGCGCCGGCAAGGAGAAGGCGTTCAACGCGCTGGTCGGCCAGGCGATGAAGGCGACCAAGGGCAAGGCAAACCCGGCGCAGGTCAACGAGCTGCTGAAGAAGAAGCTCGGCTGAGCGCGGCTCCCACGCGGCGGTCGGCGGTGGTGGCCGCGTCCGCCGCTGCGGGCCGGCCGCTTGCGTTATGCTCGGCGGCTTGCGCCGCATCGCGACTTCCGAATCCCGTCCAGGAGGCATTGATGGCGAAGCAAGCGTCGCTCGACGATTTCCGCGTGCCGTACCACACCGACGAGAAGGCCGCCGCGGCGTTCCAGCTCGACGCGTTCGAGCCCGGCGCCAAGCCGTTCTCGGCCGGCTCGAAGGACACCGATCGCGCACATCTGTCCGAGCTGTCGATGCAGATCGACGCGCTGCAGGACATGCTGCATACGCAGCCGCGCAAGCGCCTGCTGCTGGTGCTGCAGGGCATGGATACCAGCGGCAAGGACGGCACCGTGCGCGCCGTGTTCCACGAGGTCGATCCGCTCGGCCTGCGCGTCGTGCCGTTCAAGGCGCCCACCGCGGTCGAGCTCGCGCACGACTTTCTCTGGCGCGTCCACGCGCAGGTGCCGGCCGCCGGCGAGCTGACGATCTTCAACCGCAGCCACTACGAGGACGTGCTGGTGCCGCGCGTAAAGGGCGGCATCGACAAGGCCGAATGCGAGCGCCGCTACCGGCAGATCCGCCAGTTCGAGGCGATGTTGTCGGAGTCCGGCACGACCATCGTCAAGTGCTTCCTGCACATCTCGAAGGACGAGCAGCGCGCGCGGCTGCAGGCGCGCGTGGACGATCCGAACAAGCACTGGAAGTTCGACCTGTCCGACATCGAGGCGCGCAAGGACTGGGACGCCTACCAGATCGCCTACCGCGACGCGCTGGCCGCCACCTCGGCGCCGCACGCGCCGTGGTACATGATCCCGGCCGACTCGAAGACGCATCGCAACGTGATGATCGCCGAGCTGCTGCTGCGCGAGCTGACGGCGATGAAGCTCGCCTATCCGCCCGCCAAGCCCGAGCTCGCGGGCGTGAAGATCGAGTGAGCGCCGCCGCGCCCGGCTTGCCTCGCCGCCGCGAAACCCATCCATCGAACCCGGAACACTGAACGGAAACACATCATGCTGCGTGTCATTACGGCGAACCTGAACGGCATCCGCTCCGCCGCGAAGAAGGGCTTCTTCGACTGGCTCGGCGACCAGCAGGCCGATTGCGTCTGCGTGCAGGAAATCAAGGTGTCGGCCGACGACCTGCCCGCCGAATTCGCGGCGCCGCACGGTTTCACCGGCTACTTCCACCATGCCCAGAAGAAGGGCTACAGCGGCGCGGGGCTCTACACGCGCCGCGAGCCCGACGACGTGATCATCGGCTACGGCAGCAGCGAGTTCGACGCCGAGGGGCGTTACGTCGAGGCGCGCTTCGGCAAGCTGTCGGTGGTGTCGGTGTACGTGCCGTCGGGCTCGAGCGGCGACGAGCGCCAGCAGGCCAAGTACCGCTTCATGGACGAATTCATGCCGCATCTGGCCGAGCTGAAGGCCAGGCGCGAGGTGATCGTCTGCGGCGACGTGAACATCGTCCACAAGGAAATCGACATCCGCAACTGGAAGAGCAACCAGAAGAATTCCGGCTGCCTGCCCGAGGAGCGCGCGTGGCTGACCAAGCTGTTCGACGACGTCGGCTACGTGGACGTGTTCCGCACGCTCGACCCGCGCCCCGACCAGTACACGTGGTGGAGCAACCGCGGCCAGGCCTACGCGAAGAACGTGGGGTGGCGGATCGATTACCAGATCGCCACGCCGGGCGTGGCGGGGACGGCGAAGGAAACCTCGATCTTCCGCGACATCAAGTTCAGCGATCATGCGCCGCTGACGGTGGATTACGACTACAAGTAAGCAGAGGCCGCCCGCCGCTTGTCGGATCCAACAAAAAAACGCCACCGGAATCGCTCCCGGTGGCGTTTTTCCTTTCCCGCCCATACCTCGCTCATGCCCGGCCCCGAAGCCGGGTAGCGACGGCGCTTACGCCGCGTCCTTCAGCGAAGCGATGTCGATCACGAAGCGGTACTTCACGTCGCTCTTGAGCATCCGTTCATACGCGTGGTTGATGTCCTGAATCCTGATCAGCTCGATGTCAGACACGATGTCGTGCTCGGCGCAGAAATCGAGCATCTCCTGCGTCTCGGCGATGCCGCCGATCAGCGAGCCGGCCAGGCGGCGGCGCTTGAGGATCAGGTTGAACACGTTCGGCGACGGATGGTCGTGCTCGGGCGCGCCCACCAGCGTCATCGTGCCGTCGCGCTTGAGCAGGTTCAGGAACGGGTTCAGGTCGTGCTGCGCGGCCACCGTGTTGACGATCAGGTCGAAGCTGTTGGCGTGCGCGTTCATCTGCGCCTCGTCCTTCGAGATCACCACTTCGTGCGCGCCCAGGCGCTTGCCGTCCTCGATCTTCGACGGCGAGGTGGTGAACAGCACCACGTGCGCGCCCATCGCGCGCGCGATCTTCACGCCCATGTGGCCAAGGCCGCCCAGGCCGACGATGCCGACCTTCTTGCCCGGGCCGGCGCCCCACTGGCGCAGCGGCGAGTAGGTGGTGATGCCGGCGCAGAGCAGCGGCGCGGCGGCGGCGAGCTCGAGCTTCTCGGGCACGCGCAGCACGAACGCCTCGTCGACGACGACCTGCGACGAGTAACCGCCGAAGGTGATGTCGCCCGTCACGCGGTCCTCGCCGTTGTAGGTGCCGACGAAACCGTTTTCGCAATATTGCTCGAGGCCTTCCGAGCAGCTCGCGCAGGTGCGGCACGAATCGACCAGGCAGCCGACGCCGACCAGGTCGCCGGCCTTGAAGCGGCTGACTTCGGGGCCGACCGCCGTGACCCGGCCGACGATCTCGTGGCCCGGCACCACCGGATAGATCGAGTTGCGCCATTCGTTGCGCGCCTGGTGCAGGTCGGAATGGCAGACGCCGCAGTAGAGGATTTCGATCTGGACGTCGAGCTCGCGCAGGTCGCGGCGTTCGATCTGGAGGGGGGCGAGCGGGCTGGTCGCGCTTTGCGCCGCGTAAGCGTAAGTCGTGCTCATTGGGAGGCTCCTTACCGTGGGATTCGAGACGATCCGCGCGCCCGCCGCAGCGGCCGGCGGCGCGAAACGGGTTCCCATACTAAGGACGGGGGCGGCGCGTCGATATACCTGAAGGTCTTGAAGCTTTGCCTTTTCCTCTTGAATTGTGCGGGCGCAGCACGCGCTGGCCGTCCGCGGTGCTAGATTGCAAGCCTGATCCTATTACCGGTAAAGGATACGAAATGAGCTTCGAACCCCTGATACCGGATGGCGACCTGCGCGTGCAGCGGCGCATGATCGCGCTGATCGACCGGCTCGCGCCGCATGACGGCTCGACCGACGCGGCGCTCGAAGGCGTGCGCTTCATGCGCGTGAGCACCACCGTGCCGCGCTGCCCGGTACTCTACGAGCCGAGCATCGTGATCGTCTGTCAAGGCCGCAAGGTCGGCTACGTCGGCGAGCGCACGTTCGTCTACGACGAGCGCCAGTATCTGGTGCTGTCGGTGCCGCTGCCGTTCGAGTGCGAAACCTACACGGCGCCGCATGGCCCGTTCCTGGCGATCTCGGTGCGCATCGACCTCGGCGTGATCGCCGAACTCGCGATGCTGCTGGAGGAAACGCACGGCGCGGCCGCGAGCGAGCCGGACAGCATCTGCTCGACGCCGCTCGGCGCGCCGCTCGCCGACGCGGTGCTGCGCCTGCTCGAAACGCTGCAGTCGCCGCACGACACACGCGTGCTCGGTCCCTCGATCATGCGCGAGATCGGCTACCGCGTGCTGACGGGCGAGCAGGGCGACGCGATCCGCGCGGCGCTCGGCCAGCGGCATCACTTCGGACGGATCGCCAAGGCGTTGCGGCGTATCCACCTCAATCTCGGCGGCGAGCATTCGATCGACGCGCTCGCGGCCGAGGCCGGCATGAGCGCCGCGGTGTTCCACACGCATTTCCGCAGCGTGACGGGCACCTCGCCGATGCAGTACGTGAAGGCCACGCGGCTGCACAACGCGCGGCTGATGATGGTGCAGGAAGGCGTCAGCGCCGGCGCGGCGGCCGCGCGCGTCGGTTATGCGAGCGCCTCGCAGTTCAGCCGCGAGTTCAAGCGCATGTTCGGCCGCAGTCCCGGCGACGAAGTACGCTGGGTGCAGGCCAACGGCCTCGTCGTGAACGGCGAGCCGGCCGAGATCAACTGACGGGTGAGGCGGGGCGGCGGCGCACCGCGCTGATGCCCGCATACGGCGGCAGCGTCTCGACGCGCTTGCCGATCGCCTTCGCGTAGACCGGCATCAGGTCGGCGAGCCGCTTCATCAGTTCCTGGCGGCGGCGCGCGTCGTAGGGATGCGAATAGATGAAGCCGTGCCGGCGGTCGCCGCGGGTGGCGGCCGCGAGCTTGTCCCACAGCGTGATCGCGGCGCGCGGATCGATGCCGGCTCGGGCCGCGATGTCGCCGCCGATCACGTCGGCCTCGGTTTCGTCGGTGCGTCCGTAGCGCAGCGTCGCGAGCCGCTCGGCGATCGCGGGCGGCGCGGGCAGCGGCTCGGCCAGACCGTACAGCGACGAGATCGGGTTCGCACCGGGCGCCGCCGCGGGCGGCATGTCCCCGAGGCCGGCGCGCGCGTGCTCGCGCAGCGCGTGCGCCATCTCGTGCGCGATCAGCACGCCGAGTTCGTTGTCGTTCAGGCGCAGCCGTTCGATGAGCCCGCTGTCGACCAGCAGCTTGCCGCCCGGCAGGCCGAGCACGCGGATCTCGCGCGCGCGCACCACGTTCAGCTCCCAGTGCCAGCCCTTCACGCGCTCGTTCCACTTGACCGCATACGGCGCGAGCCGCTCGACCAGCGCGCGCAGCCGCCTGACGCGCGCGTCGTCGGCCGCCATCAGCGTGCCGGCCTGCGCGGCCGCCTGCAGCATCCGCTGGTATTGCGCGCCGGTGATCTGCTCGAGCACCGGCGACGGGATCAGGTTGCGGAACGCGAACGCGTTGCCGTAGCCCACGCCGACGGGCGGCGGCCGGTAGGCGGCCGCATGCGCCGGCGGCGCAGGCGCGGTGGCCGAAGCGGGTGGCGCGTCGGCCGCCGCCGCGCAGGCGAGCCCGGCCGCGCCGGCCAGCAGCGCGCCGAGCGCGATGCGCGCGCGCTCAGCTCGCACGGGCGGCCTCGTCGGGCGCGCCGCCGCGCCACGGCGCGACCTTGAACAGCAGCAGCAGGCCCGGGATGCCGAGCGCGGCGCAGACCAGGAAATAGTCGAACCAGCCGATCCGCGCGACGATGAAGCCGCTCGACGCCGACGCGAGCGTGCGCGGCACCGAGGCGAGGCTCGTGAACAGCGCGAACTGCGTGGCCGTGTAGCGCGGATCGGTGGTGCTCGCGATGTAGGCGGTGAACGCGGCGAGCGTGAGGCCGGTGGCGAACGTCTCGAAGCCGTAGACGCCCGCCATCAGCACCGGATCGGCGCCGGCGCGGGCGAGCCAGGCGAAGCCGAGCGTCGAGGCGATCTGCACCACGCCGAAGATCCACAGCCCGCGCGCGATGCCGATCTTCACGAGCCAGACGCCGCCGACGATGCCGCCGGCGAGGCTGGCCCAGAACGCGGTGGTCTTCGCGATCACGCCGATCTGCGTCTTGTTGAAGCCGATGTCGAGGAAGAACGAGGTGGACAGCGTGGTGGCCATCACGTCGCCGAGCTTGTAGAGGAAGATGAAGCCGAGCACCAGTGCCGCGTTGCGCCAGCCGCCGCGCGCGAGGAATTCGCGGAACGGCAGGATCACCGCGTCGCGCAGGTTCTTCGGCGGCAGGCCATGCACCTCGGGCTCGCGCACCACCAGCGTCATCACGATGCCGGGCAGCATGAACGCGCCGGTGACGATGAACACGAGGCTCCACGGCAGGTGGTCGGACAGGATCAGCGCGAGCGAGCCGGGCACCAGCGCGGCGATCTTGTACGCGTTCACGTGCACCGCGTTGCCGAGGCCCTGCTCGGTGTCGCGCAGCAACTCGCGCCGGTACGCGTCGATCACGATGTCGGAGCTCGCGCCGAAGAACGCGACCAGCGTGGTCAGCGCGGCGACGGTCCAGATCGAGTGCTTCGGCGAGACGAAGCCGAGCGCGCCGATCGCCACCGCCACCAGCAACTGGGTGGCGAACATCCAGCCGCGCCGGCGCCCGGGGCGCCAGCCGGGCAGCCGCGGCACGAAGCGGTCCATCAGCGGCGCCCAGAGGAATTTCCAGGTGTAGGGAAACTGGATCAGCGCGAACAGGCCGATCTCCTTCAGGTTCACGCCTTCCGAGCGCAGCCAGGCCTGCACCAGGTAGACCAGCGTGAACAGCGGTAGCCCCGAGGTGAAGCCCAGGAACACGCAGATCAGCATTCGCGTGTTCAGGAAGGCCCGCCAGCCGGGATGGTCGTCGTGGGCGGCGAGCGCGGGCGCGTCGTGCGGCTCGGGTCGGGTCATTGGCTCGTCAGGGATGGCTGCGCTTCACGCGATAGACCGCAAGACTACCACGCCAGTTCGCGCCCCAACGGACCGGCTGGCCGCCGTGCAGCACGATCCGGTCGAGGATCTCGATGCCGACTTCGGGCGCCAGTGCCTCGAAATCGCGGATCGTCAGCACCCGCACGTTCGGCGTGTTGTGCCACTGGTACGGCAGCGATTTCGACACCGGCATGCGCCCCTTCAGCACCGACAGCCGGTGCGCCCAGTAGCCGAAGTTCGGGAACGACACGATGCATTCGCGGCCCACGCGCACCGTCTCGCGCAGGATCGCGGCGGTCTGGTGGATGGTCTGCAGCGTCTGCGAGAGGATCGCGAAATCGAAGCTCTGGTCCTCGAACAGGCGCAGCCCGTCCTCGAGGTTCTGCTGGATCACGTTGACGCCGTTCGTCACGCAGCCGTGGACGCCCGCGTCGTTGATCTCGATGCCGTAGCCCGACACCTCCAGCTCCTCGGCCAGCAGCGCGAGCAGCGAGCCGTCGGCGCAGCCGAGGTCGAGCACCGTCGCGCGCGGTTCGACCCAGCGCGCGATGGCGCGAAAGTCCGGCCGCGCCGAAAGCATCGTCAATGCCTGCTGGTTCATGCTCCCACCTCCGCGGCGATTCGTTCGTAATAGGCGCGCACCACGTTGTGATAGCGCGCGTCGTCGAGCAGGAACGCGTCGTGGCCGTGCGGCGCGTCGATCTCGGCATAGCTGACCTGCCGGCGGATGTCGAGCAGCGCCTTCACGAGCTCGCGCGAGCGCGCCGGCGCGAACCGCCAGTCGGTCGTGAAGCTGGCCACCAGGTACTTCGCGGTGCTGCGTTCGAGCGCGGCGCTCAGGTTGCCGCCGAACGCCTTGGCCGGATCGAAGTAGTCGAGCGCGCGCGTGATCAGCAGATAGGTGTTCGCGTCGAAGTACTCGGCGAACTTGTCGCCCTGGTAGCGCAGGTACGACTCGACCTCGAACTCGACGTCGAAATTGAAGTTGTAGGCGTCGAGCGCGCCGTCGGCGCGGCGCAGCGCGCGGCCGAATTTCTCTGCCATGTCGTCGTCGGACAGGTAGGTGATGTGGCCGATCATGCGTGCCACGCGCAGGCCGCGGCGCGGGATCACATGGTGCGCGTAGTAGTTGCCGCCGTGGAAGTCGGGGTCCGACAGGATCGCCGAGCGCGCCACCTCGTTGAACGCGATGTTCTGCGCCGAGAGTTTCGGCGTGGAGGCGATCACCATGCAGTGCGCGACGCGCTCCGGATACATCAGGCTCCAGGCCAGCGCCTGCATGCCGCCCAGGCTGCCGCCCATCACCGCGGCGAAGCGTTCGATGCCGAACGCGTCGGCCACGCGCGCCTGCGCGTTGACCCAGTCCTCGACCGTGACCATCGGGAAGCGCGCGCCGTAGGGCGTGCCGGTGGCGGGGTCGAGGCTCATCGGGCCGGTCGAGCCGAAGCACGAGCCGAGGTTGTTCACGCCGATCACGAAGAAGCGGTTGGTGTCGAGCGGCTTGCCCGGCCCGACCATGTTGTCCCACCAGCCGGTGCTGCGCGGATCGTCCGCGTAGGTGCCGGCGACGTGATGCGAGGCGTTCAGGGCATGACAGACGAGTACCGCGTTCGAGCGCGCGGCGTTCAGTTCGCCGTAGGTCTCGACGACGAGCTGGTAGCTGCCGAGCACGCTGCCGCTTTGCAGCTGCAGCGGTTCGGCGAAATGCATGGTCCGGGGAGCGACGATGCCGATCGATTCCATTCGTGGCGCCTTATGACTGGGCGGCTAGATGGTGTCGGCGATGCGCGGAAAACGGATGGCGCGGCTGACGACCTCTTTAGCCGCATTTATAGTGAACCCGGCCGGTGGTCCGGCAGGCTCGCGCGCCCGCAATCGAGTCAGCAAATCGGCGCGCTTCGTTGGCCGCCGCCGCGTGGGCGCGGCAGCGAATCGGGCAAGTATAGCGGAAATCGCCGCACGCGGAGGCGCGGCGGCGGGTGCCGCCGGCCCGCGCACTCAGCAGAGGATCAGCTGCAGCTGGACGTCGGCGTGTTCGACGGGCGACTTGCCGAAGCCGCTGCGCGCGTAACGGTGCCAGCGGCCGAGCACGTGCGTGACGAGCAGGTTGGCACGCATCGCCGGATCGTAGTCGTGCGGCAGCGGTCTCGCGCCGGCGGCGGGCGCCGCGCCGGCGTCTGGCGGCGCGGATGCCGCGAGTGCCGTGCGCAGGCACTGCCGCACCGAGGCCTCGACGCGTTCGAGCATCCGGTCGATCCGCTCGATCAGCCGCTCGTGCTCGCCCACCAGCGCCTCGCCCGTCAGCACGCGCGTCATGCCCGGGTTGCGGGCCGCGAAGTTGAGCAGCATCAGGCCGATCGCGCGCGCCTGCAGCACGCCGTCCGGCTCCTTCTCGACGATCTGGTTGACGAGCCCGAAGATCGTGGTCTCGATGAATTCGATCAGGCCTTCGAACATTTGCGCCTTGCTCGCGAAGTGGCGGTAGAGTGCCGCCTCCGAGATCTCCAGCCGGGCCGCGAGCGCGGCGGTGGTGATCTTCTCGCGCTTGGGCGCTTCCAGCATGGTGGCCAGCGTCTGCAGGATCAGCACCCGCCGCTCGCCCGGCTTCGGCCGCGCGCGCGGGCGCGGCGCGGCGCTGGCCGCCGGATGGCTGGTGCTGGCCGGGTCGGCCGGGTCGGCCGCGGCTAGGGCCGGGTCCCGCGGTTCAGTCGGCTGCATTTGCGTCGCCCCGCTCGTGTGCTCAGTCGCAGCGATTGTAGCGAAGCAATGCGACGATCGACATAGTGCGGGCGACCGATTCGCGGCAAATGGCCGGGCAGGTGCCCGGTGATCCAGATGGTGCGGATGCCGAGTCCCTTGTAGCGCTTCAGGTGGCTGCGCGTGTCCTCGACGAGGATCGCGTCGGCGAGCCTGGCGCGCGCGTCGCGCATCGCCCGGCGCAGCATCGCGGCGTCGGGCTTGGCGCGCCAGGCGCGGCGGTCGCGCATCTGTTCGATCGCGATCACGCGCTCGAACAGCCGTTCGATGCCGAGTTCGGCCAGCACCGCGCGCGCGTAGGCTTCCGGCGCGTTGGTCAGGATCAGCTTGCGCCCCGGCAGCGCCGCCACGCGGCGCGCGAGCCCGCGCTCGCCGCGCACCATCGACGGCAGGTCCGTGAAGGTATGCACGACCTTCAGGAAATCGTGCGGATCGATCGGATGATGGCGCGCGAGCCCGAGCAGGGCGGCGCCGTAGCGGTGCGTGTAGAACGTGCGCAGGTGGTCGGCGCGCGCGCGATCGACCTGCAGCGTGTCGATGATGTACTGCGTCATCGCGGCGTTGATGGCCGGGAAGATCGCGTGCGAGGCGTGGTGCAGCGTGTTGTCGAGATCGAACAGCCAGACCGGCCGGCCGGCTTGCGGCCGGACGCGGCGTGCGCGGCGCGCCGGCCGCAGCGCCGGGGCGGCCGCGGCCCGGGCCGGCTCCGGGAAAGGCGTGCGGGCGCCGCTCAATGCGAGCGGATCATCGTGCCGAACGGCTGTTCGGTCAGGATCTCGAGCAGCACCGAGTGCTCGATGCGGCCGTCGACGATGTGGACCGACTTCACGCCGCTCTTGGCCGCGTCGAGCGCCGACGAGATCTTCGGCAGCATCCCGCCCGAGATCGTGCCGTCCTCGAACAGCGCGTCGATCTCGCGCGCGGACAGGTCGGTCAGCAGGTTGCCTTCCTTGTCCATCACGCCCGGGATGTTGGTCATCATCACCAGCTTCTCGGCGTTGAGCACGGTGGCGAGCTTGCCGGCCACCAGGTCCGCGTTGATGTTGTACGACAGGCCGTCCTCGCCGAAGCCGATCGGCGAGATCACCGGGATGAACGCGTCGTCCTGCAGCGCCTTCACCACCGCCGGGTTGATCGCCTCGACCTCGCCGACCTGGCCGATGTCGATGTACTGGCCCGGATTGTCGCGGTCCGGCATCATCAGCTTGCGCGCGTGGATCAGCGCGCCGTCCTTGCCCGTCAGGCCGACCGCATGGCCGCCGAAGTGGTTGATCAGCGTGACGATGTCCTGCTGGACCTCGCCGCCGAGCACCCATTCGACGACTTCCATGGTTTCCTCGTCGGTCACGCGCATGCCCTGGATGAACGTGCCCTGCTTGCCGATCTTCTTCAGCGCCTGGTCGATCTGCGGGCCGCCGCCGTGAACGATCACCGGGTTGATGCCGACCAGCTTCAGCAGGATCACGTCGCGCGCGAAGCCCTGCTTGAGCCGCTCTTCCGTCATCGCATTGCCGCCGTACTTGATCACCACGGTCTTGCCGTGATACCGCCGAATGTACGGCAGCGCCTCCGCGAGGATTTCGGCTTTCAGCGTGGGTGCGATCTGCGAGAGGTCGAGAGGATCGGACATGGCGGAGACTCGGGTTCGGGACGATTGATTCTGGACGGGCGAAACGGGGGAATTGTACACAACTGGCGCAGTGCAGCATGGGGTTTTTGGCCATTCGGGCCAAGCTTGCGCCAGCGCGGTTTCGCTGCATTTTTAATGCGACAAAAGGGCGCGATCGTGGACAAACGGACGCGGTAGTCGACGGCCGTCGCGCTATGCTTGCAGCACGTCTTTTTGATCGTTTCATGCGCCGATGTCACCTGCCGCAACCACCGTTCCCGCGTCCCGCCGCTGCCCGCAGTGCCGGCGCGCATTCGGCTGCGGCGCGTTAGCGCCCGACGGGTTCGTTTCCGACGGGTTCGCGGCCGACGGGTTCATGACCAGGGCGGCAGCGGACGGCGCGCCGCCGCTGCGGTGCTGGTGCGCGGCCCTGCCGCCGCTGCCGGGCGGGCCGGATTGCCCGCCGCTGCCGGCCGACTGTTGCCTGTGCCCCGATTGTTACGCGCGAAGGCTCGCCGGGCAGCCGGCCGGCGGACGCGTCACGCCGACGGAGTAAACTGCGCCGATCATGCACAGAATCACGACCACCGGCCGCGTCAATCTCGGCAATCTCTTCTGGCTGCGCACGCTCGCGATCCTCGGCCAGCTCGTCACGATCGCCGCGGCCCAGGGTTTCTTCGGCGCGAACCTGCCGTTGCCGGCCATGCTCAGCGTGATCGCGCTCGAGGTCGTGTTCAACGGGCTGACCTGGCTGCGCGTGCTGCGCGCGCGCCCCGAGACCAATTTCGAGCTGATGGGCCAGCTGTGGGTGGACATCGGCGCGCTGTCCGCGCTGCTGTTCCTGTCGGGCGGCACCACCAACCCGTTCGTGTCGCTGTACCTGCCCTCGCTGGCGATCGCGGCCGCGGTGCTGCCGTGGCACCTGATGGTCTGGCTCGCGGCGTTCTCGGTGGCCTGCTATTTCACGCTCGGCTTCAATTCGGTGCCGCTCAACCTGGACAACCCGGCGAACCTGTTCGACTACTACCGCGCGGGCCAGGGCGTGAACTTTCTGGTATCGGTCGGGCTGATCGCCTGGTTCGTCGCGCGCATGTCGAACGCGCTGCGCCAGCGCGACGCCGCGCTCGGCGAGGCGCAGCAGCGGCTGCTGCGCGACGAGCGGGCGGTTGCGCTCGGCGTGCAGGCCGCCACCGTCGCGCACGAGATGGGCACGCCGCTGTCGACCATCGCGATGCTGACCGAGGAGCTGCGCGATGCCGCGCGCGCCGATCCGGGCCTCGCGCGCTACGACGCGGACCTGAAGGTGCTGGAAGAACAGATGTCGCAATGCACGTCGGCGCTCGCGCGGCTGCGCAGCCGCGCCTCGGGGCCGACGCGCGAGAGCGTCGCCGCCTGGCTCGAGACGTTCGGGCGCCACTGGCGGCTGCGCCATCCGCACGTGCAGTTCGATCAGATCGGCGAGGGGCCGTCCGGCGTCGAGCTCGTCGATTCGGTCGCCGCCGGGCAGATCCTCACGATCCTGCTCGACAACGCGGCCCGCGCGAGCCGTGATCGCGTGACGCTGCAGGCGCGGCTCACGCGCGTGTCGGATCGTGACACGATCGTGTTCGAGGTGGTCGACAACGGTCCGGGCATTCCGCCGGCACTGCGCGAATCACTCGGCACCGCGCCCGTCGACAGCACACAGGGCGGCAATGGCGTCGGGTTGTACCTGGCGTTCAGCGCCGCCGCGCGGCTGGGCGGCACGATCGAACTGAACGACGCGCAGCCGCGCGGCACGCGCGCGCTGCTGCGCTTGCCCGTAGTAAGCAGCACCATGCGGCCGGCCGAGGCGCAGCAACCGGCCGCTTAACATTCGCTGAACCGAAGGAGAAGAAAATGAGCGACAACCATTTCCTCGTGATCGATGACAACGAGGTATTTGCCGGGACGTTGGCGCGGGGCCTTGAACGTCGCGGTTATCTCGTCGAGCAGGCGCACAGCCGCGAGGCTGCCCTGAAGCTCGCGAGCGCATCGAAGTTCCAGTTCATCACCGTCGACCTGCATCTCGGCGACGATTCGGGGCTTTCGCTGATCGCGCCGCTTTGCGACCTGCAGCCCGATGCGCGGATCCTCGTGCTGACCGGCTACGCGAGCATCGCCACCGCGGTGCAGGCCGTGAAGGACGGCGCCGACAACTATCTGTCGAAGCCGGCCAACGTCGAGTCGATCCTGGCCGCGCTGCAGACCAACGCGAGCGAGGTGCAGGCCGAGGACGCGCTCGAGCATCCGGTCGTGCTGTCGGTCGACCGGCTCGAATGGGAGCACATCCAGCGCGTGCTGGCGGAGAACAACAACAACATCTCGGCGACCGCGCGCGCGCTGAACATGCATCGACGCACGCTGCAGCGCAAGCTCGCGAAGCGGCCGGTCCGGCAGTAACGGCACCGGCAACGGCACCGGGGCCGGGTTCGGCCGCCGGTGCCTTTTGCCCCGGCGCTATCGCAAAAAAGCAGAAAAACGGGCGGCCCGCCTGCGCAGGGCCGCCCGTCCGGTCCGCTTCGTATCCCGGCGAGTCGCCGCCGGCTTACAGCACGTAGCGCGACAGGTCTTCGTCCTTCGACACTTCGCCGAGCGCGCGATCGACATAACCCGCGTCGATCGTGACGCTCTGGCCCGTGTGATTGCCGGCCGCGAACGACACGTCCTCGAGCAGCTTCTCGATCACGGTATAGAGGCGCCGCGCGCCGATGTTCTCGGTCTTCTCGTTGACCGAGAACGCGATCTCGGCCAGACGCCGGATGCCGTCCTCGGCGAACTCGAGCTGCACGTCCTCGGTGGCGAGCAGCGCCTGGTATTGCTTGACGAGGCTCGCGTCGGTGGCCACCAGGATCGATTCGAAATCCCCGACCGACAGCGAGTCGAGTTCGACGCGGATCGGGAAGCGCCCCTGCAACTCGGGAATCAGGTCGCTCGGCTTGGACAGGTGGAATGCGCCGCTCGCGATGAACAGGATGTGATCGGTGCGGATCATCCCGTACTTGGTGTTCACCGTGGTGCCTTCCACGAGCGGCAGCAGATCGCGCTGCACGCCCTGGCGCGAGACTTCGCCGCCGCCGCCCTCGTGATTGCGCGAGGCGATCTTGTCGATCTCGTCGAGGAACACGATGCCGTTCTGCTCGACGTTCTGCACGGCCTTCGTCTTCACTTCCTCGTCGTTGAGCAGCTTGCCGGCTTCCTCGTCGGTCAGCAGCTTCAGCGCTTCCTTGATCTTCACCTTGCGGCGCGTTTTCTTGCCGCCGCCGATGTTCGAGAACATCGAGCGGATCTGCTCGGTCATCTCTTCCATGCCCGGCGGCGCCATGATGTCCATGCCGGCCTGCGGCTGCTCGATGTCGAGCTCGACTTCCTTGTCGTCGAGCGCGCCTTCGCGCAGCCGCTTGCGGAAGGTCTGGCGCGTCGCGTTGTTGTCCTCGTTGGCGGACTCCGCGCTCGAGCCGAAGCCCACCGCGCGCGGCTGCGGCAGCAGGATGTCGAGGATCCGGTCCTCGGCCTGGTCCTGCGCCTTCGAGCGCACCTTGCGCATTTCCGTCTCGCGCGTCTGCTTGACCGAGATCTCGATCAGGTCGCGCACGATGCTGTCCACGTCACGGCCGACATAGCCCACTTCGGTGAACTTGGTCGCCTCGATCTTGATGAACGGCGCGTCGGCGAGCTTGGCCAGGCGGCGCGCGATCTCGGTCTTGCCGACGCCGGTCGGCCCGATCATCAGGATGTTCTTCGGCGTGATTTCCTGGCGCAGCGGCTCGGCCACTTGCTGGCGGCGCCAGCGGTTGCGCAGCGCGACGGCCACGGCCTTCTTCGCCTTCGCCTGGCCGATGATGTGCTTGTCGAGTTCCGAGACGATCTCGGCAGGGGTCATGGTGCTCATGGAAGTCCTTACTCGATCGTTTCGATGATGTGGTTGTGGTTCGTGTAGATGCACATGTCGCCCGCGATCGTCAGCGCCTTGGCGACGATCTCCTGCGGCGACAGGTCGGTGTTCTCGGCCAGCGCGCGCGCGGCGGCCTGCGCATACGAGCCGCCCGAGCCGATCGCGCAGATCCCGCCCTCGGGGTCGAGCACGTCGCCGTTGCCGGTGATGACGAGCGTGGTGGTCTTGTCGGCCGTGATCAGCATCGCCTCGAGGCGGCGCAGCATGCGGTCGGTGCGCCAGTCCTTGGCCAGTTCGACGGCCGCGCGCGTGAGGTTGCCCTGGTGCTTCTCGAGCTTCGCCTCGAAGCGGTCGAGCAGCGAGAACGCATCGGCCGTGCCGCCGGCGAAGCCCACCAGCACCTGGTTGTTGTAGATGCGGCGCACCTTGCGTGCCCCGCCCTTCATGACGATATTGCCGAGCGTGACCTGGCCGTCGCCGCCCAGTGCGACCTGATCGCCGCGGCGCACCGAGACGATCGTCGTGCCGTGATATTGCTCCATCTGCGTTCCTTCAGAAATCCGGGGAGGACGCGGCGGTGCGGACACCACCGCCCTTGTGCGGCGCGCGGCGTGGCGAATGGCCCCACGCGCATTACGGACATGTTAGGGCACGCGCGACGATATCAAGAGCGGAAATCGGTCGAACCGGGACGGGATCAAGGGCGGACGAGGCGGCGGGCGCAAACGCCGGAGCGCCGCGAGCGACGGGCAAAGGAGCGCCGGACGGCGGGAGCGGGAAACGGCGCAGAAAAAAGAAAAGCGCGCGGCAAGCCGCACGCTTTGTCGAAGCAGCGTGAAGAGGCGCGGGAAGCGGCCGCGCCGGCGCGATCAGTCGCCGAACAGCTTCTGGCGCAGCTCGCGGCGCTCCTGCGCCTCGAGCGACAGCGTGGCCGTCGGCCGCGCGATCAGGCGCGGGATGCCGATCGGCTCGCCGGTTTCCTCGCACCAGCCGTAGTCGCCGGAATCGATCCGCGCGAGCGACTGCTGAACCTTCTTGAGCAGCTTGCGCTCGCGGTCGCGCGTGCGCAGTTCGAGCGCGTGTTCCTCTTCGATCGTGGCCCGATCGGCAGGATCCGGCACGATCACCGTTTCGCGAAGGTTCTCGGTCGTCTGGCCTGCGTTGCGGAGGATTTCCGCCTGCAGCTGCTCGAGTCGATTTTTGAAGAAGGCGAGCTGATCATCGTTCATGTAATCCTTGTCGCTCATCTTCAGGATTTCGGCTTCGGTCAAGAGTTTGTTCGTCATCTGCTTGCTTCTTCAATGTGCTGCAAATCGCGAGATATTGCCCGCACTTTGGGATTACCCGCAACGGCCTTTGTCATGGTTTGCCAATCATTTGCCGTGTCGGGGCCGAAAGCCTCCGGTACCGGTCGCCAGGTACCCGGTGCCGGCCCGCTCGCGCCGTTGCCTCGAAGCGAGGCCTGCCGCGTCCGGTTCGTGACCGGCCGGCGGGGGCGATGCCGGTGCGCCCGGCAGCTAATGCAAGAACCGGGCCTAATAACTGCCGTTTCCAGTGGGCACGTATTGTAACTGAATCGCTCAGCCGCTCCGCAAGCGAGGAAATTCCACGGCCGTGCCGGCTGGATATCCTAAAAATATAACCTGCAAAGCGCGAAAAAGCGATGACGCGTTCAAACCGCGTGCCCGCCGGCCGTGGGCACGGCCTGCCGCGGGCGGCACGGGCCGGCCGGCGCGGCGGATGGCGTGCTGCGGGCAGGGAGCGAGGCGCCGGTGGCGCCGCGATGCGGCCGGCCCGAGGCGCCCGGGCGACGGCACGGGCCGCCCCCGGAGCGGGACGGGGGACGCGGGCGCCTCCGTGCGGGGCACCCGCGCGACGCTTACGCGAGGCAGGCGTCGAGGCCGTCGGTGATCAGGTCCTGCGGCAGGTCGATGCCGATGAACACCATCTTGTTGGTCTTCTTCTCGGCCGGCATCCACTTCCCGGCCAGGTCGCTGCCCATCATCTGGTGGACGCCCTGGAACACCACCTTGCGATCGACGCCCTTCATGTACAGCACGCCCTTGTAGCGCAGCAGGCGCTCGCCGTAGATCTGCAGGATGCCGCCGAGGAAGTCCTCGAGCTTGGTCGGATCGAACGGGCGGTCGTTGCGGTAGACGAACGACTTGATCTTGTCGTCGTGGTGCGCGTGGTGGTGGTGGCCGTGCGCGTGATCGTGACCGTGGTCGTGATCGCAGTGGCCATGGTCGTGGTCGCAGTTCGCGTGGTCATGGCCGTGATCGTGGCCATGGTCGTGATGCGCGTGGTCGTGGTCGTCTTCGACGAGGAAGTCCGGGTCGATCTCGAGCTTGGCGTTGAGGTTGAAGCCGCGCAGGTCGAAGATTTCCTTGATGTCGGCTTCGCCGAAATTCACCTGGCGCACGGCCGCCTTCGGGTTCATGTGCAGCAGGCGGTGCTTGAGCGCGGCGAGCGCGGCTTCGTCGACGAGGTCGGCCTTGGTGATGAACAGGCGATCGGCGAAGCCGACCTGGCGCTGCACCACCTCGTGCTCGTCGAGCTGCGCGTTGGCGTGCTTGGCGTCGACCAGCGTGATGATCGCGTCGAGCAGGAATTCGTCGGCGATCTCGCTGTCGATGAAGAACGTCTGCGCCACCGGGCCCGGGTTCGCGAGGCCGGTGGTCTCGATCACGACGCGATCGAAATCGAGCTTGCCGTCGCGCTTGCGGGCGGCCAGATCGCCGAGCGCGCGCGCCAGGTCGCCGCGGATCGTGCAGCAGATGCAGCCGTTGCTCATCTGGATGATTTGCTCGTTGCTGTCCTGCACGAGGATTTCGTTGTCGATGTTCTCTTCGCCGAACTCGTTCTCGATCACGGCGATCTTCATGCCGTGCTGGTCGTTCAGGATGCGCTTGAGCAGCGTGGTCTTGCCGCTGCCGAGGAAGCCAGTGAGGATGGTGACGGGAATGGCCATGTCGATCGCCTTGGTTCGTGAAACGGGGTCAAAACGTTGCGGCTTTGCCCGCCGGGCCGCGCGCCGCCGGAGCATGCCGCGGCACGCCGGCTGGATGCCGCGCGTGCCGAACCACCTATTGAAACATAGTTGTCAAGCGCCCGCGCCCCGGCCGTTCGGCCGGCGTGCGCGCCGGAACGCCCCAGATCGGGGCGCTCAGGCGATTTGCAACAGCAGGCCCTTCAGATATTCGCCTTCCGGGAACGCGGTCAGCAGCGGGTGGTCCACCCCGGCGCCGAGCCGCTTGAGGATCCGCGCGTCGACGCGTGCGTCGGCGGCGGCGCCGGCCACGATCTTCTGGAACAGGTCCATGTCGATCGCGCCCGAGCACGAGTAGGTGAACAGCAGGCCGCCCGGGCGCAGCAGCCGGAAGCCGCTCAGGTTGATGTCCTTGTAGGCGCGCGCGGCGCGGTCCACGTGCTCGCGCGCCGGCGCGAACTTCGGCGGATCGAGCACCACCACGTCGAAGCGCTCGCCTTCGTCGGCCAGGCGGCGCAGCGTCTTGAAAGCGTCGGCATCGAGCCAGCTCGCGCGCGCCGGGTCGAGCCCGTTGGCGTTCACGTTGCGCTGCGCGAGCGCGAGCGCGTCGCCCGACGAATCGATCGAGACCACGCGGTTCGCGCCGCCGGCGAGCGCCGCCAGCGAGAAGCCGCCGGTGTAGCAGAAGCAGTTCAGCACGTCGCGCCCGTTCGACACCTGGCCGACCAGCGCGCGGTTGTCGCGCTGGTCGACGTAGAAGCCGGTCTTGTGGCCGTTGAACACGTCGACGTGATAGCGCACGCCGTTCTCGCGCGCGACCAGCGTGGCGGGCGGCGCGTCGCCCGCCAGCACGCCGGTGGTCTGCTCGAGCCCTTCCTTCTGGCGGATCGACACGTCCGAACGCTCGTAGACGTTCGGGCAGCCGGTCGCGCCGGTGAGCGCGGCGACGATCGCCTCCTTCCAGGCCTCGACGCCGGCCGCCATGAACTGGCAGACCAGCTGGCCGCGCCGCGCGCCGGCCGCCGGCGTGGTCTCGGGCGACTGGCCGGGCGGTAGCTCGTGCGGCAGGCCGTCGTCCACGTAATAGTCGACGATCAGGCCGGGCAGGCCGTCGGCCTCGCCGAACACGAGCCGCACCGCGTCGGTGCCGCTCACCATGGTCTGGCGGTGCGCGACCGCGCGCTGGATGCGCCGCTTGAAGAACGCGTGATCGACCGGCTCGGCCTCGTCGAAGCTCCAGACCCGCACGCGGATCTGCGAATGCGGGCTGTAGGCGCCGCGCGCGAGGAAGCGGCCGTCGTGCGAGCGCACCATCACGGTCGCGCCGGCGGCCGGCTTGCCCTCCACGTGCTCGATCGCGTTCGCGTAGATCCATGGATGACGGCGCAGCAGGGATTTGTCTTTCGACGGTTTGAGCGTAACGGTTTGCATGTCGGTATCAGTTCGGGGGCCGCGCGGGGCGCGGCGACAACAAAGGCTTGCGAAGGGAACGGCGGCGGGGCGGCGCGCCCGTGCCGTCAGTCGCGCTTCTTCGCGCGCGGATGCGCGCTGTCGTAGATGCGCGCGAGATGCTGGAAGTCGAGCGAGGTATAGACCTGGGTGGCCGAGATGCTGGCGTGGCCGAGCAGCTCCTGCACCGCGCGCAGGTCGCCGCTCGACTGCAGCACGTGGGTCGCGAACGAGTGGCGCAGCACGTGCGGATGGACGTTGGCGGGGATTCCGGCCACCAGCGCCGCGCGCTTGACGCGCTCGCGCACCACGCCGGGCGCCATGCGGTTGCCGCGCACCGACAGGAACAGCGGGTGGGGATCGGCGCGCACCCAGCCCTCGCGCACCGCGAGCCAGGCGTCGAGCGCCTCCAGCGCCTTGCGGCCCACCGGCACCTTGCGTTCCTTGCCGCCCTTGCCGAGGACGCTGACCTCGGCCTCGCCGCGATCGAGCCAGCCCGCCGAGCGGTAGCCGCCGGCGTTCGCGTAATGGACGTCGAGCCCGACCAGCTCCGCGAGCCGCAGCCCCGACGAATAGAACAGCTCGACGATCGCGCGATCGCGCAGCCCCTCGGGCGTGTCGGGGAACGGCGACTCCATCAGCGTGTTCGCGTCGTCCACCGACAGCGCCTTCGGCAGGGTCCGGGCGCGCTTGGGCGCGCGCACCGTGGCCACCGGGTTGGCCGGCATCTCGACACGCTGCGCGTACCAGCGGTAGAACGCGCGCCAGGCGGACAGCCGGTGCGCGATCGAGCGCGCCGACAGCCCGCCCGCGTGCGCGCGCGCCACCGCGCCGCGCATGTCGGCGGCGGTGAGGCTCGCGAGCGGCCGGCCGTTGGCGAACGCGGTCAGCGCGTCGAGTTCGTGCGCGTAGCCGCGCAGCGTGTGCTCCGACAGCTGCCTGACGTGCTGCAGGTACGACAGGTAGGCGGCGATCGGCTCGTCGGTCATGGCGCGGGCGGACGTTTCAGTGCGGCAGCAGGCGCGTGAGCGCCGCGCTCGCGAGCGTGCCGATCTGCGTCAGGAAATCGGTGCCCATGCCGTCGTGGAAGCGCCGCGAGTCCGGCGAGCCGAGCACCAGCAGCCCGAAGGCCGAGGCGCCTTCGCCGGCCTCGGGCGCACGCAGCGCGATCAGCGCGATCGAGGTGGCCACGCCGCTCGTGCTGACGGCGGCGGCCCCGTCGGCGCCGTCAGACGCCTCGGGCGCGGCCGGCACCGGCGCAAGCCATTGCGCGGCCTCGAAGCCGCTGTTGGCGCCGCAATAAGGCGTGACGAGGCTGTTCGCGAACAGCCGCACCTCCTCGCCGACGTTGCGCGCGAAATCGGCCTGCGCGTAGGCGTCGGCCACGTCCCAGATCCGCAGCGCCGTCTGCGGCACGTCGAACACGTCGGCGAGGCCGACGGCGATCGCGCGCGGCAGCGCGTGCGCGTCGCGTTCGGCGATCACGCGCGCGGTCCAGCGGCCGAACTTGGCCGCCAGTCCGTCGTTCTCGTGCCCGTAGCGCAGCAGCTCGGCCAGGCGCCGTTCGAGCAGCTTGTTCTTGTCGCGCAGCATTTCCATCTGCCGCTCCTGCAGCGAGATCGCGGCCTTGCCGTGCGGGTTCGCGAGCCGGACCGTGGCGAGCAGCTCCGCGTGCCGGGCGAAGAATTCGGGGTTGGCGAGCAGGTAGTCGGCGATGTCGCGATCGTTCATGGAGCGGTGTGGTTGGAGAGGACGGTGGGCCGAAAGGCTCAGGCGGTCAGTTCGAAAACGCCGTCGAACACCGTGACGGCGGGGCCGGCCATCGACAGCGGCGCGGCTTCGTCGCGCGCGCCGTCCCAGGCGATCGTCAGGACGCCGCCGTGGGTCTGCACGGCCACCGGCGAATCGAGCAGGCCGCGGCGAATCCCGGCGGCCACGGCCGCGCAGGCGCCGGTGCCGCAGGCGAGCGTCTCGCCGGCGCCGCGTTCGTAGACGCGCAGCTTCACCTCGTGGCGCGACACGATCTGCATGAAGCCGGCGTTCACGCGCTGCGGGAAGCGCGCATGGCGCTCGATCACGGGGCCGTCCTCGAGGACCGGGAACGCCTCGACGTCGTCCACCACCTGCACCGCGTGCGGATTGCCCATCGAGACGACCGAAATCCAGCGCGTCGCGCCGCGCACCTCGAGCGGGAACAGCGTGTCCGCGCCCTGATGGCGCGCGTCGAGGCCGGCGGCGTCGAACGGCACGCGGGCCGGCTCGAACACGGGCGAGCCCATGTCCACCACCACCTCGCCGTTCTCCTGCAGCGTCAGCGTGAGCAGCCCGTGGCTGACCTGCACGCGCACCGTCGTCTTGTCGGTCAGGCCCTTGTCGCGCACGAACTTCACGAAGCAGCGCGCGCCGTTGCCGCAATGCTCGACCTCGCCGCCGTCGCAGTTGAAGATCCGGTAACGGAAATCCGCGCCGTCGAGCGTCGGTCGCTCGACCAGCAGCAGCTGGTCGGCGCCGACGCCGAAATGGCGGTCGGCGAGCGCGCGCACGCGCTCGGGCGTGAGGCCGAGGTCGCCGGCGGTGCCGTCGAGCACGACGAAGTCGTTGCCGGCGCCATGCATCTTGGTGAACGGAAGTTTCATGGGCGTTATTGTATGCCGCGCCGGGCGCGGCTTGCGAACCCCGGCGGCGGCGGTCATCCCGGCGCCGCCGCGGCGTCCGCGATCAGTAGAAGCCCGGCTCGCCGGCCGGACGCGTCTTGAAGCGCTTGTGGACCCAGTAATACTGCTCGGGCAGCAGCGGGATCTGTTCCTCGAGGAACGCGTTCATGCGGCGCGCGTCGAGGTCGTCGTCGCCGGTCGGGTACTGCTCCCACGGCTTGAACACGCGCAGCCGGTAGCCCTTGTAGTTCGGCAGCACCTCACCGATGAACGGCACGACCTGCGCGCGGCCGGTTTTCGCGAGCCGGCCCACCGCGGTCAGCGTGCAGGTCGGGATCCCGAAGAACGGCACGAACGTGGAGTTGCGCGTGCCGTAGTCCATGTCGGCGCCGAGCATCACGGGCTTGCGGTCGCGCAGCCAGCGCAGCACGATCCGCGCGCTGTCGGCGCGGCTCGCCATCTCGGCGTCGAAGCGCGCGCGCGCGCGCTTCGCCTCGGCTTCGAGCAGCGGGTTCGAAAACGGTTGGTACAACGAACCGCAGGTGCGTTGCAGCGAGCGGTTCAGCCAGATCGAGCCGGCCTCGATGCCGACGAAATGCAGGCCGAGAAACAGCGTCGGCGGCAGGTCCGGATCGGTCAGGTCGATCGCGCTGTCGACCTCGATCAGCCGGGCCAGCTTCTTCTCCGAGCCGAACCACTGGACGCTGCGCTCGACGTAGCTGCGAATCGCATGACGAAAGTGCCGGCCGGCCACTTCCTCGCGCCGCGCCTCGCTCCACTCGGGAAAGCAGAGTTTCAGGTTCGTATGTACGATGCGCTTTCGGCGGCTCGGAATGCGGTACAGCAACCAGCCGAGCGCGTCGCCGAAACGCGCCGTCACGCCATACGGCAGCAACGCGAACAGCTTCAGCAGAAGCAGCGCGAACTGCGTGCCGAGACGGCCTAGCATGAGCGGTCTCCATGGGGCCGGAAGGCCCGCGCCTGGCGGGGGAAATTCAGGACGTAGCGGTGGGCAACCACGAATGCACCCTTGTGTGACAAGACTGGAAAGCCGCTATAATACGGGCTTCGCCGAGTTAACTGACAACTTGCGGGGCGAAGCCGGAGGGGCGCGGGATGCCTGTCCGGGTCAAGGAATCCGCTAAAGCGTCGCCACTTCATCCGGTTCCGAAGTTGGCTACGTGAATGCAACCGTAACCACCAAGGAGCTTAGCCAAGTGGCAAACGATTATCTCTTCACGTCCGAATCCGTTTCCGAAGGCCATCCGGACAAGGTCGCCGACCAGATATCCGACGCGATTCTCGATGCCATTCTCGCGCAGGACAAGTACTCCCGTGTGGCAGCCGAAACGCTGTGCAACACGGGTCTCGTCGTGCTCGCGGGTGAGATCACCACGACCGCCAACATCGACTACATCCAGATCGCGCGCGACACGATCCGCCGCATCGGCTACGACAACACCGACTACGGCATCGACTACAAGGGTTGCGCCGTGCTCGTCGCCTACGACAAGCAGTCGCCGGACATCGCGCAAGGCGTCGATCGCGCCCACGACAACAACCTCGACCAGGGCGCCGGCGACCAGGGCCTGATGTTCGGCTACGCGTGCGACGAAACGCCCGAGCTGATGCCGCTGCCGATCTACCTGTCGCACCGCCTCGTCGAGCGCCAGGCCAACCTGCGCCGCGACGGCCGCCTGAACTGGCTGCGCCCGGATGCGAAGTCGCAGGTCACGGTCCGCTACGCCGACGGCAAGCCGCACTCGATCGACACCGTCGTGCTGTCGACGCAGCACGCCCCGGAAATCGACCTGCCGCAACTGCGCGAAGCCGTGATCGAGGAGATCATCAAGCCGACGCTGCCGGCCGAACTGATCAAGGGCGACATCAAGTTCCTGGTGAATCCGACCGGCCGTTTCGTGATCGGTGGCCCGCAGGGCGACTGCGGCCTGACGGGCCGCAAGATCATCGTCGACACCTACGGCGGTGCCGCACCGCACGGCGGCGGCGCGTTCTCGGGCAAGGATCCGTCGAAGGTCGACCGCTCGGCCGCCTACGCGGGCCGCTACGTCGCCAAGAACATCGTGGCCGCGGGCCTCGCGTCGCGCGCGCTGATCCAGGTGTCGTATGCGATCGGCGTGGCCGAGCCGACCTCGGTGATGGTCAACACGTTCGGCACCGGCAAGGTCTCGGACGAGTTGATCACGAAGCTCGTGCGCGAACACTTCGACCTGCGTCCGAAGGGCATCGTACAGATGCTCGACCTGCTGCGCCCGATCTACGAGAAGACGGCGGCCTACGGTCACTTCGGCCGTGCCGAGCCGGAATTCTCGTGGGAAGCGGCCGACAAGGCGCTGGTCCTCGCGGAAGCGGCAGGCGTCACGCCGGCCGTCGCGCAACCAGCGTAAAACCGGCGCAAAACTCACATGACGTGCCGCGGTCCGGATCCGGACTGAACGGCTTGAATGAAAACCCCGGCAAGCCGGGGTTTTTTCTTGGGCGCGCGCGATGTGGCGATACGCGGGCAGTGATCGGGCGGCGTGTCGGTCGACCGACGGTGGCCCGCCTCAGCGCGCGCCGAACGCGAACCAGCCGGGGCTCGCCGACAGGCGCCGCGGGCGATTCACGCGGCGGCGCGGGCCGTTCGCGCGACGCAGCGCGAGCAGGCGCAGCGACGACGGTTTGCGCAGCAGGGCCGGCAGGCCGAGCCGGCGCGCGCCGGCATGGGCGCGCATCGCCGCGAGAAACGAATGCAGCCAGGCGCGCAGGCCGTCCAGGCGCGGCGTCGATGCCACCGCGCGCGTCGCCAGCGCCCGGGTGCGCGCCTGATGATGGCGCAGGGTGCGGACGATGCGGCGGGGTTCGAGCTGGGAAAGGCGTCGGGCGGCGCGGTGCAGGCGGGAGGTGAGACGGAAGGACATGACGATGTGACTTGGCTCGTAAAGGTGCCGGATCGGTTGCCCCACGGGCGGCCGGTGTTCGACACCTGAGTAAGGGTAGGCACCGGGCGAACGCCGTTCCGGCGTGGCAGGCCCGGTTGGCCCGCGCCGGTCGACATGACAGGCGTCGACAGCCTACCGGCGATCCATGACGCCCAGAAGTCGAGACAACCCTGAGATCGACTCCGGCGCGGCGCGCGCTTCGCGCTTCGCGGGATTAGTCATACGGGGCGTCCGGCAGTTCCGCGACGGTGGCGGAAAACGGTCGGAAGCCGGGTAACAGGCGGACGAAAAGTGGACGAAAAGCGGATGAAAACCCGCCGGCAGCCCTGCCGCGCCGGCAATCGGCCCGCGTGCCGCGAGATCCGGTCGCGGTCGTTGACAATGTTGGGTTCCGGATCGATCCGCGCCGTCTTACAATCGACGCATTCATAAAAACGACGTCGAGCCAGCCATGTCCCCACAGCATTCGGAGTTGATTCGCGCCCAGATCGACGCATTGCGCGAACACGGTTATGTGATCGTTCCGGGGCTGGTTGCGCCCGAGACCTGCGCCGAGTTGAAGGCGGTCGCCGAGCGCCAGCTTCGCGAGGCCGCCGAGCCGCTCGAATTCGAGGCGGACCTGCGCTATCCCGGCGCGCCGCAGTCGAAGGACGCGCCGGGCGGCCGCACCGTGCGCCGCCTGCTCGATGCCTACCAGCGCGCTCCCGAGTTCGCCGCGCGCGCCACCGCCCCCGAGATCGCCGCCTGGCTGCAGGCGTACTTCGGCGAGGCGGCGCTGCTTTCGCGCGCGCATCACAACTGCATGATGACGAAGCACCCGCGCTACGGCAGCCTGACCGGCTGGCACCGCGATTTCCGCTACTGGGCGTTCGAGCGCGCGGATCTGGTATCGGTCTGGCTCGCGGTCGGCGCGGAGACCGACGGCAACGGCGCGCTGTGGCTGGTGCCCGGCTCGCACAAGGCCGAACTCGGCGCCGACTGCTTCGACGAGGCGAAGTTCTTCCGCGGCGACCTGCCCGCCAACCGCGCGCTGATCGAGCGCGCGGTGTGCCCCGAACTCGCCCCCGGCGACGTGGTGTTCTTCCACTGCAACACGCTGCATTCGGCCGGCCAGAACCGCAGCGACGAGGTGAAGTTCTCGCTCGTCTACACCTATCACGGCGAGAGCAACCGGCCGGTGCCCGGTTCGCGCTCGGCGTCGAAGCCCGACGTGAGGCTCTGATCGGCGGGAGCCGGACGCGGCGTCGGGGCCGTTGGCTCCGCCCGCGCCGGTTCAAGCGTGATGAGGCGACCGCGGCTCACGCGCGACGGCTCGCGCGCGCCTCCGGCATCAGCGTCGGCCGCCCGGCATCGCGAGGCCGATCAGGCCGGCCAGCGTCGCGACCGCGCCGCCGGCGAACAGCAGGATCGTCTTGGTCGCCGGCGAGCCGGTGAAGAATCGCGACAGGCTGTCGTTGAACGAATGGAATGACTGGCCGCCGAAGTACAGCAGCACGATGCCGCCGACGATCAACGCGACCGAGATCGCTCGAGTCATGGATTGCTCCGCTATCACGCATCATCACGACGCCGCAGTGTAGGGTACCGGCGCCATGGCGTCCATCGCGCCCGGCCACGGCTGCGCGAACTCGGCCGACCCGCTACCATGGCGCGGCATGCGCTTCCCGTCCGCCCGCCGGCATCGCCCGGCGGGCGCCTTCACGACCCGACCGAGTGTACCCCGATGGCCTACGAAGCAGCTTCCCACCGTTACGCGGACATGCCGTATCGCACCTGCGGCAAGTCCGGTCTCAAACTGCCGGCGCTGTCGCTCGGCCTCTGGCACAACTTCGGCGATACCACGCCGCTCGCGACGCAGCGCGAGATCCTGCGCACCGCGTTCGATCTCGGCATCACGCATTTCGATCTCGCCAACAACTACGGGCCGCCCTACGGCAGCGCCGAGACCAACTTCGGCCGGCTGTTGAAGGACGACTTCCGCCCCTATCGCGACGAGCTGCTGATCTCGACCAAGGCTGGCTGGGACATGTGGCCGGGCCCATACGGCAGCGGCGGCGGCTCGCGCAAGTACGTGCTGGCGAGCCTCGACCAGAGCCTCGCGCGGATGGGCCTCGACTACGTCGACATCTTCTACTCGCATCGCTTCGATGCCCACACGCCGCTCGAGGAAACCGCGAGCGCGCTGGCCACCGCCGTGAAGCAGGGCAAGGCGCTCTACATCGGCGTGTCGTCGTATTCGGCCGGCAAGACGCGCGAGATCGCCGCGCTGCTCGCCGAGGAGCGCATCCCGCTGCTGATCCACCAGCCCGCCTACAACCTGCTGAACCGCTGGCCCGAGCAGGAACTGTTCGACGCGCTCGACGAGACGGGCGCGGGCAGCATCGCGTTCACGCCGCTCGCGCAGGGGCTGCTGACCTCGAAATACCTGAACGGGATTCCCGACGACGCGCGCGTCAACAAGCCGGGCGGCGGTTCGCTGAAGGCCGAGCATCTGAGCGCGCAGAACATCGAGCATGTGCGCCGACTCAACGAGATCGCCGCGCGGCGCGGCCAGAGCCTCGCGCAGATGGCGATCGCCTGGGTGCTGCGCGGCAACCGCGTGACCTCGGCGCTGATCGGCGCGAGCCGGCCCGAGCAGGTGCGCGAGAACGTCGGCGCGCTGAAGCGGCTCGACTTCACGGCCGAGGAACTGGCCGAGATCGATCGCTACGCGACCGAAGGCGGGATCAACCTGTGGGAAAAGCCGTCGACCGATCAGGCGCTGTGACGGCAGGCCCGTCACGCGGCGCGAGGCTGCATGGCGCGGGAAAAAAGAAGGACGGCGCGCGCCGCGAGCGCGCGTCGTTCACCGATGGAACCGCGGAACGCTTGCGCTAGATCAGCGCGGGCAGCCCCTCGACCAGCAGCAGCGCGACGCCCACCCCGAGCATCGCGCCGAGCACGCGCAGCACGTTGTGCCGCATGTGGTGCGTGCCGCACGGCACCGCGCCGAAGAACAGCGCGCCGGCCAGCGCCATCGGAATCAGAAGGATGAAATCGCCGATCGTGAAGTAGCTCATGTTCGTCTCCCGGCTTGATTCGACCCGCCCGTGAAGTGCGGGCGGTTGATTCAAGTATAGGTAACGAAATCGTGAATTTCGCGTTCCGGATTATTGCGAATCCGGAGAAACATCTTCCGCAACTGGTCGATGTCCGCGGCACGATGCTTCGCTTTCCGAAACATGACGGCGAGCTTTCTTTTGCCGCATCGCACGATCGGGCGCATGCCGGAACACCAGCGCGAGACCGGCGAGGATCGCGGCCATGCCGGACAGTTCGGCTAGCCCGGGCAGATGGCCGAAACCGAGCGCGTCCATCAGCGTGGTGACCACCGGCACCAGATAGAACAGGCTCGTCACGTTGACGGCATCGCCATCGCGCATCAGGCGATAGAACAGCATCTGCCCGGCCACCGAGATCACGAGGCCGAGCCAGAGCACGGCCACGACGAGCGCCCACGAGCCGTCGAACGCCAACGGCGCGTTTGACAGCGGCAGGCACAGCGCGCTCATCGCCACGCCGATCGCGGTCTGCAGCGCGAGGCCGTCGGCGGGTGCCACGCCACTGCGTTTCTGCAGCAGCGCGCCGGCGGTGATCGCCACCAGCGCGGCGAGCGCGAAGCCCGCGCCGGCCGCCGACACGCCGCCGCCGGCCAGGCCGCGCCAGACCACCAGCGCGAGGCCGAGCAGCGCGAGCAGCAGGCCGGCGCCACGCGGCGCGGACCAGCGCCGCTCGACCAGCGCGAGCGTGAGGATCGGCTGCGCGCCGAGCAGCGTGGCGAGCATGCCGGGCGTGATGCCGCGTTCGAGCGCAAGCAGATAGCCGATCGAATAGACGCCCATCAGCAGGCCGATCGCGGCCGTGACGCGCCGCCCGCCGCGCGGCGGCAGCCAGTGGCCGCGCCAGCACGCGATGGCGGCGAGCGCGAGCGAGGCGAGCGCGAAGCGCGCGATCAGGAACGCGAGCGCGGACGCATGGCGCACGCCGAGTTCGGCGAAGATCGCGCCGCTGCTCCACAGCAGCACGAACAACGAAGTGGTGAAATGCGCGGTGACCGCGCGTTGAATGGAACGCATGGTGATCCCTTGTCGATCGAGGTCGCGAACGGCCGCGCGCGCGGTCGCGCGTCGAGGATGTCGAGCACGAACGGCGGGCGGGACCGCAGGAGAAAAACGGGAAACGCGCCGGCGCGGGTCAGCCGTGCCGGGCCGCGCGATGCGGCGGCGGCGCGCCGAGGCGCGGCGGATCGACAGGGGGAGGCGGGGCCGCCTGCACGCGCACCAGCCGCCGCGCGAGGGGCGGCTGGCAATCGGCGAGGTGAGCGTGCGCGGCAGACCGCATGGTTCGGGAACCGTGGATGAGGTGACGAGCCCTCACGTTAGCGCAGGGCGGGGGCGTTCGGCAAGCGTTGCATGCGTGCGTTTGTGCATTCATGCGGGCGGGAAGCGGGGGCAGCCGGCGCCGCCCGCGCTGTGCCGCCCGGCGGCTTCGGGTCCGGGCCGGCTCAGGCCGCGCCGATGCGTTCCCGCGCGCGCAGCCAGCGCGCCGCGACGAAGCCGGCCGCGAGCAGCGCGGCAACCAGCGCCGCGACGCCGGGCCAGCCCGATGCGCTCCAGAAGTGGCCGCCGAGCGAGCCGATCACGCTCGAGCCGACGTAGTACGAGAGCAGGTACAGCGCGGCGGCCTGCCCCTTGCCCTCGGTGGCGAGCCGGCCGACCCAGCCGCTCGCGACCGAGTGGCCGGCGAAGAAGCCGAACGTCACGCAGGCGATGCCGGCCGCGATCGCGGCCACCGGCGCGAGCAGCGTGAGCGCCACGCCCGCGCCCATCATCACGATGCTCACGATCAGCACGCGGCCGCGCCCGATCGAATCGGCCATCCGCCCGGACCATGGCGAGGCGAACACGCCGACCAGATAGACCACGAAAATCGCGCCGATGGTGGCCTGGTTCATCGCGTAGGGCGGCGCGAGCAGCCGGTAGCCGATGTAGTTGTAGAGCGTGACGAAGCTGCCCATCAGCACGAAGCCCATCAGGAACAGCGCCGGCAGCTCGCGGCGCCCGGTCAGGTGCCGCGCCAGCGCGCGGCGATGATGCGCGAGGCCGAGCCCGCGGCGCGGCGTGAAATGGCGCGAGGCCGGCAGCAGCGCGCGAAACGCCAGCATCGACAGCAGCCCGAGCACGCCGATGCCGGCCACCGCGATGCGCCAGCCGAACCACTCGGCGAGCATGCCGGTGATCACGCGTCCGGCCATGCCGCCGATCGCGGTGCCGCCCACGTAAAGCCCCATCGCGAGCCCGAGCCCGTCCGGATGCACTTCCTCGGCGAGATAGGCCATCGCCACGGCCGGCACGCCGCCGAGCGACAGCCCGGTGAGCGCGCGCAGCACCAGCAACTCGTGCCAGTGCGGCACGAACGCGGCCGCGAGCGTGAACAGCGACGAGGCGGTCAGCGAGGCCGTCATCAGCCGGTGGCGGCTCAGGCCTTCGGAGACGAAGCCGGCCACGAAGATCGCGATCGCCAGCGCGGCCGTCGCGAACGACAGCGACAGGCTGCTCTGCGCGGGGCTCACGTCGAACGCGACCGAAAATTCCGGCAGCAGCGGCTGCACGTAGTAGAGCAGCGAGAAGGTGGCGTAGCCGGCGAACAGCAGCGCGATGGCCGCGTGCCAGTAGCCGCGCGTGCCGCGCTCGAGATACGGCGGCGGTGACGAGGACGACGGCTCGGATTGGGCGGGGCGGCGGCTGGCCGGCTCCGGCGATCCGGGTGATGCACTCACGCTGGGACTCCCTGCAACGAACGAAAACCGCCACGATACGCCGGTTGTCCGCTTCGCGTCGTCTGAATGGTCGTCTGGCGGTGTGGTTCGAATGCATCGCCCGAAGGCGTCGTCCGGATCGGCCGGCATGGCGCGCGCGACACGGCATCGGCGCGCGCGGCCGGCGCGTATTGGCCTGCACGCGGCCCGGAATATCGTCCTGCGGCATCGGCCGTTCGCCGCCTCGCGCAAGGCCGATGATCGTGCGTTCTGCTGAGCGTCACATCTGTCGGGTTATGATGGCATTGCGCCGGACGGGGTTCCGGCGTGGCCGAGACGTCCCGGAAAACGGGGGCGGGGCGGCCGGGTCGTATTTTCGCGGTCTTTTTATTTTCATAAACGCGATTCCCATCCACGCGGGAATCGGTTAACAATGGATGCGCGTCCAGGCCTTCGGGCAGCGCGTCCGGGTATTCGCGGCCGGGACACCGGCCGGCTTTGAGTGGGGAAACATCATGCATGTCGGTTCGATTGTCTGCACTACCCATATCGCCGTCCCGAAGGGCGCCCGGGGCATCGTCCAGCGCATTCTCGGTGACATGGCGATGGTGACCTGGTACGCCGGCGTGCCTGGCGAATCGAAGGAACTGAACACCGAGCCCTTCTTTCTCGAGGACCTGATCGACACCGGCGAATCGGTGCTGCCGGCGGGCGCCGCGATTCACTGAACGCTCGTCAAGCCGCTCCGCGCGCGGCACAATGCGGGGCATGACCGACGACCATTCCGAACCCTCCGAGGCCGGCGCGAGCGCCGGCCTGCCATTTGCAGGCCTGACGCCCGAACGCGTGCTCGACGCGCTCGACAGCGTGCTGATGCCGGCCGGCCTGCGCACCGACGGCCGCCTGCTCGCGCTGAACAGCTACGAGAACCGCGTCTACCAGGTGGGCGTCGAGGACGGGCCGCCGGTCGTCGCGAAGTTCTATCGGCCGCGGCGCTGGTCCGACGCGGCGATCCTCGAGGAGCACGCGTTCGTCGCCGAGCTCGCCGCGCGCGAGATCCCGGCGGTCCCCGCGCGCGAACTCGACGGCCACACGCTGCATGCCTTCGAAGGGTTCCGCTTCTCGGTGTTCGAACGCCGCGGCGGGCGCGCGCCCGAGCTGGACCGGCGCGACACGCTCGAATGGCTCGGCCGCTTCATCGGCCGCATCCACGCGGTGGGCGCCACCGCCGACTACGTCGAGCGGCCCACGCTCGACATCCGCAGCTTCGGCTACGATTCGCGCGACACGCTGCTGGCCGGCGGTGTCGTGCCGGACGACCTGCGTCCCGCCTACGAAACGGTGCTGGCGCTGGCGCTGGAAGGCGTCGAGGCCGCGTTCGCGCGCGCGGGCGAGGTGCGCATGCTGCGCGCGCACGGCGATTGCCACCCGAGCAACGTGCTATGGACCGACGGCGGCCCGCATTTCGTCGACTTCGACGACAGCCGGATGGCGCCCGCGATCCAGGATCTGTGGCTGCTGCTGCCGGGCGACCGCGCCGGCGCCTCGGCCGCGCTGGCCGACCTGCTGGCCGGCTACGAGGACTTCTGCGAGTTCGATCCGCGCGAGCTGCATCTGATCGAGGCGCTGCGCACGCTGCGCCTGATCCATTACTCGGCATGGCTCGCGCGGCGCTGGGACGATCCGGCCTTCCCCGCGGCGTTCCCGTGGTTCAACACGCAGCGCTACTGGGAAGAGCGCGTGCTCGAACTGCGCGAGCAGATCGGCGCGATGCAGGAAGGCCCGCTCTGGCCGGTCTGAACGAACCGGCGGCAGGCATGCGAGGGCCGTGCCGCGCGGTCTTCACGTACCACTCGCCGCGCGGCACCGGCCGTCTGGCCGCCGTGCCGCGCGTGCGGCCTCAAAACCTCAGCATCAGCTTCATCAGCGCCGCGAAGCGCCGGCCGTAGGGCGGCAGCAGCAGGTTGCGCGCGTTGAAGCGCGCCTGCGTGAGCACCGGCTTGAGCTTCGAGAACGTGACGAAGCCGTCGTAGCCGTGATACGCGCCCATCCCGCTCGCGCCGATGCCGCCGAACGGCAGCGAGCCGCAGGCGATGTGCATCAGCGTCTCGTTGATCGACACGCCGCCCGAGATCGTCTCGCGCATCACGCGATCGATGCTCGCGCGCGACTCCTCGAACAGGTACAGCGCGAGCGGCCGAGGACGCGCGTTCACGTAGGCGATCGCCTGGTCCAGCGTGTCGTAGGGCACGATCGGCAGCAGCGGCCCGAAGATCTCCTCCCGCATCAGCGTCGTGTCGTCGGGCGCGCGCGTGACGGCCAGCGGCGCGAAGCGGCGCCGCGCCGGATCGGCCGCCGCGTCGGCCAGCGGATGCAGCGCCGCGCCGCCGGCCCGGGCTTCGGCGGCCAGCCGTTCGAGCCGCGCGAAATGGCGCTCGGAGACGATCGAGGTGTAGTCGGCGTTGTTCGCGAAGTCGGGATAGAGCTTCGCGATGCGCGCGCGGGCCCGCGCGATGAATGCGTCCTCCTTGCCGCGCGGCACCAGCACGTAGTCGGGCGCGATGCAGGTCTGGCCCGCGTTCAGCGTCTTGCCGGCGACGATCGCGTCCACCGCGTTGTCGAAGCGCGCGCCCGGCCCGATGATCGCGGGCGACTTGCCGCCGAGTTCGAGCGTGACCGGCGTCAGGTGCTCGGCGGCCGCGCGCATCACGTGCCGGCCCACCTGCGTCGAGCCCGTGAACAGCAGGTGGTCGAACGGCAGCGCGCTGAACGCGGCACCCACCTCGGCGTCGCCGTTCACCACCGCGACGTGCTCGCGCGAGAAAGTCTTCGCGATCAGCGTCTCGAACAGCTCGCCGGTGCGCGGCGTCAGTTCGGACATCTTGAGGATCGCGCGGTTGCCGGCCGCGAGCGCGCAGATCAGCGGGCCGGCGGCGAGCAGCACCGGATAGTTCCACGGCGCCACGATGCCGACCACGCCGAGCGGCTGCGGGATCACGCCGGCGCGCGCCGGCATCAGCCACTTGTTCATCGCGCGGCGGCGCGGGCGCATCCAGCGCCGGCCGTGCCGCAGCGCCTCGTCGATCTCCTCCTTGGCCATCCAGATCTCGGAGAGCAGCACTTCCTGTTTCGCGCGGTGGCCGAAGTCGGCGCTGATCGCCTCGGCGAGCGCGTCGGCATGCTCGAGCAGCATGGTGCGCAGCGCGCGCAGATGGCCCGCGCGCGTGTCCCACGACGGGTACGGCGCGCGCAGGAACGCGGCGCGCTGGTCGTGCAGCAACGCGTCGAGCGTCGCGAGGCCGGGCAGGTCGTTTTTCATCTCGTCTCCTCGGAGCGGCCGGCGGCCCGGTGTCGGGCGGCCCGGGCCGCGGGTCAGGCCGGGAACGCGCGCGCCACCAGCGCGCCGTGATCGAAGCTCGCGGGCAGCGTACCGTAGACGCGTCCCGCCTCGGGGCTCGCCGCGCCAAAGCGCGTCGCGATGAACGCGTCGGCCACCTCGGCGGGCGCGTGGCGCGCCAGCAGCGCGGCCTGCGCGATCAACGCGATGCGCTGTGCGATGCGTCGCGCCGATGCCTCGCGGGCCTCGGCCGGCGCGGCCAGCGCCGCGAGCAGTTCGTCGAGCGCGCGCAGCACCTCGCGCCGCTCGCCGAGATCGGCGCGCCAGGCGGCGACGAGCGCGGCGGCCGCGTCGGGCTCGCGCTCGATCGCGCGCAGCACGTCGAGGCACATCACGTTGCCCGAACCTTCCCAGATCGAGTTGACGGGCGCCTCGCGATAGAAGCGCGCCATCGGGCCGGTCTCGACGTAGCCGTTGCCGCCCCACACCTCCATCGCCTCGCCGGTGAATTCGAGCGCGCGCTTGCAGACCCAGAACTTCGCGGCCGGCGTGACGATGCGGCGCCAGCCGCGCGCCTCGGCGTCCTGGCCGTCGTCGTGCTCGACCGCGTCGGCGAGGCGCATGAACAGCAGCGTGGCCGCTTCCGATTCGAGCGCGAGATCGGCCAGCACGTTGCGCATCAACGGCTGGTCGGCGAGCCGGCGGCCGAACGCGTGGCGGTGCCGCGTGTGGTGGATCGCCTGCACGAGCGCGGCACGCATCAGCGCGGCGCTGCCGATCACGCAGTCGAGCCGCGTCAGGTTCGCCATCTCGATGATGGTCGGCACGCCGCGGCCCTCGTCGCCCACCATTACGCCGTAGGCGTCGAGGAACTCCACCTCGCTGCTCGCGTTCGAGCGGTTGCCGAGCTTGTCCTTGAGCCGCTGGATCTGCACCGCGTTCTTCGCGCCATCGGGCGTGAAGCGCGGCACGTAGAAGCACGAGATGCCGGCGTGGTCGGCGGTGCGCGCGAGCACCAGATGCGCGTCGCATTGCGGCGCCGAGAAGAACCACTTGTGGCCCACCAGCCGGTAGGCCTCGCCGCGCCCGCCCGCGCCGAGCGCGAACGCGCGCGTCTCGTTGCTGCGCACGTCGGAGCCGCCCTGTTTCTCGGTCATGCCCATGCCGATCATCATCGAGCGCTTCGCCGCGAGCGGCACGTCGCGCGGATCGTGCTCACGCGTGTAGAGCCGCTCGCGCAGCGTCTCGAACAGGGCCGGTTCCCGTTGCAGCACGGGGATGCTCGCGAACGTCATGGTCAGCGGGCATAGCGAGCCCGATTCGAGCTGCGCGTGCAGGAAATAGCCGGCGCAGCGAGCGGCCATCGCGCCGGCGCGCGGCTCGGAAAACGGCAGCGCGTGCAGGCCCTCGCCGCGCAGCAGCGTGAGCAATTGGTGCCAGCTCGGGTGGAATTCGAGCGCGTCGAGCCGTTCGCCGCGCGGGCTGTGCGTGATGAGTTCAGGGGGGTGGCGGTTGGCGAACTCGGCCAGCGCGAGCGTATCGGGCGTGGTCAATGCCGCGCCGTGGCGCGCCAGCGCCGTTCGATGCCAGGGCGCGCCGTGCCGCTCGACGGCGGCCGCGAGCGCGAGGTCGGTTTCAAACGCGTTGTAGTCGGTGAGCGGCGGAGCCTGATTCGTGACCTGATGCGTGGCTGCCGGTGCCTGCTGATCCATGCCGGTGTCTCCCATTTCGCGGCGCGCGGAGGCGCGAAACCGCCCGCTGCCGCGCGAGGCGAATCCGGCCATCTTACGGCCGCGCGCGCCCGGCGTTTAGAGGAATCGCTCTTGATTCCGTGCGCCGCTTCACGCGTCGCGTTCCTACAATGCGCGAACATTACAGACGATGGCGCCGCTCGCCGTGCAAGGCGAAGCCGGTCACTGTTCATGACATGAAGGAGACATGACATGCAGTACGACTATCTGATCGTGGGTGGCGGATCGGGCGGCGCGAGCCTTGCCGCGCGCCTCGCCGACGCGTGCCCCGACGCCACCATCGCGCTGATCGAGGCGGGCGGCGACAACCGGCGCAACCTGCTGGTCAACCTGCCGATGGGCATCGCCGCGCTGGTGCCGTACCGGCTCGGTACCAACTACGGCTACCAGACGGAGCCGCAGGCCGGGCTCGGCGGGCGGCGCGGTTACCAGCCGCGCGGGCGGGGGCTGGGCGGTTCGAGCGCGATCAACGCGATGATCTACACGCGCGGCCATCCGCTCGACTACGACGAATGGGCCGCGCTGGGCTGCACCGGCTGGGGCTGGCAGGACGTGCTGCCCTACTTTCGCCGCGCCGAGGGCAACCAGCGCGGCGCGAACGAATGGCACGGCGCCGACGGGCCGCTGACGGTGTCCGACCTGCGCTTTCGCAATCCGTTCGCACAACGATTCATCGATGCGGCGCGCGCGGCCGGCTATCCGCTCAACGACGATTTCAACGGCCCCGAGCAGGAGGGCGTCGGCTTTTACCAGGTCACGCATCGCGACGGCGCGCGCTGCAGCGTCGCGCGCGCCTATCTCCACGACCAGCCGCGCGACAACCTGCGCATCCTCACCGGTGCCACCGCGCTGCGCGTGGTGTTCGACGGCAGGCGCGCGGCCGGCGTCACGCTCGAACGCGGCGGCAGGATCGAGACGATCGGCGCGCGCGCCGAGGTGATCGTGGCGGCCGGCGCGTTCAACTCGCCGCAGCTGCTGATGTGTTCGGGCATCGGGCCGGGCGAGTCGCTGCGCGCGCACGGCATCGAGGTGATCCACGACGCGCCCGAGGTCGGCCGCAACCTGATCGACCATATCGACTTCATCATCAACAAGCGCGTGGATTCGACGGAGCTGGTGGGGATCTGCCTGCGAGGGCTGGCCAAGATGACGCCGCAGCTGTTGCGCTGGCTCTCGAAGCGCGACGGCATGATGTCGAGCAACGTCGCCGAGGCGGGCGGCTTCCTCAAGAGCGCGCCGGAGCTCGACCGCCCCGACCTGCAGCTGCATTTCTGCACCGCGCTCGTCGACGATCACAACCGTCACATGCACTGGGGCTTCGGTTATTCGCTGCACGTCTGCGCGCTGCGGCCGTGGAGCCGCGGCAGCGTCACGCTGGCGAGCGGCGACGCGCGCGAGGCGCCGCGCATCGACCCGCGCTTCCTCAGCGACGCGCGCGATCTCGACCTGCTGATGACGGGCGCGAAGGCGATCCGCCGGATCCTGGCGGCCGAGCCGCTCGCCTCGCAAGGCGGGCGTGAACTCTACACCGATCCGGCCGACGACGACGCCACGCTGCGCGCGGCCATCGTCGCGCACGCGGACACCATCTACCACCCGGTCGGCACCTGCCGGATGGGCGGCGACGCGGCGTCGGTGGTCGATCCGCAGCTGCGCGTGCGCGGCGTGACGGGGCTGCGCGTGGTCGATGCGTCGGTGATGCCGACGCTGATCGGCGGCAACACCAACGCACCGTCGGTGATGATCGGCGAGCGCGCGGCTGACTTCATCGTGGCCGCGCGGCGCGGGACCGGGCCGCAGCGCATCGAGAACGTGGCCCCGGTGGTGCCTGTTGCGGCCGCCGCGGGCGGGTGGATCCCGGGCGGCTGAGCGTGGGGATGGACGGGGAGGGGGGAAGCGCGGCGCCCGAAGCGGGCGGCGTGAAGGCAGTCCGAAGGCAGTCCGAAGGCGGCCCGATGGCGGCCGCCGGCAGGAATTCACGGCCGCGGGCAGAATGAGCGGGCCGGCCCGGCGTCCGATCGCCTGGATTGCCCGGCCATCCGACGCCAACCCGCCAACGCTGGAGGTGCTTACGCGAACGTATCGACCATCCCGACGCGCTGCTGCGTCGCGCCGCTGGACGACGTCGCTGCGATCCCGGCGAGCGCGTCGTCGCCCGTCCCGCCAGCGGCGAACCCGCCGCCCGCGCGTCGCGTCCCGCTTCCGCCCGACGATTGCCGTTGCGCGTCCTGGCGGGCGAATCCGGCGCCGCCGTCGCTGACGTTGGCGCTGCCGAGGCTCAGGCCGCCCGCTTCCATCGCTTCGCGCAGCTTGGGCAGCGCGGCCTCGACGGCCTCGCGCACCTGCGGATGCTGCGACACGAACAGCGCGTGCGCGTGGTTGTCGGCCACGTTGAGCACCACCTGCAGCGGGCCGAGGTCCGGCGGATTCAGCGTCAGTTCGGCGCTCTGCTGGTGCGCGTTCGACAGGAACACCACCTTCTGGCTCAGCGCGTCGCTCCAGTCGGGGCTGCCCACGCGCGGGCCGATCGTCGCTTCGGCGGCGGCCGCGCCGGCGGTGGCGGCGGCGGCCGTCTGCGCGAGCGGCGTGGCCTGCTGCGAGGCGGCGGCGGCCAGCGCGGTCTGGGCCGCGTTCGGATCGGCCGACGTGATGGCCGTGGTGTCGACGTGCTGCGTGCTGGCCGACGAACCGGCGGCGGCGTTCGCCGCTGCCGCGTAGGCCGACGAGCCGGTCGGCGAGACCGCGTTGACCGGATTGTGATCGGCGCCCGCGGCGCCATTGCCCGTCGCGGCCAGATGCGCGCCGGCCTGCCCGCCCGCGGCGCCGTTGCCGCTGCTGCCGCCGTTGCCGCCGCGGGCGGACAACATCGGTGCCGCCGCGCCGTTCCCGCCGCCGTTCTGCAGATGATCGAGCGCGGCCTGCAGCGCGTTCGCGACCGAGTTGCCGTTCGCGCCGGTGCCGGCCGCGGCGGTCTGCGCCGCGGCGGTGCTGGCCAGCGCGGCGGCGGCCGCGTTCGCGTCGGCCTTGCCGGTCGAGGCCGCGTTCGCGGCGAGCGCGGCGGCGGCCGTATCGGCGGCGGTGCCGTCCGCGGTGTTGCCGTTGGCCGCGTCCTGGCGCGCCTGGAGCTGGGCCTGCACCGCCGCGGCGGCGGCGAGCGCGGCGGCCTCGGCCGGGGTGGTCGCGGTCTGCGCGTCCTGCGTATCCGAACTGTCGTCCTTGCCCGACGCGTGGTGGCCGCGGTGCGGGCGCACCGAGCCGTCGCCCGAGGTGTCCTGGGTGGTGGTGGCGGCCGCCTGCTGCTGTTGCGGCGCGCTCGGCTGCTGGGGCGCGGGCTGCGCCGGCTTCGGCTGGCTCGGCTGGCCCTGCTGGCTCGCCACGCTCTGCTGCAGCGTCTGCGAGAACGGCGTCGAGGTCTGCGCGGCGGCGGCATTCGCGTCGCTCGCGCGCGAACTCTGGCCGGCGCGGGTGGCGGAGAGGGTGTCGAGCAGCGATGCGCTCAGGGAAGTGGCGGCCATGGCGGTGTCTCGTTCCAGTTTATTTGGAGGATTGCGCGGCGGCGTCGGCGCGCATGCGCAGCACTTTGGCTGCGTGTTCGTCGGCGTCGCGCTGTTCGCGTTTCGCCGCGCGTTGCTCATCCTGCGCGACGCCGCGTGCCTGCAGGATTTCATAGGAACCGAGCGTGCGCTTCCTGGCCTGCCACTCGGGGCGCGTGGCCTCGATGCGGGCGTCGGCCGCGGCGACGATGCGGCGCTGCTGGCCGATCGCCGCGTCGAGCGTATCGATGAACGACTGGAAATTGCGCATGCTGCCGGCCGGCATGCCGGCCTGCGCGTCGGCGGCGAACCGCTCGTGGTATTCGTCGCGGTAGCGCAGCAGCGAGTCGAGCTGGGCGACCGCGGCGGTGTGGTCGCGCTGCGCGAGACCGAGCTGCTTGGTCGCGTTGTCGAGTTCTTCCTGCGCGCGATCGAGCAGGATCTGTAGCGGAAAACCTGCGGACATCGTCAGCCTCCTTCACCCGGGAACAGCGCGTCGAGCGCGGCCATGCAGGACGCGAACGGCGCGCATTCGCGAAAGCCCTGCTGCAGGAACGCCTCGATGCGCGGGTACAGCGCGATGGCGCGGTCGAGCTGCGCGTCGCGCCCCGCCGCGTAGGCGCCCACCGCGATCAGGTCGCGGTTGCGCTGGTAACGCGAGAGCATCTGCTTGAAGCGGCGCACGCGATCGAGATGGCGATCGTCGATCAGCGCGGTCATCGCGCGGCTGATCGACTGCTCGATGTCGATCGCCGGATAGTGGCCGGCCTCGGCGAGCTGGCGCGACAGCACGATGTGGCCGTCGAGGATCGCGCGCGCCGAATCGGCGATCGGATCCTGCTGGTCGTCGCCCTCGGTCAGCACCGTGTAGAACGCGGTGATCGAGCCGCCGCCCTCGGGGCCGTTGCCGGTGCGCTCGACGAGCGCCGGCAGCTTGGCGAACACCGACGGCGGATAGCCCTTAGTGGCGGGCGGCTCGCCAATCGCCAGCGCGATCTCGCGCTGTGCCATCGCATAGCGCGTGAGCGAATCCATCAGCAGCAGCACGTGCTTGCCCTGGTCGCGGAAATATTCGGCCAGCGAGGTCGCGTAGGCCGCGCCCTGCATCCGCAAGAGCGGTGAGACGTCGGCCGGCGCGGCCACCACCACCGAGCGCGCGAGCCCGTCCTCGCCGAGGATCTGCTCGATGAATTCCTTCACTTCGCGGCCGCGCTCGCCGATCAGGCCGATCACGATCACCTCGGCGCTGGTGTAGCGCGCCATGGTGCCGAGCAGCACCGACTTGCCGACGCCCGAGCCCGCGAACAGGCCCATGCGCTGGCCGCGGCCGACCGTCAGCAGCGCGTTGATGGCGCGCACGCCGACGTCGAGCACGTGGTGGATCGGCTCGCGTTCGAGCGGATTGATGGTGGGCGCGGACAGCGGCGCGTCGATCTCCGAGCCGAGCGGGCCGAGCCGGTCGAGCGGGCGGCCCGAGGCATCGACCACGCGGCCCAGCATCTGCCAGCCCACCGGCAGGCGCTTGGCGCCCGTCATCGGGTCGGCGATCGGCGCGCGTTCGAGCGGCCAGACGCGCGCGCCGGGCAGCACGCCGGCGACTTCGGTGGTCGGCATCAGGAACAGGCGGTCGCCGGCGAAGCCGACCACTTCGGCCTCGGCCACCGGCAGCGTGCTGCCGGGCGGCAGCTCGATGATGCATTCCGAGCCGACCGCGAGACGCAGCCCGGTGGCTTCCAGCACCAGGCCCGCGGCGCGCGTCAGGCGCCCGCAGGGGCGCAGCGGCAGCGCCAGCGCGCCGCGTTCGCGCAGCGCGCCGAGCTGGCCGCGCCAGTGGGCGATGTGCGGATTGGCGGCGATCGCGGCGGCGGCCGGAACGGGACGGGCGTTGGAGGCGGACGCCGGGGCAGCAGCGGGGGCGGTCATGGCCGGCTCACCATTCGCTCGTGTGGCCGAGCGCGGCGGCCACGCGCTCCCAGCGCGTGGGCAGCGTCGCGTCGATCTCGCCGGAGGCGGCCTGGGCGCGGCAGCCGCCGCGCTCGACGGCCGGATCGGTGCGCACGCTCCAGCCGAGCGCGTCGAGTTCTTCCTGTAGATAGGCTTCGATGACGGGCAGGTCGGCGGGGCTCACCACCAGCTGCGGCGCGCCGGCGAGCGCGGGCTCGGCGGCCAGCGTCTCGCGCGCGGCGGCCAGCACCGTGCCGGGGTCGAGCTGCACGTGCTGCCGCACCACCTGCTGCGCGATGTCGAGCGCGAGCTGGGCGAGTTCGTCGGCCAGGCCGTCGCGCGCGCCGAGCAGCGCCTCGCTGAACGAGGCGGCCAGCGTGGCGAGCTTGACGGCCTCGGCGCGCATCTCGGCGCGGCCGATCTCCATGCCCTCGGCGTAGCCGGTTTCGTAGCCGGCACGCTGGCCGATCGCGAGCCCTTCGGCATGGCCGCTCGCCATGCCTTCTGCATGCGCGGCGTCGCGCACGCGCTGCAATTCGAGCGCGAGCGCGGCCGCGGCCGCCTCGCCGTTGTCCTCGACGGGCGGCGGCGGTTTCGGATCGAACGATGCCATCTCCCACCGCTGGTACGCGGTGAGCGTGGCGGCACCGGCGCGCGCGCGTTCAGACATACGCATCTTCCGCCTTGCCGCCGATCACGACCTGGCCCTGCTCGGCCAGCGTGCGCACGATCTGCAGGATCTTGCGCTGCTGCTGCTCGACTTCGGAGACGCGCACCGGGCCGCGCGAGTCGAGATCCTCGGCCAGCAGTTCGGCCGCGCGTTGCGACATGTTCGACAGGAACTTCTGGCGCAGCGGCGGCTGCGCGCCCTTCAGCGCGACGATCAGCGTTTCCGACTCGACTTCCTTCAGCACCAGCTGGATCGCGCGATCCTCGAGGTCGAGCAGGTTCTCGAACACGAACATCTCGTCGATGATCTTCTGGGCCAGGTCGGCGTCGTAGACGCGCACGTTCTCGAGCACCGATTCCTCGTGCGTGCTGGTCATGAAGTTCAGGATTTCGGCCGCGGTGCGGATGCCGCCCATCGGGCTGCGCTTGAGGTTGTCGCTGCCCGACAGCAGCGAGGTCAGCACCTCGTCGAGTTCGCGCAGCGCGGCCGGCTGGATGCCGTCGAGCGTGGCGATCCGCAGCAGCACGTCGTTGCGCAGCCGCTCGGTGAAGCAGGATGCGATCTCGGAGGCCTGATCGCGGTCCAGATGCACGAGGATGGTGGCGATGATCTGCGGATGCTCGTTCTTGATCAGCTCGGCGACCGCGGCCGAGTCCATCCACTTGAGGCCCTCGATGCCGCTGGTGTCGCTGCCCTGCAGGATCCGGTCGATGATCACGCCGGCGCGGTCCTCGCCGAGCGCCTTGGTCAGCACCGAGCGGATGTACTCGCCGGAATCGAGCGAGAGCGCCGAGTGCTTCTCGGCCTCCGAGACGAACTCCTTGAGCACGTCGTCGAGCTGATCGCGCGTGACGTTCTTCAGCGTGGCCATCGTCACGCCGATCTTCTGGACCTCGCGCGGGCCCAGGAACTTGAACACCTGCGCCGCTTCTTCCTCGCCGATCGACATCAGCAGCAGCGCGCTCTTGATCAGGCCTTCAGCGCTCATCGGACACCCAGTTCTTGACGACCGTCGCGACGATCTTCGGATCCTGCCGAGCGATCATCTTCGCGTAGTCTAGGTTGCGTTCATAGCGGTGCTTGTCGGCCTCGAACGCCAGCAGCGCCGCCTCGGGCGAGTCCTCGGCAACCACCGAGTCGGGCGCCGGCAGGCCGTCGAGCGCGGGCTCGTCGGGGCCGCCCAGCGCGGCCAGCGCCGGGCTCGCGACCACCGGCTCCGGCGGCGGGAACGCGCGGCGCATGGCCGGGCGCACGAACATGAAGTACAGCGCGGCGGCCGCCACGGCGATGCCGAGCCACTTCGCGGCGTCCTTGGCCAGCGCGATCATGTCGGGCTGGCGCCACCACGGCAGGTTGGCGAGCGGATCGGCGGTGGTGGTGAACACGCTGTTGACCACGTTCACCGAGTCGCCGCGCTTCTCGTCGTAGCCCATCGCGTCCTTCACGAGCTGCTCGACCTGCTTGAGCTTGTCGGCCGTGAGCGGCTGCATCGTCACGTGGCCCTTGGCGTCCACCACCGGCAGGTCGTTGACCACCACGGCCACCGACAGCCGCTTGATGCCGCCCGTCGGCGCCTCGGTGTGGCGCACCGTCTTGTCGAGCTCGTAGTTGGTGGTCGAGTCCTTGCGGTCGCTGATCGGCGTGGGCGGCGTGCCGGCCGCGCCGCTCGCGCCCGTGATCGGCGCCGAGGCCGGCTGCGGCGGCGTGTTCGACAACGCGCCGGGCACGCCGCCCGCGCCGCTCTGCGCGTTCTCGGTGGACGACGAGGTCTGCTGGCTGCGGATCGCCGCCTGCTGCTGGGTGCCGTTCGGCGCGTAGCTCTCCGAGGTCTGCTCGCTTTTCGTGAAGTCGATGTCGGCGCTGACCTGCGAGCGCGTGTTGCCGGCGCCGAACATCGGCGCGAGGATCGCGTCGATGCGCTTCTGCGTGTTGCGCTCGACCTGCTGCACGTACTTGAGCTGGTTCGCGTCGAGCCCCGACGACGACGGCTGCTGGCTCAGCAGGTTGCCGTCCTGGTCGACGATCGTGACGTTCTTGGCCGGCATGTCGGGCACGCCCGAGGCCACCATGCGCGTGATCGCGAGCACCTGGCCGTCGTCGAGCACGCGGCCCGGGTAGAGATCGATGAACACCGACGCGCTCGGCGCCTCGCGGTCGCGCACGAACACCGACGGCTTCGGGATCGCCAGATGCACGCGCGCGCTGCGCACCGCGTTGATCGAGGCGATGGTGCGTTCCAGCTCGCCCTCGAGCGCGCGCTGGTAGTTGACCTGCTCGGCGAACTGGCTGATGCCGAACTTCTGGTTGTCCATCAGCTCGAAGCCGACCGAGCCGCCCTTGGGCAGGCCCATCGCGGCCAGCTTCAGGCGGGTTTCGTGGACCTGGCTGGCCGGCACCAGGATCGCGCCGCCGGCGTCGGCGAACTGATAGGGAATGTTGGCTTGCTGCAGTGCGGTAATGATCGCGCCGCCGTCGCGGTCCGACAGGTTGCTGTACAGCACCTTGTAGTCGGGCGCGCGGCTCCAGAGCACCAGGGCGACGATCGCGGCGATCGCCAGCGCGGTGATGATGACGAACGGCAGTTTCGGGTTGGTACGCATCCGCGACAGACCGGGCAACCCGGAGAAGCGTTCGGCGAAACCGCCCATGCCGAAGTCCGCGCCGCCCGCGCCGGCGCCCGGCAACGTGCCGGCCGCGGCGGTCGCGTTCGGCGACGTGCCGGCGACGGCGTTGCGCGCGTCTGGGTTGATCAGCGAGTTGGCCTGCGAATCCATGCGTCGGGGTTCTCCACAGCGGGCTGCCGCTCGACGAGCGGACGGACAATGACACGATCCGATTATCCGGTCGGCGTCCAGTGGCGATCGGGGGAACAGAGCCGAGTTTTCCCCGTACTTCACCCGCTTCGCGTGCCGGGCGCTTGCTATGCTTGGTCGCAATCCGGCATTTCGTCGCCGCCGCGCGCGCGCCAGCACCGAGCCGGTGCTGGCATGGCAAGGTGGTTCGAGGGCCGGACCGATTTCCCGGCCGACGCCGGCTCCTTTTCCCGTGTTTTTCCCGAATCCTTCTGCGGAGACCCCATGACTGCGCCCGTCAACGGTATTGCTTCGGCGCTGCAACAAATGCAGGCGATGGCGGCCCAGGCCGCAGGCAGCACGTCCGGCGCCGCGCTGGCCGGCAACGGCGCGGCCACCGCGAGCAGCTTCGCGGGCGCGCTGAAATCGTCGCTCGACCGGATCAGCGAGGCCCAGGCCACCGCCGCCGGCGAGGCCAAGGCGTTCGAACTCGGCGCGCCGAACGTGTCGCTGAACGATGTCATGATCGACGGACAAAAGGCCAATATCGGCCTCCAGTTCGGCCTGCAGGTGCGCAACAAGCTCGTCAGCGCGTACAACGACATCATGCAGATGTCGGTCTGACCCCCAAACGGCGCACCCCCCGCGCCGTCGACGCGCTAAAGCTTTCCCCGTCCTTACCGATAACGCCGGTAATAGCCCGCGCGATGCATGCCGTCGCGACGGGCTTCCCGCATAGACACGAACGCACTACAGGAGGGCCACCATGTTTTCCCCAGGACACGCTGGAGCCAGTGCCTACGCGCGCGTCGGCGTCGAGACAGGGGTGATGGGCGCGTCCCCGCACCGGCTGATCGCGATGCTGTACGAAGGCGCGCGCAAGGCGATCGTCCACGCTCGTCTGCACCTGGCCTCGGGCAACGTGGCGGCGCGCGGCGAGTCGATCAGCAAGTCGATGCGTATCATCGAGAGCGGCCTGCAGCAGTCGCTCGACGTGAAGGCCGGCGGCGAGATCGCCGAGCGCCTCAACGCGCTGTATTCGTACATGCTGCGCCGCCTGCTGGAGGCGAACGTGAGCGCCAACGACGCGATCCTGCTGGAAGTGGACGGCCTGCTCGCGACGCTCGAGGAAGCCTGGGCCGGCATTGGCCCCGAAGTCGCCCGGATGATGACGCCACAAGCCCAGCCGGAAGTGACTCGATGAATCGCAAGGCAGCCTATCTCGCTCGCTACGAGGCGATCGCGGACGTATCCCGCCGGATGCTCGCGGCCGCGCGCGGCGCCGACTGGCCGGCGGTCGACGGGCTGCAGGCCGAGTACCAGACGCTCGTCGACGGCCTGAAGGCCGCCGAGGAAGGCGTCTTGCTGGACCCCGCCGAGCGCGGGCACAAATATTCGCTGATCCGCCGGATCCTCGCCGACGACGCGGCGATCCGCGATCTCGCGAGCCCGGAAGTCGCGCGGCTGTCGGCGCTGTTCGAGGCGGGCCGCTCGACGCGGATGCTGAAGGATATCTACCAGGCGCGTCGCTGAACACGGATGCGCCGGCACTGCCGCGCCGCGGTGCGGGCGCGGGCGGATTCGACGGGATGGCAGGGCCGGCAGCGTGGCCGGGCGGTTCGCCGCGCGCCCGCGCCGGCGAGCGGTGCCGCCGGCCACGAAGCCGGCGATGGGGGGCGCAACGGGCGGCATGGGGTTGGCGAGGGCCGTGATCGGCGCGCCGCCCGGTCGGTGGCCGCGCGTTGCGTTGGATGGATACGCGTTCGCCGCGCAGACGGCGGCCGCCACACCGATAGATGCCGGCCGCGCGCCGCGCGGGGAATCACGATGACCGGGATCGACGCCGTTACCGCCGCCATGCTCGCCAGCCGGATCGACAGCCTGCTCGAGGGCGGCGTGTCGGCCGGCGCGGCGGCCACCCAGGTCGGCGTCTCGACGGGCGCCACCCGCGGCGCCGCCCAGGCGCCGCTGCCGCCTACCCCGCCGAGCCCGCCCGCGGCTTCCGTGCAGACCGACCTGTCGAGCGTCGCGCTGACGCTCGACGCGATTTCCCGTTATGGCGGCGACGCCACGCCGGTGGTGATCGGCAGCCTGCCGCTGCTGGCCGGGCCGCCCGTGCTCGATCCGGCCGCGCAGGCCGCCGCCGACGCGGCTGCGGCTGCGGCTGCCGCTTTCGCCGCTTCCGGCGGCGCCACGCCGCCCCCGGGGGCCCCTCAGACGGGTGCTCCTCAGACGGGGATGCCGGCCGGCTCGGCCGCGACGGCATCCGGCGCGGCCGGCAACCCTGCCTCGGATACGTCCGCCCCGGGCACGTCCGCCTCTGCCTCGGCCGGTTCGACCGCCGCGGCCTCCGGCGCCGCGCCGGTGCTGCCGGGCGTCACCGAGGCGAGCGTCGCCGCGCTGGCCGCGGCGCTCTCGCGCGCCGTCTCCAGCAGCGGCCTGTTCTACGAATCCCATCTCTCGCAATGGCTTTCGGGCCAGCGCACCACCGCCGATCTCGCGCAGGAGCCGCAGACGCAGCTGACGCGCGGCGCCGGCACGCCCGCGTCCGGCGACGGCAATCGGCCCGCCGCGCCGGCCTCCGGCGCGCCCGGCCAGGCGCCGGCGCAGGACGCGCGACAGGCGGCGCCGGGCCAGTTCGGCGCGAGCGGCGCGCACGCCTATGCGTCGTTCGCGGCCGACGAGGCCGCCGGCCGGCTGTTCGCCGCCACCGCGGGCCAGCCCGACGGCATGGCGCCGGGCCAGAACGGCGCCGACGCATCGACGAACACCGCCGCGGCGATGGCCACCGTGCATCCGGCAACGCTGCCGCTGGTGCGCCAGCAGCTCGATCTGCTCGCCACGGAGCAGTTCCGCTGGGCCGGCGAGGCCTGGCCGGGCGCGCGGCTCGACTGGAGCGTCGAGCCGGACGGCGGCCAGGGCGCCCCGGCCGAGGCGCCGATCGCATGGCGCACCCGCCTGGTGCTGGCGCTGCCGACGCTCGGCACGGTCGATGCGGAACTGGTGCTGACCGGCTCGCAGGTGGTCGCGCGGCTGCGCGCCAACGAAGCGGGCGCCGCGAAGCTCAACGCGCAGGGCGACGCGCTGCGACAGCGGCTGCTGGCCTCGGGGCTCGAACTGGGCGGGCTGTCGATCCGGTCGGTCGAGATCGCGCCGGACGCGTTCGACACGGCGGCCACGCGCGCGGCGGCCGCCGCCTACGGGCAGGCCGCCGCCGCGCAGCGCGCCAGCGCCGACGCGAAGCCGCGCGCGTCGTCCTCGGGTTTCGATCTCGGCGATTTCGACGACATCGACGAGTTCGGCCTGCACGACGACGGAGCGTGGCTGTGAGCGGCGCCGACAAGCGCCGCACCGCGGCCGCGCTGGTCTACGACCCGAAGGGCGGCGACGCGGCACCGCGCGTGGTGGCCAAGGGCTACGGGCTGGTTGCCGAGATGATCGTCGCGCGTGCGCGTGAATCGGGGCTGTACGTCCACACGGCGCCCGAGATGGTGTCGCTGCTGATGCAGGTCGATCTCGACGACCGGATCCCGCCGGCGCTGTACCGCGCCGTGGCCGAGTTGCTCGCCTGGCTTTACGCGCTCGAGCGGGCCGACGTGGCCGGCGCCGAGAGCAACAAGGGCGCGGACGGGCCGCCCGCGCCGCCCGCCTTCCCGGCGCTGCCGCAGCCGCGGCGCTGAGCCTTCGCTACGCCGTCTGCGATTTCACGGCCGGCCCGCTCGCGGTCGGGCTTGCGCTCGCCTCGAGTCCCGTGCCGCCCGGCTTCCCGGCGCTGTCGCAGCCGCGGCGCTGAATGCCTCGCCACGATTTCACGGCCGGCCGGCCCGCTCGCGGCCGGGCTTGCGCTCGCCTCGTGCCCCGTGCCGCCCGGCTTCCCGGCGCTGCCGCAGTCGCGGCGCTGAATGCCTCGCTATGATTTCACGGCCGGCCCGCTCGCAGCCGGGCTCGTGCCCGCGTCGAGCCCGGCCGCCGCCGGAGCGCCATGCCGGGCAAGGCGCGTGCCTTGCCGCATCGCCAGCTCGATGCCCGCGGCCGTCTTCGCGTCCGCGCGTCGCTCGGGCAGCGCCGGCGCGCGGCCGTCCCGGGCGCCGCCGCCGGTGGGCGAGCGCACCAGCATCAGCGCATAGGTGGTCGCCATCCGGCGCGCGTTGTCGAGCATGCCGAGGCCGGTCTCGCGCAGCGCGCGATAGGGCGACCCGTCGGGCAGCGGCAGGCTCGCCAGCACCGCATAGAGGTTGTTCCAGCGCGGCACGATGTCGGTCATCACCTGGTTCGACACGGCGATGCGCTGCGCGTCGGTGTCGAGCGGCGCGTGCTGCAGCGCCACCAGTGCGCCGCCGATCTCGGCCGACGCGCCCGTCATCGCCATGTATTCGCGCGCGAAGCGCAACTCCTGCGCGCGCGCGGCGCCGGGATGGGTGAGCGGATAGGCGAGCGTGACCGCGAGCAGCGCGGCGACGCCGGCCGCGGTGGCGAGGTTCGCGCCGGCCGTCGCGTCGCGCGCGGCCGGGTCGGCGGGCGGCGCGAGCGCGAGCCCCAGCAGCAGCCCGGCGATCAGGCCGCCGAGATGCGCGACGTTGTCGATGGCCGGATGCATCAGGCCGTTGTAGAGGCAATAGGCGACGAAGCCGAACGCGAGCCGGCGCGGCCGCCCGACGGCGGCGCCCGGCTCGCGGCCGCGCCGCAGCCGGTGGGCGAACAGCGCGCCGAACACGCCGAAGATCGCGCCCGACGCGCCGGCCGAGCACTGCATCGGGTCCTGCAGCGCGCTCGTCATGCCGGCGATCACGCCCGCGAACAGAAACAGCGAGAGCAGCCGCAGGCTGCCGTAGCGGCGCTCGGCGAGCGGCCCGAAACGCGCCAGCACCAGCAGGTTGACGCACAGGTGGAACACCCCGAAGTGCAGGAACGGCGCGGTCAGCAGCCGCCACCAGTCGCCTTCCAGCGTGTCCGGCCCGAAGTTGGCGCCCCAGCGGATCATGGCCGGCACGTCCGGGCGCAGCGCGGGCACGCCGTTCATGACCATCGCGAGGAACAGCAGCAGGTTGACCGCGATCAGGCTCCAGGTGACCCAGGCGAGCGGCTCGGCGTGGGCCAGCTCGGCGAAGCGCGCGGGCGCGTCGAGTTCGTGCGAGGAGAACGCGGAGGTGACCTGCATCGGCAGGCGCCCGGCGATCTGGCCGGCGGCGGCGGCGTCGGCGGCCAGCAGCGTGACGCTGCAGATGCCGTCGGGCGTGTGCAGGTCGAAGCAGAGGCGCTTGCCGGCGACGCTCGCATCGAAGATCTGCGCGCGCGGCAGCGCCAGATGGAACGGCGTGCCGCGCAGCAGGCCGCCCGTCGTGCCGTCGAGCCAGAGCGTGCCGGTGGCCGCGCCGACGCTCAGCGTGCCGCTGCCCGGCAGGCCGCCGCGGCCCGCGCGCCGCGGCGTGCCGGGCGGACGCGGCTGTACCGAGAAGCGCACGCGGAACGTGTCGCCGGCACCCGGCACCGAGGCGGCGGGCGCGAGCGGCGGCGTGCCCGGCGCGGATGCGATGTCGTTCATGAAATGTGCTGGCCCAGATTGTTGTCGTCTTGTCATGCCGGCCGCCATGAGGGTGCCGCCTCGCCAGGCGGGCGGCGTTGCGCGCCCGATGATTCCCCGTCGGTCGCGGCACGTCCGGATGCTGTCGCGATTCTAGCGCCGCCACGGCGAATCCGCGCGCCCGAAATGCATCGGACAACGAATTTCGTCGGCTACGACATCGCACCGTCATTTTGGCGGGCGACGATGCCGGCCCGGTGCATGACGGCGCCGTGAGGGCCACCGCCGGAGCCGGTGCGCGGCTCGGTCTCCGTGGCCCGCACGCCGACGGATCACGCCGGCCGTCACGGGAAGGTCATGCCGATGTCACGCCGCCCGTCGGCGCGGACAGCCCGATGCAGTCATGCGAGGGATGACGTTGAGTCCGCCGTCGCTTTGTGTAATGATATCGATTCTCATTTATTGGAAACCGGGCGGCCTCGCGACGTGATCGCGGGCCGCCCTTGTTGCTTGGGGTAGGGAAACAGCGTGAACGCGCCAGAATCGATCGAACCGACCTTGCCGACCGGCATCGCGACGCGTTATGCGTCCGTCGCGCGCGCCCTCGACGAAACGGAACTCGCCGCCAGGCGGCAGCGCTCGCGGCGCGCGACGTTCATCAAGTGGCTGCGCAAGGTCCACGGCTGGGTCGGCCTGTGGGGCGCGGTGCTCGGCCTGATGTTCGGCGTGACCGGCTTCGTGATGAACCACCGCGCCGGGCCGCTGCGGATCTCGCCGGGCCTGCCGCAGGTGAGCGAGGTGCAGCTGACGCTGCCGGGCGCGCCCCCCGCCACGCCCGCGAAGCTCGAAGCATGGCTGCGGCAGCAGCTGCAGTTCGACAACGGCCGCAGCCGGATTCGCAAGGAGGCCGCGCAGCCCGTCGAATGGGGCGATCGCAGCGTCGTGCAGCCCGAGCACTGGCAGATCATGCTGTTCCGCCCCGGCGCGAACGTGACCGCCGAGTACTGGGTCGGCAGCCGGACCGTCGCGCTCAAGCGCAACGACAATTCGCTGATGATGACGCTGACCAACCTGCATCGCGGCGTCGGGATGAGCCTCGTCTGGGTGCTGGTGATGGACACGATCGCCGGCTCGATGATCCTGCTCTCGCTGACGGGCGTGCTGCTCTGGACCGAACTCAACAAGCGCCGCACCATCGCCGTGGTGCTGATCGGCGCGTCGATCGCGGCGGCGCTGTTCGCGGGGTTGTCGTCTTGATTGACTGAACCGGCGGCGGCGCAACGAAAAAAAGCGGCACTTCAATCATCCGAAGTGCCGCTTTTTTTGCCCCCGGGGAAACGCAAGCTAATGCCGGCCGCGCTTCGCCATCAATGAAAAACGGCGGCCCGCGCTGCCGCCGGACCGCCGCCTTGCGAGACCTCAGTGCGTCTCGCCGTGCGCGATCTTCGCGTGGCGGCGCGAGTAGGCGAAGTAGACGACCAGGCCGATCACGAGCCAGATGATGAACGCCTTCCAGGTGACGGCGCTGAGGTTCAGCATCAGGAACAGGCACGAGGCGACCGCGAGGATCGGCACCACCGGCACGCCCGGGCAGCGGAACGCGCGCGGCAGGTCCGGACGCGTGCGGCGCAGCACGATCACGGCGATCGACACCATCGCGAACGCGGCCAGCGTGCCGATGTTGATCAGCTCGGCCAGCACGTTGAGCGGAATCAGCGCGGCGATCAGCGCGCACAGCAGGCCGATGATCCAGGTGGCGATGAACGGCGTCTGGAAGCGCGGATGCACGCGCGAGAGCACGGCGGGCAGCAGCCCGTCACGCGACATCGCATAGGTGATGCGGGTCTGGCCGTAGGTCATCACGAGGATCACGGTCAGCATGCCGAGCACGGCGCCCAGGTCGATGAAGCCCGCCACCCACGTCTGGCCCGCCACCTGCAGTGCATACGAGATCGGATGGGTGATGCCCGCGTACTGCGCCGACGGCACGATGCCGGTGGCCACCGCCGCGACCGTCACGTACAGCACCGCGCAGACGCCGAGCGAGGCGATGATGCCGACCGGCAGGTCGCGCTTCGGGTTCTTCACTTCCTCGGCCGCCGAGGACACCGCGTCGAAGCCGATGAACGCGAAGAACATCACGGCCGCGGCGCCGAACACGCCCGGCCAGCCGTGCGGCATGAACGGCGTCCAGTTGGCCGGCGTCACGTGGAACACGCCCACCGCGATCACCAGCAGCACCACGGCGATCTTGATGAACACCATGATGTTGTTCACGCGCGTCGATTCACGGATGCCGACCGACAGCAGCGTGGTGATCGCGAGCATCACCGCGAACGCGGGCAGGTCGAAAAAGGTCGTCACGCCGGGCACCGAGCCGGGCGCGGCCGTGAGCACGGTGGGCAGCACCACGCCGAAGCCCTTCAGCAGCGATTGCAGGTAGCCCGACCAGCCGACCGAGACGGCCGATGCCGCGAGGCTGTATTCGAGCATCAGGTCCCAGCCGATGATCCAGGCCACCAGCTCGCCGAGCGTGGCATACGAGTAGGTGTAGATCGAACCGGCCACCGGAATCGTCGAGGCGAATTCGGCGTAGGCAAGCGCGGACAGCCCGCACGCGATCGCCGCGACGATGAACGAGACCATCAGCGCCGGGCCGGCCTGCACGGCCCCCGTGCCGGTCAGCACGAAGATCCCGGTGCCGATGATGGCGCCGATTCCGAGGAAGGTCAGATCGAGGGCGCCGAGCGCCTTCTTGAGCCCCGCGCGTTGCGCGCCGGCGATCATCTGGTCGACGTTTTTCTTGCGAAGAAGTGACATGCGGATTGGTAAACAGAGAATGCGGCCGACGGCTGCGGTTTATGGTTGTAATCGGTAGAGCCCCGGCATTTTAGCCGATCCGTCCAGGTTGCCCTATTCGGGTTGCACCTATCATTCGTCTAACAAAATCAGGTGTTTGCGCGCGCAGCGGCGGCGCATGCCGCGATGCGGAGGAGGAGGGGCAAAGGGGGGGGCGCCCGGGCGCCGCGCGTTCAGGCGCCGGCCGGCGAGGACGGCGGCGCCATTTCGAGCAGGCGGTTGCTCATCGCGTAGAACGTCAGTTCGGCGTTGTTCGACAGCTTCATCTTCTCGAGCAGCCGCGTGCGGTAGACGCTGACCGTCTTCACCGACAGCGACAGCGTGACCGCGATGTCGGTCAGTCGCTTGCCCGAGGCGAGCATGCAGAGCGTCTGGTATTCGCGGTCCGAGAGCTTCTCGTGCGGCAGCGGCTCGTTCTCGAACGAGACGTATTCGGCGAGTGCCTCGGCCAGCGCCGGGCTCACGTACTTGCGGCCCGCCGCGACCTGCTGGATCGCCGAGATCATCTGCGCCGCGTTGACCGTCTTCGACAGATAGCCGGCCGCGCCGGCCTTCAGCGCGCGCACCGCGTACTGGTCCTCGCGGTACATCGAGAACATCAGCACCGGCACCGACGGCAGCTTGCGCTTGAGACGCTTGAGCAGTTCGACGCCGTTGATGTCGGGCAGCGAGATGTCGAGCAGGATCACGTCGAAATTGCCCTTGTCGGCGGCCGCGAGCGCCTCGGCGCCCGATTCGGCCTCGGCCACCTCGCGCGCGACGTGGCGGTCGATCAACAGCTGGCGGATACCCTGGCGAACGATCGCGTGATCATCGACGAGCAGCAGATTCAGCCCCATCGCTGCTCCTCAGGAAGCCGAAACATGCAGGTTCGCGCCGGGCGCCGCGAGCAGCGCGTCCCATCCGAAGCTGGCGCGCAGCACGGTGCCCCCGCCCGCGCGCGCTTCGAGCGCGAGCGCGCCGCCGAACGCGGCGCAGCGCGCACGCAGGTGGCCGAGGCCGCGCCCCGGGCTGCGCCCGGTATTGCGCACTGGATTGCGGCGCGCGGGACGGCGCACGCCGGCACCGTCGTCGGCGACCACCAGTTCCAGATGCGTCGGCCCCGCCTCGAGCGTGACCTCGACGCTGGTCGCCCGCGCGTGCCGGGCGACGTTGGCGAGCGCCTCCTGCGCCACGCGCAGCGCCGCGAGCGTGCCGTCCGCGCCGACCAGCGCGAGCCGCGCGTCGGCCGCGCAGGCCACGCGCGTGCGCAGCCCGGTGCGCGCGCCGAACGCGTCGATCCAGGCCGACAGCGTGCCCGCGAGGCCCGCGTCGAGCGGCGGCGCCGCGTCGTCGAGCGCGCGCCGGTACGAGTCCAACGCGGCGTCGAGCGCCTGCTGCGCGAGTTCGAGCGCGCGCCGGGCGCCTTCGGGCGCGTCGGCCGGCAGCCAGGTTTCGAGATTGGCGAAGGCGAAGTACACGCCGGTCAGGTCGGCGCCGAGGCCGTCGTGCAGTTCGCGCGACAGGCGTTCGCGCGCGGCTTCGTCGGCGGCGGCGAGTTCGGCCGACATGGCGGCCAGATGCGCGTCGGCATCGCCGGCGACGCGCGGCATGGCGGGTCGGGCAGCGCCGGGCAGCAAACGCACGGCGGAGCGGGCAGGCCGGGTCTCGCCGCGGCTCGGCTCGGGAGTGGCGCTCGCTGGGGGCGGTGCGATACGCGGCGTGTCCATGACGTTCCTTCGTACAGGAAAACGGACCGATCCGGCGCGCCGACGGCGGGCGGGACCGATTCCAGCCTCGCGTGGTCCAACGCGAGCCGGGTAACAAACGTTACATTCGGTAATAGATGATTCGACCCTTCGCGAGCGTGTTACGAAATGCCGAAGCGCCGCGAATCATAACTCAGAATGTACGCTGGAGACGCGCCGGGCGGGCCTCTCCTCGGGTAAACAGTCGTTATTCCAGCAACGGGTGTCGGAAAAATCCGACAGAAGAGCGGAGGTGATTGACGAACTTTTTTCCGCCAATGCTGTAGTCAAACGCAAGAGTTTGTAACCGAGAGGCGGCACTGTAACCGTTCAATATGACGGAAACATAAAAAAACCGGAGCATCGGCTCCGGTTTTGCGGGGGTGCGACAATATGTCAATCAGTCGACAAATGCGCGTTCGATCACATAGTGGCCCGGTGCGCTGTTCTTGCCTTCGACGAGGCCGGCCTGCTTGAGCAGGTCGGTGGTGTCCTTCAGCATCGCGGTGCTGCCGCACAGCATCACGCGGTCGTTCTCGGGCGAGAACGGCGGGACGTCGAGATCGGTGAACAGCTTGCCCGTCGAGATCAGGTCGGTGATCCGCCCCTCGTTGTCGAACGCTTCGCGCGTGACGGTCGGGTAGTAGATCAGCTTTTCCTTGATGATGTCGCCGAGGTACTCGTGGCCCGGCAGGTCGTGCTTGATGAAGTCCATATACGCGAGCTCGCCCTTCAGGCGGCAGGTGTGCGTGAGCACCACCTTCTCGTAGCGTTCGTAGATGTCCGGATCGCGGATGATCGACATGAACGGCGCGAGACCCGTGCCGGTCGACAGCAGCCACAGGGTCTTGCCCGGCAGCAGGTTGTCGGCCACCAGCGTGCCGGTGGGCTTCTTGCCGATCAGCACGTTGTCGCCGACCTTCAGATGCTGCAGGCGCGAGGTGAGCGGGCCGTCCTGCACCTTGATGCTGAAGAACTCGAGGTGCTCCTCGTAGTTCGGGCTGACGATGCTGTAGGCGCGGGCGAGCGGCCGGCCGTCAACCTCGAGGCCCACCATCGTGAATTCGCCGTTGTTGAAGCGCAGGCTTTGTTCGCGGGTGCAGGTGAAGCTGAACAGCGTGTCGGTCCAGTGATGGACGGACAGGACGGTAGCGGTATCGTATTTGCTCATGGGATACGGATGCGAGACGGAAACCGAGGGCACCGGCCCGATCCGCAGACCGGCCGATGGCGGGCGCGCCACTCTCGAAAGCGCACGCCTACCCGTTAACAGACGTTTGGAGAACCCCGTATTTTACCCTGCCTGAGCGTCGAGCGCGTTTGACCCCGGGCAGGTCCGGGGATTCGGGGACGCGTGGTGGCGGCCCGCCGGCGACAAAAAGACGGTGAAACGACCTGAAAACGGCAGCAATGCGGCGCGCCGCCGGTCGATATGTCAGTCGAGGCGCAGCCGCGCGATGTAGGGCAGATGGTCGGACAGCCAGGCCGTGTCGTCGCCGGGCGCGCGCCATTCGAGCGGCGTGAAGCCACGGACGAACATCTTGTCGAGCGCGAGCGCGGGCGAGAACGCCGGGAACGTGCGGCCCGACTCGCCAAGCAGGGTGGCCACCTCGGCCAGCCCGATCTGGCCGAACAGCGGCACCGAATCGTTGCGCCAGTCGTTGAAGTCGCCGGCCAGCACGAGCGGACCTTCCTGCGCGTGATGCTCGATCCAGTGCGCGATCCAGGTCATCTGCCGCAGCCGCGCGGCGCGCGTGAGCGCGAGATGCGCGCAGAGCAGCGTGATCGGCGCGCTGCCGGCCAGCGTGGCGCGCGCCACCAGCAGCCCGCGCCGTTCGAAGCGGTGCGCTGAAATGTCCCACCTACCGCCGAGGTCGAGCGGATGCGGCGAGAGGATCGCGTTGCCGTGTCGCCACGACGGCTTGAACACGTTCGGGCCCAGCGCGATCTGCCAGTCCAGCGCACGCGCGATCTCGGTGGCCTGGCAGTGCCAGATCTCGTCGACGGGATCTTCCATCGGCGCGCCGAAGCCGGAGGCCAGCACCGGCCGCGGCATGCGCCGCGCCATCGCTTCCTGCAGGAAGTAGATATCCGCATGGGTCGATTCGACCCAGCGGCGCATCGCGTTCCAGGCGGTGAAACCGAGCGGCGAGCGGCCCTTGTGCAGGTTCCAGCTGACCGCGGTGATTTCGTTCGGGGCCGTGCGCGGCTCGGCGAACGGCAGGGCTTGGGAGGCATGCATCGGCATCGGCCTCAGTTCGCGACGACGTGCGCGCGCACCTGATAGACCAGCCGCGCGGTCTTGTCGGCCGGCGCCCAGTCGGTCCAGCCGTCGGCCCGCACGGCGAGCCCCGGATGGCTGGCCGAGATCTGGCGCGGCGACAGCGAGCAGCCGTCGCCGTCGTCGACGGTCTCCTGCACGTCGAGCGCGAGCGTGACGGTGCTGCCGTCCACGTAGAGCGGCGCGACGGTGACGCTGCGCGTGCGCTCGGGCTTCATGGCCGCGACGGCCGACGCCTCGACGCTGGCCGGGCAGCCGGCCGGCAGCCGGACCACGTAGGTGTGGCTGTCGGTGCGCGACTGGCCGACCGTGGTGGTTTGGTGGAACGTGTCGACGGTCTGGCCCGCGTGGACCACCCGCACTTCCCAATCGATCGACTGCGGCGCGCCTTGGGCCCGGGCGGCGAGCGTCGCGCCGGCCAGCGTCGCGGCCAGCGCGGCGCTGCGCGCGAGGCGCCGCAGCCGGGCGGCGCGGGCCTCGCGCGCGGCGGGCTGGCGGAACATCGCGAGAAGCGGACGGCCGAGCGAACCGGGAATGGTCCTGGCGGTGGTGGTCGCCGTGGTTCGGGCCGCAGGCACGGCGCGCGGGGTGGCGCCGGCGGCGGCGCGCGGGCGACGTGCGGCGGGGCGGGACGGCGGCGAAAGCTCGATCATCGGCGGTTCCTCGTGGGGGCCGGCGGCCCGGCGAACGGCGGCCGGCACGCGGCGGTGAACCGTTGATGATACGCGCGCTCGCGGCGCCTTGCAGCGCCCGTCGCCGTTAGCAGCAGAGCGGGCCGAGTGCTCGCTTGCGCAGGTCTTTTGTCTGGCCAACACTGGCATCGAGGGGTCTGATGTCGCGTGTCTATATGGCGCGCGGCGGTGTTTCCACGAAGCAGCGGGCGAGCGGGAGGTGTGCGATGACGACGGCAATGGTGCGGCAGGAACTGGCGGTGGCGTCGTTCAGCCGTGTCTACGATCTGGAGCGGGTCGAGACGGCGCTGGGCGATCTGAACGAAGGGGCGAGCGAGGCGCTGCGCGCGACCTACGAGAAGATGCTGAAGACGGGCAACCTGCGCTTCTGCGTGAAGCCCACCCGGATGCCCGCGTTCGACGCGCTGGCCGAGTCGCTGCCGAACTTCTCCGGCCCGCTCGACGACGTGCGCAAGCAGGTGGCGCTGTGCCTCGAGACGGAGGACCGGCTCGAACTGATGCCGATCCTGCTGCTCGGCGCGCCCGGCATCGGCAAGACGCACTTCGCGAAGGCGCTCGCGCAGATGCTCGGCACTGCCTACCACTACGTGCCGATGAGTTCGCTGACGGCGGGCTGGGTGCTGTCGGGGGCCTCGTCGCAATGGAAGAACGCGAAGCCGGGCAAGGTGTTCGACGCGCTCGTGAACGGCAGCTACTCGAACCCGGTGATCACGATCGACGAGATCGACAAGGCCGGCAACGACGCGCAGTACGATCCGCTCGGCGCGCTTTACGCACTGCTCGAGCATGACACCGCGAGCGCGTTCGTCGACGAGTTCGCCGAGGTGCCGATCGACGCCGGCAACGTGATCTGGATCGCGACCGCGAACGACGCGAAGTCGATCCCCGAGCCGATCCTGAACCGCATGAACGTCTACGAGATCGCGGCGCCCGACGAGGCCGGCGCGCGCCGCATCGCGCAGACCATCTACACGCAGATCCGCGACGCGCACGCGTGGGGCCGACGCTTTCCCGAGCAGCTCGGCGACGCGTCGCTGGCCGCGCTCGCGGCGGTGCCGCCGCGCACCATGCGGCGCGCGCTGCTGCATGCGTTCGGCGCCGCGCGGCTGGATGGCCGCGACGCGGTCGAGCCGCGTGACATCCGCGCCGACGAGGGCATGCCGAAGCGGCGGCCGATCGGCTTCTGACGCGTCGCTCCTCGGCCGCCGCCGTGCCGCGCGCGGCGGCGGCGCGCGCCACGAGAGGGGCCGGCCGACGGATCGATGCGCGCGCACCTTTCATTCGGCATGCGTGGCGCGGGCCGGCTCGCGCGGCGAGGCGCGGCATTTTCTTATCCTCGGGATTCGGCGCGCAGGCACGCGCGGACGGCGTTATGCTTGGCGCCGTGCCGCCGTCAGAGCGGCCATCCCCACGATATCGAGAAGCTGGAGCCGTCCCATGAAAACCTCCCGTCGCAGTTTCCTCATCACCAGTGTCGGCGCGATGTCCGCGCTCGCGTTGTCGCGCGAGGCGTTCGCCGCGCCGATGCTGTCCGAGACCGATCCGACCGCGGTGGCGCTCGGCTACAAGGCCGATGCATCGAAGGTCGACAAGAGCAAGTTCCCGAAATACGCGGCCGGCCAGGACTGCGCGGCCTGCTCGATGTACCAGGGCAAGAAGGGGTCTGCGTCGGCGGCCTGCGTGGCGTTCCCGGGCAAGGACGTGGCCGCGAAGGGCTGGTGCGGCGCGTTCTCGAAGATGGCCTGACGCCGCGCCGCCTCGCGCGCTCGCGCGACACGACCCGGCCGGCGAACGTCGGCCGGGTTTTTTTACGCCGCTTGTGTTCGCCGGCGGCGCTCCCTACACTCGCTGCACGATGCGCGCCGCACGGCGCGCGGGCCGTCGCGCGGACGAGGCACGACGGAGATGACGGGCAGGCAACCGGATGGGGGCTGACGGGTGGAGGCGCAAAAACGCATGACGACACGGGCGACGGATTCGACGCAACCGGAAGCGCGCGCGCCGGGGCGCCGTGCGGTGATCGCCGCGGTGATCGGCAACGCGCTCGAGTGGTACGACTTCACCGTGTTCAGCTTCATGGTGGTGGTGATCGCCGACCTGTTCTTCCCGGCCAGCAGCGAATATGCGTCGCTGCTGTTGACCACGGCCAGCTTCGGCGTGGCGTTCTTCATGCGGCCGGTGGGCGGTATCGTGCTCGGCCTCTACGCCGATCGCGCGGGCCGCAAGGCCGCGCTCTCGCTGGTGATGGTGCTGATGACGCTCGGCATCTTCCTGATCGCGGCCGCGCCGCCCTACGCGGCGATCGGCATCGCCGGCCCGCTCCTGATCGTGCTCGGCCGGCTGCTGCAGGGCTTCTCGGCCGGCGGCGAGTTCGGCAGCGCGACGGCGATGCTGATCGAGGCCGCGCCGCTCTCTCGCCGCGGTTTCTACGGCAGCTGGCAGATGGCGAGCCAGTCGGCGGCGCTGCTGGTCGGCGCGCTGGTGGGCGCGGCCGTCACGCGCGGGCTGTCGGGCGCCGCGCTGCATGCCTGGGGCTGGCGCGTGCCGTTCCTGATCGGCATGCTGATCGGCCCGATCGGCTATTACCTGCGCCGCCACCTGGCCGACTCCGACGCGTTCCTGTTCGCCAAGGCGCACGCGCGGCGCGCGACGCTCGGCGAGGTGCTCGCGCGGCACGGCCGCGAGGTGATCTGCGGGCTCGGCTCGGTGATCGCGCTGACGGTGACGATCTACGTGCTGATCAGCTATCTGCCGACCTTCGCCGTCAAGCAGCTGAAGCTGCCCTACGGCGAATCGTTCTACGCGACGATCGTGGGCGGCGTGCTGCTGACCGTGCTCTCGCCGGTGGCCGGCGCGTGGTCGGACCGCCTCGGGCGCAAACGGCTGTCGCTGGCCTCGCTGGTGGCGACGCTCGTGCTGATCTATCCGCTGTTCCTCTGGCTCGACGCGGCGCCAAGCATCGGCCGGCTGGTGCTCGTGCAGGGCATCCTCGCCGTCACGCTGGCCGGGTACTACGGACCGTTCGGCGCGATGATCGCCGAGCTGTTTCCGGCCAACGTGCGCTCCACCGGGCTGTCGCTTGCTTACAACGTCGCGGTGATGCTGTTCGGCGGATTCGGGCAGACCATCGTCACCTGGCTGATCCGCGTCACGGGCACGCCGCTTGCACCGACCTACTACGTGATGGCGGGCATCGCGCTGTCGGTGATCGCGATCGCCGCGATGCCGCGCCTCGCGCCGGGCGCCGAGGGCTGAGCGCCGGGTTGCGCCGGATGGCAGCGGACCGGGCCGGATCGCGACGAACCGGCCGCGCCGGCTGCGGCGCAGGTCTCGCGCGCGGCACGGGCGCCAGCCGCGGTCGCGCGGCGCGTGCGCGGTGGCGGCGGCGTCCCGGCCCTTCGCCGTCATCCGGTCGTCACGTCGACATTGCCTCGCCACCATTTCACGGCCCGCCGCCGCCTTGCGTTGTTTAGCACCACGACGAAACAGATCGACGCCGGCCCGCCGCGCCGGGCGGGCGCCGTCGTCGTCGCGCAAGCACGCCGGAAATCGGCATGCAAGCGTTTGCCCATGGCCTTTCGCGGCATTATTGGCCAGCCTTGTTCGCTTTGCGAAAGCTCAAGTAAGATCGCCGCACGCCGGCGCAGCCGGCACGAGACCTGGAGATAACACAATGACATCAGATCGTCTGTTGCGCGCGGCCCTGGCGGCCGTCGCGGCGGCCGCGTTCGGCATCTCGGGTGCCGCGCATGCGCAAATCCCGAACAAGACGCTCGTCTACTGCTCGGAAGGCAGCCCGGCGGGCTTCGATTCGGCGCAGTACACGACCGGCACCGATTTCGCCGCGGCCACCTTCACCATCTACAACCGCCTCGTCGAGTTCGTGCGCGGCGGTACCAAGGTCGAGCCGGGCCTCGCCGAGTCGTGGGACATCTCGCCGGATGGCAAGGTCTACACGTTCCACCTGCGCCATGGCGTGAAGTTCCAGACCACCGACTACTTCAAGCCCACGCGTGAATTCAACGCCGACGACGTGCTGTTCACGTTCGAGCGCATGCTCGATCCCAACCAGGCGTTCCGCAAGGCCTACCCGGTCAGCTTCCCGTACTTCACCGACATGGGCCTCGACAAGCTGATCACGAAGATCGAGAAGGTCGATCCGTACACGGTGCGCTTCACGCTGACCGAGCCGAACGCACCGTTCATCCAGAACATGGCGATGGAATTCGCCTCGATCCTGTCGGCCGAATACGCCGACCAGCTGATGAAGGCCGGCCACGCCGCCGACATCAACCAGAAGCCGATCGGCACCGGTCCGTTCATCCTGCGCAGCTACACGAAGGACGCGACGATCCGCTACGACGGCAACCCCGACTACTGGAAGAAGGGCGAGGTGAAGATCGCGAAGCTGATCTTCTCGATCACGCCCGACGCCGGCGTGCGCGTGCAGAAGATGAAGCGCAACGAGTGCCAGGTGATGAGCTATCCGCGCCCGGCCGACATCGCCACGCTGAAGGCCGACCCGAACCTCGACATGCCCTCGCAGGCGGGCTTCAATCTCGGCTACCTCGCCTACAACACGCAGCACAAGCCGCTCGAGAAGCTCGACGTGCGCCGTGCGCTCGACATGGCGATCAACAAGAAGGCGATCCTCGAATCGGTCTACCAGGGCGCGGGCCAGGCGGCCGCCGCGCCGATGCCGCCGACCCAGTGGTCGTTCGACCCGAACCTGAAGCCGGCCGCCTATGATCCGGATGCGGCCAAGGCGCTGCTCGCCAAGGCGGGCTTCCCGAACGGCTTCTCGATCACGCTCTGGGCGATGCCGGTGCAGCGCGCCTACAACCCGAACGCGAAGCTGATGGCCGAAATGATCCAGGCCGACTGGGCCAGGATCGGCGTGAAGGCGAACATCGTCAGCTATGAGTGGGGCGAGTACATCAAGCGCGCCCACGCGGGCGAGCAGGACGCGATGCTGATCGGCTGGACCGGCGACAACGGCGATCCCGACAACTGGCTCGCCACCCAGCTCGGCTGCGAGGCGATCGGCGGCAACAACTTCACGCGCTGGTGCGACAAGTCGTTCGACGCGCTCGTGAAGAAGGGCCGCGAGACCACCGGCCAGGACGCGCGCAGCAAGATCTACACGCAGGCGCAGCAGATCTACGCGCAGCAGCTGCCGTACACGGCGATCGCGAATTCCACCGTCTACCAGCCGGTTCGCAAGAACGTGGTCGACCAGCGGATCGAGCCGCTCGGCTTCATCCGCTTCGATGGCGTCAGCGTGAAGTAAGCGGCGGCCGATCGCGCGCCGTTGCACCGACTGCACGATAATTGATCCGGCGACGGGGGGCTCGGCCCCTCGTCGCCGGACGCACTTTACCCCCACGATTTTTCGAGACCCGCCATGTTGCGATTTGTGTTGCGCCGCGTCGGCATGGTGATCCCGACCTTCATCGGCATCACCATCCTCGCGTTCGCGCTGATCCATCTGATACCGGGCGACCCCATCGAAGTGATGATGGGCGAGCGCGGCGTCGATCCGGCGATGCATGCCGAGGCGATGCACCGCCTCGGCCTCGACCAGCCGCTGCCGCTGCAGTATCTCCACTACATCGGCCGGGCGCTGCACGGCGACCTGGGCCTGTCGATCATCACCAACACCAGCGTGATGGACGAGTTCCTCGCGCGTTTCCCGGCCACCGTCGAGCTGTCGATCTGCGCGCTCGCGTTCGCGCTGCTGGCGGGCCTGCCGGCCGGCGTGTTCGCGGCGCTGCGGCGCGGCACGCTGGTCGACCACGGCGTGATGGGCACCGCGCTGACCGGCTACTCGATGCCGATCTTCTGGTGGGGCCTGATCCTGATCATGGTGTTCTCGTCGACGCTCGGCTGGACGCCCGTGTCGGGCCGCATCGCCGTGGAATTCGACATCCCGCACGTCACCGGCTTCATGCTGATCGACGCGCTGCTCGCCCCCGACGAAGGCGCGTTCCGCTCGGCGGTGAGCCACCTGATCCTGCCGTCGATCGTGCTCGGCACGATCCCGCTCGCGGTGATCGCGCGCATGACGCGCTCGTCGATGCTCGAAGTGCTGCGCGAGGACTACATCCGCACCGCGCGCGCCAAGGGCCTGTCGCCGGCGCGCGTGGTGGTGGTGCATGCGCTGCGCAACGCGCTGATCCCGGTGGTCACCGTGATCGGGCTGCAGATCGGCACGCTGCTCGCCGGCGCGGTGCTGACCGAGACGCTGTTCTCGTGGCCCGGCGTCGGCAAATGGCTGATCGACGCGATCGGCCGGCGCGACTATCCGGTCGTGCAGGGCGGCATCCTGCTGATCGCGACGCTCGTGATCATCGTCAATCTCGTCGTCGATCTGCTCTACGGCGTGCTCAATCCCCGCATCCGCCATACGAGGTAATCCGATGAGCGAACTCCCCGATGTGCTGCCGGCGGCCCGCGCCGGCGGCCGCGCGCTCGCGCTGCAGGAATTCTGGCGCAACTTCTCGCGCAACCGCGGCGCCGTGGGCGCCGGCCTGATCGTGCTGCTGCTGATGCTGGTGGCGATCTTCGCGCCGCTGATCGCGCCGCACAGCCCGATCGAGCAATACCGCGACTTCGTGAAGATCCCGCCCGCCTGGCTCGACGGCGGCAACTGGCGCTTCGTGCTCGGCACCGACGAGGCCGGCCGCGACATCCTCTCGCGGCTGATGTACGGCGCGCGGCTGTCGTTCTGGATCGGCCTGGTGTCGGTGGTGCTGGCGCTGATCCCCGGCATCGTGCTCGGGCTCGTCGCCGCGTTCTTCCAGCGCTGGGCCGACACGCCCGTGATGCGCGTGATGGACGTGCTGCTCGCGCTACCCTCGCTGCTGCTGGCGGTGGCGGTGGTGGCGATCATCGGCCCGGGCCTCACCAACACCATGTTCGCGATCGCGATCGTGGCGCTGCCGGGCTACGTGCGCCTCACGCGCGCCTCGGCGCTCGGCGAGCTGCAGAAGGAATACGTCACGGCCTCGCGCGTGGCGGGCGCCGGCACGCTGCGGCTGATGTTCTCGCAGGTGCTGCCGAACTGCACCGCGCCGCTGATCGTGCAGGCCACGCTCGGCTTCTCGTCGGCGATCCTCGACGCGGCCGCGCTCGGTTTCCTCGGGCTCGGCGTGCAGCCGCCCGCGGCCGAGTGGGGCGCGATGCTGGCCAGCGCGCGCGACTACATCGACAACGCGTGGTGGATCGTCACCATGCCGGGCCTCGCGATCCTGGTCTCGGTGCTGGCGATCAACCTGCTCGGCGACGGCCTGCGCGACGCGCTCGACCCGAAACTGAAACGGATGGCCTGACCATGGACAATCTTCTGACCATCCGCAATCTCGCGGTGACTTTCAACGGCCTCGCCGCCGTCGACCGGATCGACCTGAGCGTCGCGCCGGGCGAGGTGGTGGGCGTGGTGGGCGAATCGGGCTCGGGCAAGAGCGTGACGATGATGGCGCTGATGGGGCTGGTGGACGCGCCCGGCATCGTCAGTGCCGACGAGGTCACCTTCAACGGCGTCGACCTGCTGCGCGCGAGCCCGCGCCAGCGCCGCCGGATCGTCGGCAAGGACATCGCGATGGTGTTCCAGGACGCGCTGTCGAGCCTGAACCCGAGCTACACGGTCGGCTACCAGATCCGCGAGGTGCTGAAGCTGCACGAGGGGCTGCGCGGCGACGCGCTGAAACGTCGCGCCCTCGAACTGCTCGACCAGGTCGGCATTCCCGACGCGAAGAACCGCATCGACACGTTCCCGCACCAGATGTCGGGCGGCATGAACCAGCGCGTGATGATCGCGATGGCGGTGGCCTGCAACCCGAAGCTGCTGATCGCCGACGAGCCCACCACCGCGCTCGACGTGACGATCCAGGCCCAGATCATGGATCTGCTGGTGTCGCTGCAGAAGGAGCGTGGCATGGCGCTGGTGCTGATCTCGCACGATCTGGCCGTGGTCTCGGAGGTCGCGCAGCGCGTCGCGGTGATGTACGCGGGCGAGATCATCGAGGTCAACCGCGTGCCCGACATCTTCGCCGCGCCGCATCACCCGTATACTGAGGCGCTGCTCGCGGCGATTCCGGAGCACAACGCGGGCGCCGAGCGTCTGGCCGCGCTGCCCGGGATGGTGCCGGGGCGCGACGACCGGCCCGCCGGATGCCTGTTCGCGCCGCGCTGCCGCTACGCCGTCGATGCCTGCAACGCCGGGCGTCCGGCGCTCGCCGAGCTGGTGCCCGGCGACGCCGCGATGCGCGCGCGCTGCATCAAGCCCTTGAACCTGCAAGCGATCGAGCCATCGGGAGGGACACGATGAACGCAGTCCACGCTCAGCCGCCGGCAGCTGCCCGCGGCGACGCGGTGCTCGTCGCCGACGGGCTCGCGAAACATTATTCGGTGCGCCGCGGCATGTTCGGCCAGGCCACCGTGAAGGCGCTCAACGGCGTGTCGTTCACGCTCGCGCGCGGTCGCACGCTGGCCGTGGTCGGCGAATCGGGCTGCGGGAAATCGACGCTCGCCCGCCAGCTGACGATGATCGAGACGCCCACCGCCGGCCACCTGCGGATCGACGGCGAGGACGTGGCCGGCGCCAACCGCGAGACCGTCGCCGCGCTGCGCCGGCGCGTGCAGATGGTGTTCCAGAACCCGTTCGCCTCGCTGAACCCGCGCAAGACCGTCGAGCAGACGCTCGGCGAGCCGCTCGCGATCAACACGCCGCTCGGTGCCGGCGAGCGCGCCGCGCGGATCGCCCAGATCATGCGCACGGTGGGCCTGCGCCCCGAGCACGCGAAGCGCTATCCGCACATGTTCTCGGGCGGCCAGCGGCAGCGCGTGGCGATCGCGCGCGCGATGATCCTCGAGCCGCAGATCGTGGTGGCCGACGAGCCGGTCTCCGCGCTCGACGTGTCGATCCAGGCACAGATCCTGAATCTGTTCATGGACCTGCAGCAGCAGTTCGGCACCAGCTACGTGTTCATCTCGCACAACCTGTCGGTGGTCGAGCACGTGGCCGACGACGTGATGGTGATGTACTTCGGCGCGGTGGCCGAACTCGGCGACAAGGCCACGATCTACGCGCGGCCGCGCCATCCGTACACGCGCGCGCTGATGTCGGCGACCCCGGCGATCTTCGAGTCGGACCGGCGGATCCAGATCAAGCTGCAGGGCGAGCTGCCGTCGCCGCTCAAGCCGCCGTCGGGCTGCGCGTTCCACCAGCGCTGCCCCTACGCGGTGGAGCGCTGTCGCGCCGAGGTGCCCGCGCTGCGGGAGGTCGATGGACGGCAGGTGGCCTGCCATCGCGCCGAGGAGGTCGGTGACGGGAATGCCTGAAGCCAGGGCGGCGCAGCGGCGCGGCGCGAGCCAGCTGGCGCGCCGCCTGCGGGTATGCCGGGTGCGCGGCACGCGAGCGCGCCGCCGTGCCTCGCGGCGGCGCGCCGGCGCGCTCGCGCGGGCGGTGCTGGTGGGTGCCTGCCTGCTGGCCGGACTCGGCTGGCCGGCCGGCGACGCGCTGGCCCAGGGCGCCGGCGCCCAGGCGCCGCTGAACGGCGCGCGACTGTCGCCGCCGCTGTCGCTGCCGGGTTTCCACTCGCCGCCGCCCGATCCCACCGTCTCGAGCGGCGCGGTGCGCGCCCAGCCGGCGCGCATGCCGTTCTACGTCGCCACGCGCGGCAAGGTCACCATCTACATGCTCGGCACGCTGCACGTCGGCGACCCGAGCGACTATCCGCCCGGTCAGCCGTTCCGGCGGCCGATCCTCGCGGCGCTGGCGGCCTCGCCCGTGCTCGCGCTCGAACTCTCGCCCGACGATCTGCTCGAATCGGCCGACGATGTCTCGCGCTACGGCGTGTGCCGCTACCCGTGCCTGCCGAAGCTGCTGCCCGAACCGCTCTGGCAGCGGCTCGCCGCGCGCCTGCACGGCAACCCGGCCGCGCTCGACGGGATTCGCCGGATGCGGCCGTGGCTGGCCGCGCTGGTGGTGGAAACCTACGATTCGCTGTCGGCCGGGCTGCAGACCGAATACGGCACCGAGGCGCAACTGCAGAACGTGTTCCTCAAGAAGAAGGGCGCGCGCGTGGTGGGGCTCGAGACGCTGGCCGAGCAGATGCGTGCGTTCACCGGGCTCACGCTCGCCGAGCAGCGCGAGATGCTGGCGCAGGACATCGTGCAGACGCCCGCGCAGAACGCCGCCGACGTGCAGGCGCTGCACCGGCTGTGGCGCATCGGCGACGCCGACGCGCTGGCCGCCTGGGCCAGCGCGAAATCGGAGCGGCTCGCGCGCTCGCGGCCGGTGGCCGACGCGATCGACAACAAGATCCTCTATGAACGCAACCGCCGCTTCGCCGCGCGTTCGATCGCGCTGGCCGGGCCGAACCGGCCGCTGTTCGTGGCGGTCGGCGCCCTGCATCTCGGTGGCCCGAAAGGTGTGATCGAATTGTTAAAGCGGCAAGGATTTCGCGTCGACGCCGATTGATGATGGGGAAAACCCACAGTTTTACCGATTTCTTGCGTTTGCCGATTGACATGAAACATTGTCAAAACTATTCTCCATTCCACAGTCGATTCAACTGTAAAGAACAGAGCACTACGGGGAAGCAGCACCAAAAAGAAGCGCGAGGCAGGCGTTGCCGGCACGTGATCGACGTGCCGGCAATGGCCACCGGCAGCACGCGAGGCCAATAGACGAAGAACTACGAGGCACGCTTCGAGCGTGGTAGGAATTGGGCGATCCGCCGTCCGGCCGTGGATAGTTTGACGGTTGGCGGCGGACGTGTTTTTTCGGGGCTCCCGATTCGGGTTCCCGATTGAATCCCGCTCGATTAAGCCGGTAAATCATTCCGCCATTATTCAATGGCATGATTTGAAATAACCTCATTTGAATGAGGTATCGATTTATCGATCGGCTGTTTGAAAAAGCAAAGCGCCCGGAGGCGCTTTTTTTATTGCCGGTCGCGGCGGATCGTTCGCCATTAACCGGGCTGCCGGTTGCGGTCGCGGCGGCGCTCCGCGGTGCCGATCCAACACGCCGGTGCCGCATCGCCGAGGCGGGCGCGGCTCAGGCGTGCGTCGCGCCTGGCGCGAGCAGCGTCACGCCGGCCTGCTCGAGCGCGTCGCGCAGCCGCCGCGCGAACGCCAGTGCGTGCGGGCCGTCGCCGTGCAGGCAGACGGTCTGTGCGTTGAGCGGCACCCATTCGCCCGTCACCGCGCGCACGCGCCGGTCGCGCACCATTTCCAGCGTGCGCGCGAGCATGGCGGCCTCGTCGTCGACCAGCGCGTCCGGTTCGCCGCGCGGCACCAGCGAGCCGTCGGCGCGATAGCCGCGATCGGCGAACACCTCCTCGACGGCCGCCAGCCCGGCGCGCCGCGCGGCCGCCACGAAGCCGCTGCCGGCCAACCCGAACACCGCCACCGACGGATCGAAATCGTGGACCGCGGCCACCACCGCGTCGGCGATGCGCGCATCGCGAGCGGCCTGGTTGTAGAGCGCGCCGTGCGGCTTGACGTGGGCGATCCGGCCGCCTTCCGCCTGTGCGATCGCAGACAGGGCGCCAAGTTGATACAGGACGCCCGCGTAGATCTCGCCCGCCGGCAGGTCCATCTCCTTGCGTCCGAAGTTCTCGGGATCGTGGAAGCTTGGATGCGCGCCGATCGAGACGTTGCGGCTCACCGCCCAGCGCACGCAGTCGCGCATCGCCTGCGCGCCGCCCGCGTGCCAGCCGCACGCAATGTTCGCCGAGGTGACGAGCCCGAGCAGCGCCTCGTCGGCGCCGCAGCCCTCGCCGAGATCGGCGTTCAGGTCGATTTCCATGATGTGTGCGGTCCTGGGTCGGTGAAGGGGCGGGCCGTCAGGCGGCCCGCGAGGGCGCCGCGCGGGCCAGCGCCTCGTCGCGCAGTGCGATCGCGACATCGATCTGCCGCAGATAGGCGCGCTCGGCGGCCAGCGCCTCGCGCGCGGCCTCGGCGGTGGTCGCCACGAAGCGGATCGGCAGGTTCAGGCGCGCCTGCGCGAGCTTCCAGAGGTCGGCGCGGATCACCGTGCCGATCTGCGGATAGCCGCCGGTGGTCTGCGCGTCGTGCATCAGCACGATTGGCTGGCCGTTCGGCGGCACCTGGATCGCGCCGGGCAGCACCGCGTGCGAGAGCAGTTCGTCGCGCGCCTCGCGCGCGAGCATCGGGCCGGCGAGCCGGTAGCCCATCCGGTTGCTGTTCGGCGTGACGAGCCATTCGTCGTCCCAGAAGGACTGCCGCGAGGCCGCCGCGAACGCCTCGTACTGCGGGCCGGGCAGCACCCGCACCGGGGTCGCCCACGGCGCGTGGGCATGGAGGTGGCGCGGCCGCCGCGGCGCCTGGTCGAATTGCGTGAACGGCGCGCACCAGGCCGGCGCCTTGACGCCGAACTCGTGCGCGTCGGGCGCGACGCAGCCGCGCTGGCCGGCCGCGATCGGGCCGATCGGCAGGCGGTCGCCGTCGCGCAGCGCGCGGCCGCCCAGGCCGCCGAAGCGCGAGCCGAGATCGGTGCTGCGCGAGCCGAGCACCGGCAGCACGTCGATGCCGCCTGCCACGCACAGGTAGCCGCGCATGCCGCGCCTGGCCACCGGCACCACCAGCGTCTCGCCGGCCGCCACCGGCAGGCTCCACCACGCGTGCGCGGGCCGCTCGCCGAGCGTCGCGCCGAACTCGGTGCCGGTGATCGCGATGCGCGTGGCGCGCGGGAAGCGGAACGCGGCCGGGCCGAGCGTGATCTCGATCGCGGCCGCGTCGGGCCGGTTGCCCACCAGCCGGTTGCCGACCTCGAGCGCGAGCGTGTCGAGCGCGCCGCCCTGCGCCACGCCGAGATGCCGGAATCCGTGGCGGCCGGCGTCCTGGATCGTGGACAGCGGGCCGGCGCGCAATACCTCGACGGCGGCCTGAGCCGGGCGGGTGGTCATGAGCCGATTATCTCCGAGATCGTGAAGCGGACCCGGTCGCCGGGCCGCAGCAGGGTGGGCGGCGTGGCGGCGGGATCGAACAGCGTCAGCGCGGTGCGGCCGATCAACTGCCAGCCGCCGGGCGCGGCGGCCGGGTAGATGCCGGTCTGCGCGCCGCCGATGCCGACCGAGCCGGCCGGCACCTCGAGCCGCGGCGCGGCGCGGCGCGGCGTGTGCAGCGCGGCCTCGAGGCCGCCGAGATAGGCGAAACCGGGCTGGAAGCCGAGGAAGAACACCACGTAGCTGCCGGCCGCGTGGCGCCGTGCGAGCGCCTCGGCCGTGAGGCCGGTGTGCTTCGCGACCGCCGCGAGGTCGGGGCCGCCCGCGCCGCCGTACACCACCGGGATCTCGATCTCGCGGCCCGGCGCGGCGTCGGCATCGGCGTCGCGCCACGCCGCGTCGAGCAGCGGCATCAACTCCCCGGCCGAGCCGTCGAACGGATCGAGCACGACGGTGAGATTGTTCATGCCGGGCACCACGTCGATCACGTGCGGCCAGCCGCGCGCGGCCTCGGCCATGGCCCAGATCCGCCGCTGGCTTTCAAGCGTGACGGGCGGCGGCGCTTCGCAGACGACGGCGGTGTCGCCGAGCGGATAGAGACGGGGGGCGGTCATGAGCGGCTCGCGGGCGGCATCGGTTCGCGTGGATGATACATCATCGGTAAATTGTCGATAAATTGTCGGCAAGAATCTTTCGCGGGACGGTCGGTTCGCGGTTCTGGCGTACACTGCGGCTCATTTCCGCCCGAATCGTTCCTGCCGACCTACCCGACATGCCGCCGCGCCCCGCCACCAAGATCGTCTCATCCGAACATCTCGTCTCCGAGGCAAGCGCCGAATTGTCCGAACTCGAATACGGGCTGATCACGGCGAGCAACGCGTTCAACCGCTGGATGGTGCGCTGCATGGCCGCCGCCGGCGCGAAGGACATGACCGCCATCGAGGTCTCGCTGCTGCACCACGTCGGGCATCGCGACCGCAGTAAAAAGCTGGCCGACATCTGCTTCGTGCTCAATATCGAGGATACGCACGTTGCCACCTACGCGCTCAGGAAGCTGGCCGCGCGCGGCTACGTGGCGGGCGAGAAAACGGGCAAGGAGGTGCTGTTCTCGGTCACGCCCGAGGGGCGCGCGCTGTGCGAGAAGTACCGGGAGGTGCGCGAGCACTGCCTGATCGAGACGCTCCGTGACAGCGGGCTCACCAACGCGCAGATCGGCGAGGCCGCGCAGCTGCTGCGCCACGCCTCGGGGCTCTACGACACGGCCGCGCGCGCGGCCGCCTCGCTGTAGGCGCGCGGCTGCCCGCGGTGCTGTTGCCTCAGGCGGTCGAGCCCGAGCGGTACGCGTAGCACTCGGTGACGATCCAGTCGAGCGGCCGGTCGTGCGATTCGCGCGGCAGCGCGTCGAGCGCGAGCGCCTCGTAGGCGACGCCGATCGTGACGGGCAGCGCGTCGTCGGGCCAGGCGGCCAGCGTGCGGTCGTAGTAGCCGCCGCCGTAGCCGAGCCGGAAGCCCTGCCGGTCGAAGCCGACGCACGGGATCAGCAGGAGGTCCGGCACCACCGGCTCGCCGCCGGCGGGCTCGGGAATCCGGTGGTGGCCGGTGCGCATCGGCGCGTCGGGCGTCCAGGTGCGAAACGACAGCGGCGTGTAGGGCTGCGCGATGACGGGCAGCGCGGCGCGCCGGCGCGCGTCGTCGGCGAGCCATTCGGCGATCGTGGGACGCGCGTCGAACTCGCCCGGCAGCGGCCAGTAGAAGCCCACCGTGAGCAGTGGATGCTTGCCGAGCAGGTCCAGCACGCGGCGCGCGAGCGCGGTGTTCGCGGCCGCCTCGCCGCTCGCCGCCCGGCGCAGCGGCGCGAGCGTTTCGCGCAGGACCCGCTTGCGATTTGCGACGGGGGGGCGTGCTATGCTTTCGCTCACTTCGTGCTCCGGTTTCGTTCCCTGATCAAATCGATGTCAACCAGCCTCGTCCGAGTATATCGCGCGGCCGCCATGACGCTGTCGGCGCTCGTGCTGGCCGTGGGCACCGCCGCCTGCGCCGCGCAATCCGTCGACGAAGTCTCGTCGAACGACGACCAGATCTTCGTCCAGCTTCGGGAGGCCGCGCGCGCCAACAATCCCGCGCGCGCCGCGCAGCTCGCCGCGATGATTCCCGGCTATCCGGCGCCGTCCTATCTCGAATACTTCCAGATCAAGCCGCAGCTGTTCGACAGCTCGGGCCGCGCGCGCATCGACGCGCCCGACGCGCCGGTGCTGTCGTTCCTGCAGCGCTACGACGGCCAGGCGATCGCCGACCGGATGCGCAACGACTACCTGCTGGTGCTGGGCGCGCGTCACGACTGGCGCGGCTTCGACGACCAGTACAAGCGCTTCGTGCTCGACGACGACACCCAGGTGAAGTGCTACGCGCTCGAATCGCGCGCGGCGCGCGGCGAGAAGGTGGCCGACATCGCGCGCGACCTGCTGGTCGATCCGAAATACTACGGCGACGCCTGCGTGGACCTGATCTCGGCGCTCGCCGTCAACCAGCAGTTCTCGTCCGACGACGTCTGGACCCAGGTGCGGCTCGCGTTCGAGCAGAACTACGCCACCACCGCCGGCAAGATCGCCGACGTGCTCGGCCCGCGTCCGGTGGCGTTCGACCAGGCCGCGAGCGCGCCGCCGCTGTTCCTCGCGCGCGGCGTGGGCCCCGACGCCACCTCGCGCCAGCTCGCGCTGATCGCGATCACTCGCATGGCGCGCAACGATCCGGACCAGGCCGCGACGATGCTCGCCACGCTGAACTCGCTGTCGAAGGCCGAGCAGGCGATCGCCTGGGGCGAGATCGGCATGCAGGCGGCGCTGAAGCGCTCGCCGCTGGCGGTGCAGTATTACAAGCAGTCGGGCGGCGCGCCGCTGTCGACGCCGGGCTACGAATGGCGCGTGCGCGCGGCGCTGCTCGCGGGCGACTGGCCGATGGTGCGCTGGGCGATCGAACAGATGCCGGCCGACCTGCGCGCGCAGCCGGCCTGGCTCTACTGGCACGGCCGCGCGCTGAAGCAGGCCGGCGACGCCGGCGGCGCGAACCGCGATTTCGAGCAGGTGGCGGGCCGCTTCGACTTCTATGGCCAGCTCGCGGCCGAGGAACTCGGCCAGAAGACCGTGATCCCGCCGCGCACCACCGTGACCGACGCCGAGGTGGACGCGATGAGCCAGGTGCCCGGCTTCGCGCTGGCGCGGCGCTTCTATGCGCTGAACCTGCGGCTCGAAGGCAACCGCGAGTGGAACTGGCCGCTGCGCGGCATGACCGACCGCCAGCTGCTGGCCGCGGCCGAATACGCGAAGCGCATCGACATGCTCGACCGCACCGTCAACACGGCCGACCGCACCACCGCGCTGCACGACTTCTCGCTGCGCTACCCGTCGCCGTACCGGCCGATCGTGGAGCGCTACGCGCAGAGCAACGGCCTCGACATCGAATGGGCCTACGGGCTGATCCGCCAGGAATCGCGCTTCATCACCAACGCGCGTTCCTCGGTCGGCGCGGGCGGTCTGATGCAGCTGATGCCGGCCACCGCGCAGCTGGTCGCGAAGAAACTCGGCATGGGCGGCATCTCGCGCGAGCAGATGCACGACATCGACACCAACATCCAGCTCGGCACCTGGTACCTGTCCGACATCTACCAGAAGTTCGACAATTCGGCCGTGCTGGCCACGGCCGGTTACAACGCCGGCCCGGGCCGGCCGCGCCAGTGGCGGCAGGCGCTGACGCAGCCGGTGGAGGGCGCGATCTTCGCCGAGACGATCCCGTTCAACGAGACGCGCGACTACGTGAAGAACGTGCTGTCGAACACCACCTATTACGCGGCGCTGTTCGAAGGCAAGCCCGAATCGCTGAAGGCGCGCCTCGGCTTCATCGCGCCCTGAGCCGCGCGGGCGGCGGGCCCGCGCCGGGCTGCCCGGTACGGGCCGCCACCGCGCCCGCCACGAGTCACCTCCGCGCGGCCGGGCCGGCGGCGCGTTTCGATACCGTTTCGACACCTGACGGGAGCTTCGCCATGGATCGTCCGACCATCGCGCTCGTCGGCGGCACCGGCTTCATCGGTGCCCGCCTCGTCGCGGCCCTGGTGCGCGCCGGCTACCCGGTGCGCCTCGCCGCGCGGCGCCGCGAGCGCGCCCGCCATCTCGCCACGATGTCGGTGGAGGTCGTCGAACTCGACGGCTTCGACGCCGGTTCGCTCACGCGCGTCGTGGCCGGCGCCGGCGTCGCGATCAACCTGGTCGGCACGCTGCACGGCGGCCACGGCACGCCCTACGGCGAGGGCTTCCGGCAATTGCACGTCGCGCTGCCGGGCGCGCTCGCCGCGGCCTGCGCCGAGGCGGGCGTGGCGCAGTTGGTGCAGGTCAGCGCGCTCGGCGCCGATTCGCACGGGCCGAGCATGTACCAGCGCTCGAAGGGCGACGGCGAGGCCGCGCTGCACGCGGCGGCGGCGGCCTCGGGGGGGGCGCTCGCCGTCACCGTGCTGCGGCCGTCGGTGGTGTTCGGCCCCGGCGACGCGTTCCTGACCACCTTCGCGCGGCTGCAGCGGCTGCTGCCGGTGCTGCCGCTCGCGATGCCCGACGCGCAGTTCCAGCCAGTCTACGTCGGCGACGTCGCGCAGGCGCTGCTGGCCGCGGCCGGCAATCGCGCCGCTTACGGCCGGACCTACGAGCTGGGCGGCCCGCGCGTCTACACGCTCGAGCAGCTGGTGCGCTACTGCGGCGCGCTGGTGGGTCGCCAGGCGCGCATCATCCGGCTGCCCGACGCGCTCGCGCGGCTGCAGGCGAGCGTGTTCGAGCATCTGCCCGGCGAGCCCGTGATCACGCGCGACAATCTCGCCTCGATGCGCGTGCCGAACGTGCTGAGCGGCCCGCTCGCGCCCGAACTCGGCGTGCGGCCCGCGAGCCTCGAAGGCGTCGCGCCCGGCTATCTCGGCGCCAGTGGCACGCGCTACGACGCGTGGCGCTCGCGGCGCTGACGGCACCCGGACCACTCGCGGAACTCGCGGCGGCGGGCACCGACGTTGCTCGCCCGACGGCGGGGCGGGCGCCGCCATGATCGGCGCGGATTCGCCGGCGCCGGGCCGACGCCTGACGCGGAGGCTGCCGGCCGGTGACCGGCGGCCCGCGCCGGCGCTCCCCGCAGCGCCCGCGCGCGCCCGACCGAACCCCTCGCGCGGCCGGTGCCGCGCGTTTGCCTTTCGACTGGACAAGCAAGACGTGACGATGCAACTGATCATTGGTGACAAGAGCTATTCCTCGTGGTCGATGCGGCCCTGGGTGCTGATGCGGCACTTCGGGATTCCGTTCGAGGAGACGCTGATCGAGCTGCGCGCGCCCGACACCGAGGCGCGCATCCTGGCGCGGTCGCCGTCGGGCCGCGTGCCGTGCCTGATCGACGACGCCGGCCATGCGGTCTGGGATTCGCTCGCGATCGCCGAGACGCTCGCCGAGCGGTTCCCCGCGCAGCCGATGTGGCCGGTCGATCCGGCCGCCCGCGCACTGGCGCGTAGCGTCTCGGCCGAGATGCATTCGGGCTTCACGGCGGTGCGCGGCGAGATGCCGTTCAGCCTGCGCGCGCCGCAGCCGGGCCGCGCGTTGTCGCCGGCCGCGCTGGCCCAGATCGCGCGCATCGAGGCGATCTGGCGCGACTGCCTCGCGCGCTCGGGCGGCCCGTTCCTGTTCGGCGCGTTCACGATCGCCGACGCGATGTACGCGCCGGTGGTGATGCGTTTCGTCTGCTACGCGCCGGTGCTCTCCGGGGTCTCGGCCGCCTACGTCGAGCGCATGCTCGCGGTGCCGGCGATCGCGGCCTGGAACGACGGCGCGCGCCACGAGACGCGCATGGTCGAATACTGATACTGATACGGACGACGGCCAGGGAGGCAAAGCGCATGAACATCTATGTGGTAGGCGGCGCGATCCGCGATGCCCTGCTCGGCCTGCCGGTGCAGGACCGCGACTACGTGGTGGTGGGCGCCACGCCGGAGCAGCTGGCCGCGCGCGGCTTCCGCCCGGTCGGCAGGGATTTTCCGGTGTTCCTGCATCCGGACACGCACGAGGAATACGCGCTCGCGCGCACCGAGCGCAAGACGGCGGCCGGCTATCACGGCTTCCAGTTCCATTACGCGCCGGACGTGACGCTCGACGAGGATCTGGCGCGCCGCGACCTGACGATCAACGCGATGGCGCGCGAGATCGACCCGGACGGCCGGATCACCGGCGAACTCGTCGATCCGTTCGGCGGGCGCGCCGATCTGGCCGCGAAGCGGTTTCGCCACGTCGGGCCGGCGTTCGTCGAGGACCCGGTGCGGATCCTGCGCGTCGCGCGCTTCGCGGCCCGCTTCGCCGATTTCACGGTGGCGCCCGAGACGCTCGCGCTGATGCGCGAGATGGTGGCGGCGGGCGAGGTGGACGCGCTGGTGCCGGAGCGCGTCTGGCAGGAGGTGTCGCGCGGGCTGATGGAGGCGAAGCCGTCGCGCATGTTCGCGGTGCTGCGCGAGTGCGGGGCGCTGGCGCGGATCCTGCCCGAGGTCGACGCGCTGTTCGGCGTGCCGCAGCGCGCCGACTACCATCCCGAGGTGGATACCGGCGTCCACGTGATGATGGTGATCGACTACGCGGCGAAGCACGCCTACTCGCTGTCGGTGCGGTTCGCCGCGCTGACCCACGATCTCGGCAAGGCCACCACGCCGGCCGACGTGCTGCCGCGCCACATCGGCCACGAGGGCCGCAGCGTCGACCTGCTCCGGCCGCTCTGCGAGCGGCTGCGGGTGCCGAACGAATGCCGCGATCTCGCGCTGCTGGTGGCGCGCGAGCACGGCAACCTGCATCAGGTGATGGCAATGGGCGCCGCCGCGCTGGTGCGGCTGCTCGAACGCGCCGACGCGCTGCGCAAGCCGGGGCGCTTCGCCGAGATGCTGCAGGCCTGCGAGGCGGACGCGCGCGGCCGCCTCGGGCTCGAGGCGCAGCCGTATCCGCAGGCCGAGCGGCTGCGGCGCGCGCTGGTGGCCGCGCGCGCGGTCGATGCCGGGCAGGTGGCGGCCGGCCATCGCGGCAATCCGGACGCGATCCGGGACGCCGTGCAGCGCGCGCGCACCGACGCGGTGGCGGCGGCGCTGGCCGTCGGCGAGGATGAGTGAGCGACGAAGCGCGGCGGGTGATCGTGCCGGTTCCGGCGTGAGCGGCGGCGCGGGGCCGGTGGCGGACTGAAGCTTGCGGTGGCGCTCGCCGGCTTGCGGTGACGCCCGGGGCTCGTTTCGCGACGCGCAACGCCCGACGCGACGTCTATCGAAGCCGGAGAGGGCGGGCTGGCGGGACTGAGCGTGAGCGGGACGCAAGCCGGACGGAGCCGCCCTGGCGATCGCGACCGGCGACAGACATCAACCTCATGCCATCGCCGCGCCGGCGCCGCTGTCGGCACCCGCCCGGCCAAACGAAAGAAACGGGGAAAAACCGGAAAAAACCGGGGGCGAGCGGCGCCTGCCGCTCGTCGCGCTCAGCGCGCCGAATTGGACACGCGGCCGTCGGGGCCGTAGAGGCCGGCGCGCGCGGGCTGCGCGCGCAGCACCTGGAGCGTGCGCTCGTTGTAGTCCATGCGGATGCGGATCAGCATGCCGTTGTTCATGTTGGCGTGGCGCGCGCGCTCGGTGGCGTCGCGCAGCAGCTTCCAGCGGCTCGCGATGCCGGGGTCGCGCTCGGCGGCCGCGTCGATGCCGGCCTTGCCGGCGGCGTAGCCGAGGGCCGCGAGCTGCAGGTCGCGCTGCTTTTCCAGCGACGCGAGCCGTTCGACCAGCTCCGTCTTGCGCGCGATGATGTCCGGCAGCGCGTCGGCCGGCGATGCGGCCGTCAGCGCCTTTTGCTCGTAGACGAGCAGCGACGCGAAGGCCTCGACCGTCGCGTGTTCGTCGTTGATCGTCGCCAGCAGGGCTTCTTTCATTGCATCTCGCTCAAAACGACGGCGCACGGACCATCCGCGCGCCCAAGGGCGTCATCCGCGTCGTGCTCAGCCGAGGTTCGCCGGCGCGCGCAGCAGCTCGCTGGCCGTCTGCAGCACGCCGTCCGCGATCTTGCCGGTGTCGATCGTCAGCGATCCATTCTTGATCGCGTCGCGGATCGACTGCACTTTCGCGGTGTCGATGTCGGCCGATCCCGAAGCTGCGAGCGAACGCAGGTTCGTGGACAGGGAGGACAGATTCACGTTCGCATCGCCGCCGGCCGGCGCGCTTTCGGCCTGCGCGGCTGCCGACGGGGCGGCGCTGCTGCTGGCCTGATTACGCGACGAAGCGGCGTCGGTGGACGCCGGGCGGACGTTCGTGGCGGGGGTGGTATCGATTTTCACGATGGGCTTCCTGAACGATTTGAGCGAGATAACGGCAGGTCCGCGCCGAACTTTAGCGTCCGTCCATCCGTAAAGGCTTGCAGAAACAAAAGATTGCAATCTTTCCGGCCGCACCGGCGGCCGCGCCCATCATAACGGAACTTCCACCGTGTTTCCGTCCTTCACCACCGCCGTCACGATCTGGCCGGCGGCCAGCCGCACCCGCACCTGCTGTCCCGGCCCCGCGTTGTTCATCACGCTGCCTTCCGACGAAATCGAGAATCCCTGGCCGGCCGCCACCACGCGCACGGTCTGGCCGATGGTGACCGACGAGGCGCTGCGCAGCATGTCCTGACGCAGCGGCAGCCCGGCCGCGACGCGCACCAGCGAGGTGCCGCCCACCGCCTGTGCCGGATCGGTGATCACGGCGAGCGGCAGCATGGTCAGGTCGCCGTCGCGCGCGACGAGGTCGGCGGCCGTCAGCACGTCGCCCGGCGCGAGCGCGTGGGCGGCCACGTAGTAGCTGCCGTGGACCTCGATCTTCGACTGCAGGTAGATGGTCCACGGCCGCGCGCCGGCGCAGCGCACGCCCACCGTGGTGCGGCCCCAGAGCCGCGCGCCGGTCGGCAGGAACGGTTCGAGCGTGGTGCAGGCCGCGAGCCCGCGCGGGAACGCGGCGGCCACCGTGATCGTCGCCTTGCCGGGCAGGCCGGCCGTCTGCTGGTGCAGGAACGCGAGCGCCGCGGCGCGGATCGCCTCCGGGTCCTGCTGGCCGGTCGGCTGGCCGACGACCTGGGCGTCGGGCTGGGCCGTGCTGGCGTTCTGGGCGGGCGCGGCGGCCGGGGCGGCGGCAGCAGCGGGCGCCGGGTTGGGCGCCACCACGGCGGCGACGGCGCTGGGCGCCGGGGCGCTCTGGCGCGCCGAGACGCGCATCACGGCCGGCGCCGCGTAGCGCATCGCGCTGCCCGCCGCGTCCTGGCCGGCCGGCGCGTGTTCAGTCGCGCCCGGCGAATAGACGGCGCGCACGGTGCCGCCCGCCGTGGCCGGCGTGCCGGCCGGACCGCGCTGCACGGTCGACGGGTAGCGCGGCGCCGGCGCGGGTTGGGTCGGTTGGGTCGGTTGGGTCGGTTGGGTCGGTTGGGCGGCAGCCGCGCGGCGCGCCGCGGCGACGCCGGCCGCGTAACCGGCGGCATAGCCGGCCGCTTCATTGCCCGTGGTGGCGCCGGCGCCGGCGCCGGCGTGGTCGGCGCGCGGTGCCGCGCGATTCACGGCGGGCCGCGACGGTGCGCTGCCGGGCGTGGGGTAGATCGGCGGTTCGGGCAGGGCGGCGGGCGCCTCGCCCATCGCGGCGGCGCGCAGCGCGCTGTCGCCGCCGGCGCCCTGCACGATGCCGATGGTGCCGGCGGGCGCGGGGGCGGCCTCGGGCGCGGCGCCGCGGCTGCCGCTGCCGGCGCCGTAAGCGTTGCGTAATTCGGCGGCGCTGTAGGACGACAGGCTCGACGTGGGCGCGTGCGCAGGGGTGTTCACGCCGTGCGCGGTGGCGTTGGCGAGCGCCGTCTCGGCCGATTCGCCGCGGCCCGGAATCACGATCATGCCGTCGCCGCCGGCCGCCTGCGCGGCGGCGAGGTTCGGCAGCAGCGCGGCCAGGCCCAGCGCCAGCAGGGCCAGGCGGGAGCGGAGGGCGGGGAGCGCGCGCGCAGAGCCGGCGCGCGCGCCGAAGCCGCGTGCCGCGCCTGCCGCTGCGCTCGCGTCCGTCGTCGTCATCGCCGCCTCCTCGAGAATCCGTTGGTACGGGATCGCATTCTAGGCAGCCGGGTGCCGCGGCAAACGATGAATAGAGGGGGGCTTTGCCGGTTATTCGCCCGATTGCCGCTTGCGTCTCCCGCCTACGATGGCTGTCATCGAAAAGCGTCTCTTTTGCCGCCGCATGGCGCGCGGGGAGGGGGCGCCGCACCGCTCCCGATGGAGGAACGCACGATGATGGACAAACTCGACGCCGAATTCGCGTTCGGCCGCCAGGCGCTGGACGTTCGCTCGTACCGGCAGGAACTGCTGTCGTCGAACATCGCGAACGCCGACACCCCGGGCTACCAGGCCCGCGACGTCGATTTCGCCTCGGCGCTCGGCCGCTCGCTCAAGCAGCAGGCCGGCCAGGCCACGACCGACAACGCCACCCAGCTTCCGCTCGCGCAGCCGGCCGGCGTGACGAGCGGGATGACGCTGGTGTCGACCGAGCCGGGCCACATGAGCGGCAACACGCGGCTCTCGGCCACCGGCGGCCCGACCGACAACTTCGGCCGCGCCGCGTACCGGATCCCGAACCAGCCGTCGCTGGACGGCAACACGGTCGATCTCGACGCCGAGCGCGTGCAGTTCGCCGACAACACGGTGCATTTCGAAGCCGGCATGACGGTGGTGACCGGCCAGATCAAGGCGATGCTCGCCGCGATCACGTCGGGCTCGTAAGCCGGCCCGCCGCCATCCTTCCAGCCGCAAACGAGGAATCCGCATGCCTTCGCTGATGAACATCTTCGACGTCGCCGGTTCGGCGATGTCCGCCGAATCCCAGCGCCTGAACGTGACCGCGTCGAACCTGGCGAACGCGGACAGCGTGACCGGCCCGGACGGCAAGCCGTACCGCGCCAAGCAGGTGGTGTTCGAGACCCAGCCGATCGGCGGCGCGCGCACGCGCTCCGGGCAGGGAGTGGGCGGCGTGCAGGTCAAGCAGGTGATCGACGATCCGTCGCCGATGAAGACCAGCTACGACCCGTCGAACCCGACGGCCGACGCCAACGGCTACGTGACGCTGCCGAACGTCGACCCGGTGCAGGAGATGGTGAACATGATCTCGGCCTCGCGCTCGTACCAGGCGAACGTGGAGACGCTGAACACCGCCAAGCAGCTGATGCTGAAGACCTTGACGATCGGCACCTGAGTGCCGTGCCGTGAACCGGGGCGCGCTGGCGCGGCCCATGGTTCACCCCGCGACCGTTTCCCAACCCGACCCAGCGTATCCGCGAACTCGCGAAAGGCAAACCGGAGATGAGCTCCACGACCAACTCGATCGGCAGCAACGGCACCAACACGAGCAACGTGCCGACCGATACGATGAGCAACAACAGCGGCCTGTCGTCGACCTCGGCGGCGGACCTGCAGCAGACCTTCCTGACGCTGCTCGTCACGCAGCTGCAGAACCAGGACCCGACGAGCCCGGTTGACAGCTCGCAGATGACGTCCCAGCTCGCGCAGATCAACACCGTGAGCGGCATCGCGCAGCTCAACTCGTCGCTGTCCTCGCTGTCCTCGCAGCTCACCGCCGGCCAGCAGACCCAGGCGGCGCTGCTGATCGGCACCAACGTGCTGGCCCCCGGCAGCACGCTCAACGTCGCGAGCGGCACCGGCACGGGCTTCGGCGTGGAACTGCCGGCCGCCGCCACCGACGTGAAAGTCACCATCAAGAACTCGGCCGGCACGGTGGTCAACACCATCGACGCGGGCGCGCAGGCAGCCGGCACGATCCCGTTCAACTGGACCCCGACCGACTCGTCGGGCGCGACGCTGCCCGACGGCAAGTACACCATCAGCGCGAGCTACACGGACGGCACGGGCGCCACCAACACGGCGACCACGCTCACGGCCGCGCAGGTGCAGAGCGTGATCCGCCAGGCCGACGGCACGCCGGGCCTGGTGCTGTCGAACGGCACCACGGTCGGCCTGCCGAACGTCGGCGCGATCTTCCCGGCGGCCTCGAGCGGCTCCAGCGGTTCGGGCAGCGGCTCCGGCAGCGGATCGGGCAGCGGTTCCGGCAGCGATAACAACAATTCCTCGTCCACCTAACTGATCCGGCCTCGCGCCATCGGAGACCAACATGGGTTATCAACAGGGTTTGAGCGGTTTGCAGGGTGCGTCGAGCGATCTCGACGTGATCGGCAACAACATCGCGAACGCGAACACGGTCGGCTTCAAGTCCGCCACGGCGCAGTTCTCGGACTTGTACGCGAATTCGGTGTCGGGCGCGGTCGCCAACGGCATCGGTATCGGCACGCAGCTGGCGACGGTCGCGCAGGTGTTCCAGCAGGGCGGCTTCACCACCTCGCAGAACCCGCTGAGCATGGCGATCTCGGGCAACGGTTTCTTCGAGGTGAATTCGAACGGCGTGACCACCTACACGCGTGACGGCGAGTTCAGCCCGGACGCGAAAGGCAACATCACGAACTCGGCCGGCGGCCAGCTGATGGGCTACGGCGTGAACGCCGACGGCACCATCAACACCTCGGCGATCGTGCCGCTGACGGCGCCGCAGGGCAACATCCCGCCGAAGGCGACCGCGTCGATCACGGGCCAGTTCAACCTGAGCACGACCGACACGGCGCAGACCAACTCGCCGTTCAACTTCAGCGATTCGTCCACCTACACGCTCAAGCAGCCGGTGCAGGCGTTCGACTCGCTCGGCAACGCGCAGACCGTCAACCTGTACTTCGTGAAGTCGACCACCACCGGCAGCTGGGAAGTGTACGCGGGCGCCGACAACACCACCCCGACCGACCTCGGCACGGCCAAGTTCGACAGCTCGGGCAAGCTGATCGGCACGGTGGGCACGGACGGCAACCCGACCGCCACCACCGACAAGTTCACGTTCAGCCTGACCAACACCACCGGCGCGGTGACGCCGCAGGCGATCACCATCGACCTGACCGGCTCGACCCAGTTCGGCGCGACCAAGAGCGGCGTGTCGAACCTGGTCGCCGACGGCTTCGCATCGGGCGCGCTGCAGAACTACTCGGTGGCCGCCGACGGCACCATCACCGGCAGCTACTCGAACGGCCAGAGCATGAAGCTCGGCCAGGTGATCGTGGTGAACTTCAACGATCCGCAAGGCCTGACCAGCATCGGCGGCAACCAGTACATCCAGACCGCCGCGTCGGGCGTGCCGCAGGTCGGCGTGCCGGGCAGCACCAACCACGGCACCATCAAGGGCAGCACGACCGAGGATTCGACGGTCGACCTGACGGGCGAGCTGGTCAACCTGATCACCGCGCAGCGCAACTACCAGGCCAACGCGCAGACCATCAAGACCCAGCAGACCGTCGACCAGACGCTGCTCAACCTGTAATGCGCGGCGCGCGAAACCGGAACGGACGACCATGGACCGACTGATCTATACGGCAATGACGGGCGCGGATCAGGCGCTCGACCAGCAGTCCGTGATCGCGAACAACCTCGCGAACACGTCGACGACCGGTTTTCGCGCGCAGCTCGCGACCTACCGTGCGGTGCCGATGAATTTCGGCGAGGCCAGCAACCCCGACACGACCCGCACCTTCGTGCTGAGCTCGACGCCGGGCGCCGACTATTCGGCCGGCCCGATCTCGCGCACCGGCAACCCGCTCGACGTGGCGGTGCAGGGGCAGGGCTGGCTCACCGTGCTCGCGCCCGACGGCAGCGAGGCCTACACGCGCGCCGGCAACCTGCACGTCGACGAGAACGGCCAGCTGGTGAACGGCTCGAACCTGCCGGTGGTCGGCACCGGCGGCCCGATCGCCGTGCCGCCGAACGGGCAGGTGACGATCGGCGTCGACGGCACGGTGTCGGTGCTCGCCGCGGGCGATCCGCCCTCGGCGATCGCGCTGGTCGACCAGCTGAAGCTCGTCAATCCGGACCCGTCCACCATGAAGCGCGGCGACGACGGCCTGTTCCGCACCGCCGACGGCGATCCCGCCGACGTGGACCCGAACGTCAAGCTCGCGCCCGATTCGCTCGAGGGCAGCAACGTGAATCCGGTCAGCGCGATGGTGTCGATGCTCGACAACGCGCGCGCCTTTCAGCTGCATACCAAGCTGATCGAATCGGCCGACCAGAACGAGCAGAGCGCAAACCAGATCCTCAGCTTCAGCTGAGCGGATCACCGAATCCGCAGGAGAAACCCCAGTGAACCGATCCCTCTACATCGCCGCGACCGGCATGAATGCGCAGCAGGCGCAGATGGACGTGATCTCGAACAACCTCGCGAACGTGAGCACCAACGGCTTCAAGGGCTCGCGCGCGGTGTTCGAGGATCTGCTGTACCAGACGGTGCGCCAGCCGGGCGCGAACTCGACGCAGCAGACCGAGCTGCCCTCGGGCCTGCAGCTCGGCACCGGCGTGCAGCAGGTGGCCACCGAGCGGCTCTACACGCAGGGCAACCTGCAGCAGACCGGCAACTCGCGCGACGTCGCGATCAACGGCCAGGGCTTCTTCCAGGTGCTGATGCCGGACGGCACCACCGCCTACACGCGCGACGGCTCGTTCCAGACCAACAACCAGGGCCAGCTCGTCACCTCGGCGGGCTACCAGGTGCTGCCGGCCATCACCGTGCCGCAGAACGCGCAGTCGCTGACGATCGGCACCGACGGCGTGGTGACGATCACCCAGCCGGGTTCGACCAACTCGGTGCAGATCGGCGCGATGCAGCTGGCGACCTTCATCAACCCGGACGGGCTCGACGCGCTCGGCCAGAACCTGTTCGCGGAAACCACCTCGTCGGGCGCGCCGAACGTGACGACGCCGGGCCTGAACGGCGCGGGCTCGCTGAACCAGGGCTACGTCGAATCGTCGAACGTGAACGTGGTGCAGGAACTGGTCAACATGATCCAGACCCAGCGCGCCTACGAGATCAACAGCAAGGCCGTGACCACCTCCGACCAGATGCTGCAGACCGTCAACCAGATGAAGAGCTAACGGACCGACCGGCACGACGTCATCATGAAGCAGGTTCGCCTTTCCCGATTCGCAGCGTTCGCCGCCGCGGCCGCCTTTGCCGGCTGCGCGCAGGTGCCGCGTCAGCCGATCACGCAACAGCCGATGACGGCCGTGCCGCCGGTGCCGCCGTCGATGCAGGCACCCGGCTCGATCTACAACCCCGGCTACGCGGGCCGGCCGCTGTTCGAGGATCAGCGCCCGCGCAACATCGGCGACATCCTGACGATCATGATCGCGGAGAACGTCAACGCGACCAAGTCGTCGGGCGCGAACGCGAACCGCGGCACCTCGACCGACTTCAAGGTGCCGACCGCCGGCTTCCTCGGCGGCCTGTTCGCGAAGGCGAACCTGAGCGCCAGCGGCGACAACAAGTTCACCGCCACCGGCGGCGCGACCGCGGCCAACACGTTCACCGGCACCATCACGGTGACCGTCACCAACGTGCTGCCCAACGGCAACCTGGTGGTGAGCGGCGAGAAGCAGATGCTGATCAATCAGGGCAACGAGTTCGTGCGCTTCTCGGGCGTGGTCAATCCGAACTCGATCTCGGGCGCGAACTCGGTGTATTCCACGCAGGTGGCCGACGCGCGCATCGAATACTCGGCGAAGGGCTACATCAACGAAGCCGAGACGATGGGCTGGCTGCAGCGCTTCTTCCTCAACGTCGCGCCGTGGTGAGCCGCATGCCCGAATTCCTTTCCCTCCGTCGCCTGCCGCGCGGCCTGCGCGCCGCGCTGGCCGTCTGCCTGGCGTTCGCGCTCGGCGTCGCGCTGCCGGCCGCGAGCGCGCGCGCCGAACGCCTCAAGGATCTCGCGCAGATCCAGGGCGTGCGCGACAACCCGCTGATCGGCTACGGCCTCGTGGTGGGCCTCGACGGCACCGGCGACCAGACCACCCAGACGCCGTTTACGACCCAGACGCTCGCGAACATGCTCGCGAACCTCGGCATCTCGATCAACAACGGCACCTCGACGGGCGGCACCGCCTCGCTGTCGAACCTGCAGCTGAAGAACGTCGCGGCCGTGATGGTGACCGCCACGCTGCCGCCGTTCGCGCGTCCCGGCGAGGCGATCGACGTGACCGTCTCGTCGCTCGGCAACGCCAAGAGCCTGCGCGGCGGCACGCTGCTGCTCACGCCGCTGAAGGGCGCCGACGGCCAGGTCTACGCGCTCGCGCAGGGCAACATGGCGGTGGGCGGCGCCGGCGCCAGCGCCAACGGCAGCCGCGTGCAGGTCAACCAGCTCGCGGCCGGGCGCATCGCCGCCGGCGCGATCATCGAGCGCTCGGTGCCGAACGCGCTCGCGCAGATGAACGGCATGCTGCAGCTGCAGCTCAACGACATGGACTACGGCACCGCCGAGCGCATCGTCACCGCCGTGAATTCGAACTTCGGGCCGGGCATCGCCACCGCGCTGGACGGCCGCACCATCCAGCTGACCGCGCCGGCCGATCCGGCCCAGCAGGTCGCGTTCATGGCACGCCTGCAGAACCTCGAGGTGAACCCGGACCGCGCCGCGGCCAAGGTGATCCTCAACGCGCGCACCGGTTCGATCGTGATGAACCAGATGGTGACGCTGCAGAACTGCGCGGTCGCGCACGGCAACCTGTCCGTCGTCGTCAACACGCAGCCCGTCGTTTCGCAGCCCGGGCCGTTCTCGAACGGCCAGACCGTGGTCGCGCAGCAGTCGCAGATCCAGCTCAAGCAGGACAACGGCGCGCTGCGCTACGTCAACGCCGGCGCGAACCTCGCCGACGTCGTCAAGGCGCTGAACTCGCTCGGCGCCACACCGGCCGACCTGATGTCGATCCTGCAGGCGATGAAAGCCGCGGGCGCGCTGCGGGCCGACCTGGAGATCATCTGATGGCCAATCTTCCGAATTCCACCGACCTCGCCGCCGGCACCGACCTCACGCAGCGCTTCGCGCTCGATGTGCAGGGCTTCGACCAGCTGCGCCGGCAGGCCGACGCCTCGCCCGAGAAGGGCGCGAAACAGGTCGCCACGCAGTTCGACGCGATGTTCTCGCAGATGATGCTCAAGAGCATGCGCGACGCGACGCCCCAGGACGGCGTGTTCGATTCGAACACCTCGAAGCTCTACACCTCGATGCTCGACCAGCAGCTCTCGCAGCAGATGGCCTCGCGCGGCATCGGCGTGGCCGACGCGCTGATGAAGCAGCTGATGCGCAACATGAACCCGTCGGGCGGCGCGGCCGGTGCTGGCGGCGCGGCCGGCGCGCTGGGCGCCCTCGGCGGCTCGGGCGGCAACGAAGGCGGCCTCGCCGCGGCCGGCGCGCTGGCCCAGGCGCTCGCCAGTTCGCGCGGCAACGGCCGGCTCGGCGGCGTGGCCGGTTACTCGGCCGCGAGCTCGCTGACGCCGCCCGTCAAGGGCAACGGCACCTCGGCCGCCCAGGACGGCTTCGTCGACAAGGTGGCGGGCGCGGCGCAGGCGGCCAGCGCGGCCACCGGCATCCCGGCGCGCTTCATCGTCGGCCAGGCGGCGCTCGAATCGGGCTGGGGCAAGCGCGAGATCCGCGGCCGCGACGGCAGCTCCAGCTACAACGTGTTCGGCATCAAGGCGACCAAGAACTGGACCGGGCGCACCGTGTCGGCCGTCACGACCGAGTACGTCGGCGGCCAGCCGCGCCGCGTGGTAGCGCAGTTCCGTGCCTACGATTCCTACGAGCACGCGATGACCGACTACGCCACCATGCTCAAGAGCAACCCGCGCTACGCGGGCGTGGTGAATGCCTCGACCACCCCGGAAAGCTTCGCCAACGGCATGCAGCGCGCCGGTTATGCCACCGACCCGCACTACGCGAAGAAGCTGATTTCGATCCTGCGCCAGATCGTCTGACGAGGCGGGAATGGCGGCGCGGGAGCGGACGGAAATGTCGGCGCGAGGCCGGTCAACGGGTAAGGCGACGTTGTTTTTTACCTATTTCCAGGTATCCGGCATTTCGAATTTTCGTTTAGCTGAAGATCTTCGGATCATTTCGATCTACACTTTGCGCTTGACGCACCTGCGCGCCGTTCGGCGCAGCGACGGGCGTCGAGAGACCAGCGGCCCGCGTCCCGCAGGCAGGCCATCAGAGCCCGGAGCAACCGGGCGACAAGCAGACCTAACCGGCAAGCCATGAATAACGAAGCACTGACCGAAGCGTCGGGGGATGACGATTCGCTCCCCGATTACGGCCGTCGCAACCCGCTCGAAATCGGCGTGCAGTTGCGCAATCTCGTCAACCGGGGCGATTTCCTGACGGTCCGTTATTCGGGCGGACAGCTCGTGACGCGCGTGCTCGAGGTCGATGTCGGCGCCGGCACCTTCGTGTTCGACTGGGGCGCGGCGGAGGGGCAGAACGCCAGCCTGCTGGCCGCCCCCTACGGGATCTTCGAGGCGCTGCCCGACGGCGTGCGCGTCGAGTTCACGATCGAGACGCCCGTTGCCACGGATTACGAGGGCCGCCCCGCGTTCCTCGCCAAATTCCCCGACGTCCTCTATTTCGTGCAGCGCCGCGAGTATTTCCGCGTCGATGCCCCGATGCTCGAACCGTATATCGCGCGCGGCAAGCTGCCCGAAGGCGAAAGCTTCACGTTCGAGATCGACAATCTCTCGCTGGGCGGGATCGGGCTGCGCACCGGCGACGAGCGCGCCGCGGCGCTCGAAACGGGCCAGACGCTGGAGCACGTCGAACTGAACCTGGCCGGCCACGGCAAGCTCGCGCTCGACCTGGAACTGGTCTCGCAGCGCAGCATCGAGACGCCGAGCGGCGCGCGCCGCTACTACCTCGGGTTCCGCTTCGTGTCGCTGCCCGGGTCCGCCGAAAACACGCTGCAACGCCTGATCACCCAGCTCGAAGTGAAGCGCCGCCAGCTCGCGCGCGCGTAGTCGCGCACGCGTCTGGCGCGCCGGTCGGCCGCCGCGAATTTTCACGCGCGCGGCCTCAATTTCCACCGGACGCCGCCGTTAAACCGGGTGTCCCTTTCCCGGAGGCCGTCCGCGGCCGGCATCGCATGAGCAACCTTCTGAACATCGGTCTCAGCGGCATCAACGCCGCGCAGTGGGGCATCAACACGACCGGCCAGAACATCAGCAACCAGGCCACGCCCGGTTACTCGGTCGAGCGCGTGGTGTATGCCGAATCCGACGGCCAGTACACCACGAACGGCTTCCTGCCGACCGGCGTCTCCACCGTCACGGTGCAGCGTCAGTACAGCCAGTACCTGTCCGACCAGCTCAACACCGCGAAGACCGCGAGCAGCTCGCTGTCCACCTATTCGCAGCTGGTCGCGACGCTGAACAACTACATCGGCAGCCCGACGGGCGGCGTCGCCTCGGCGATCTCGACGTTCTTCAGCGGGCTGCAGAACGTGAGCTCGAGCGCCGCCTCGCGGCAGACCGCGATCAGCGATGCCGCGACGCTGGCCAACCAGCTGACCTCGGCCGGCGCGGAGTTCGACTCGCTGCGCACCAGCGTGAACACGCAGCTGCAAAGCGCGGTCACGCAGGTCAATTCGCTGACCACCCAGATCGCCCAGCTGAACCAGCAGATCACGGTGGCGAGCCAGGGCGGCCAGCCGCCGAACCAGCTGCTCGACCAGCGCGACCAGGCGGTGGCGACGCTGCAGACCGTCGTCGGCGTGCAGGTGGTGCAGAGCAACGGCAACTACAACGTGCAGATGGCCAACGGCCAGCCGCTGGTGGTGGGCAACACCAGCTACGAGATGTCGACGGTGCCGTCGCCGTCCGATCCGAGCGAGCTGACCATCGGCCTGCGGAACACCGCGGCCGGTTCGGGCGCGGCGGGCCAGGTGCAGGTGCTGTCCGACAGCAACATCACGGGCGGCACGATCGGCGGCCTGCTGCAGTTCCGCAGCCAGACGCTCGACCCGGCCCAGGCGCAGCTCGGCGCGATCGCGGTCAGCTTCGCCTCGCAGGTGAACGCGCAGAACGCGCTCGGCATCGACGCGAACGGCAACGTGGGCGGCAACCTGTTCACGGTGCCCGCGCCGCAGAGCATCGCCAACACCGACAACACCGGCGACGCCACGCTCTCGGCGAGCTTCGCCAACGGCCAGCAGCCGCCGACGAGCGACTACACGCTGTCCTACGACGGCACCAATTACACGCTGAAGGACCGTTACTCGGGCAGCGTGATCGGCACCGCCACCTCGCTGCCCGCCACCATCGGCGGCCTCGACCTGTCGGTCGACGACGCCACCAAGCTGAAACCAGGCGACTCGTTTACGATCGAGCCCTCGCGCAACGCGCTCGACGGCTTCGCATCGGTGGGCACCGCCAACACGATCGCGGCCGCCGCGCCGGTACTCGCCACGCGGGGCACCGGCAACACCGGTTCGGCCACCATCTCGCAGGGCACCGTCACGGCCGGCTACCAGATGCCGTCGAGCACCACCACGCTGACCTACGACGCGGCCTCGAAGTCGCTGTCGGGCTTTCCGGCCGGCACCACGGTCACCATCAACACCACGCCGCCGACCAGCTACCCGATCACCGGCACCACCACCCAGGTGCCCTACGATTCGAGCGCCGGCGCGTCGCTGACCATCACCAGCACCACGCAGCCGCCGCCCTCGGGCGTGATGAACAACGTGTCGGTGCAGATCTCCGGCACGCCCGGCGACGGCGACACGTTCAAGATCGCACCAGGCGGCGCCAGCAACGACAACCGCAACGCGCAGGCGATGTCGAACCTCGTCAGCTCGAAGACGTTCGACGGCGGCTCGACCACGCTGACCACCGCCTACGGTTCCTACGTGAACAACATCGGCAACACCGCCGCGCAGCTTGCCGCGGCGAGCACGGCACAGACCGCGCTCGTCAGCCAGATCACGTCGCAGCAACAGTCGGTGTCGGGCGTGAACCAGGACGAGGAAGCCGTGAACCTGATGCAATACCAGCAGATGTACCAGGCCAACGCCAAGGTGATCCAGACCGCCTCGACGCTGTTCAGCACGCTGCTCGGCATCTTCAACTGAGGACGGAGTCGATCATCATGCGCATCGCGACCTCGCAGTTTTATACGCAGAACATCGAGCTGATGAACAACCAGGAGTCACAGCTCTCGGAACTCTATCAACAGGTGGCGAGCGGCAACACGCTGCTCACCGCCGCCGACGACCCGCTCGGCGCCGCCCAGGCGGTGCAGCTGTCGGCCACCTCGGCCACGCTCGCGCAGTATTCGTCGAACCAGTCGTCGGCGCTGTCCTCGCTGCAGCTCGAGGACAAGACGCTGTCGAGCGTGACGAGCGTGCTGAACTCGGTGATCCCGTCGCTGACGGGCGCCATCAACGGCACGCTGTCGGACAGCGACCGCTCGGCGCTCGCCGCGCAGCTGCAGGGCCAGCGCGACACGCTGCTGCAACTGGCCAATACCACCGACGGCACCGGCAACTACCTGTTCGCGGGCCTGCAGAGCGGCAACCAGCCGTTCACGAACTCGCCGTCCGGCGGCGTTACGTACTCGGGCGACACCGGCCAGCGCACGGTGCAGATCTCCGATTCGGTCAGCGTGTCGATCGGCGACAGCGGCAACAGCGTGTTCACTTCGGTGCCGGCGCTCGGCAGCCTCGCGGTGCCGGCCAGCAACCCGAACAACACGGGCACCGGCACGATCGGCGTGATCACGGGCGGCACGCCGGGCGATCCGACCAACAACCACGCGTTCACGGTCACGTTCGGCGGCACCGCCAGCGCGCCGACCTACACGGTCACCGACAATTCGACCACGCCGCCCACGGTCGGCGCCGCGCAGACCTACACGGCCGGCAGCGCGATCAAGATCGGCAGCCAGAGCATGATCGTCTCGGGCAACCCGGCGCCGGGCGATACCTTCACGCTGACGCCGGCCACCCAGGCCGGCGGCGACATGATCGGCGCGCTCGACGCGGCGATCGCGGCGCTCAAGCAGCCGGTGGGCAGCGGCGCGGCGGCCAGCGCCACGCTCAACAACGCGCTGACCACGGCGCTGACCAAGATGCAGAACGCGGTGGCCAACGTCACCACGGTGCAGGCCTCGGTGGGCGGCCGCGAGCAGGAAGTGCAGTCGATGCAGACCATCACCAGCACCAACTCGCTGCAGATCACCAGCAACCTGACCGACATCACGCAGGCCAACATGCCGGCCGCGATCACCCAGCTGCTGCAGGTGCAGAATTCGCTGACCGCGGCGCAGGAAGCGTTCTCGAAGGTGCAGGGCCTGTCGCTGTTCCAGTTTTTGAACTGACGGGCCGGACGCGGCGCGACCGGGGCGGGCGTCCCGGGCGCGCCGGATTCGTTGCTTCTCCTTTCCTCGCTTCGCCGCTCTTCGCTTCATCACCCGCCTCGCCGCTTTTCCCGCTTTTCCCGCGTTCCTCCGCTTCGCCCTGCCTTCCCCCTGGTCGCCCACCGCTCCGCCTTTCCGCCGTTCCCGCCTGGTTTCGCCGCGTTCCGTCATGTTCCGTCGTGTTCCGTCCCGTCCGGCCGGCTCGCGTCGTCGCGGCCACATCGCGGGCGGCGCCTGGCGTCCCGCGCGGATCCACGCCAGGCCGCCCTGATCCGCGTCACCGCTTGCGGGCCGCCCCGGCTTGTCAGCCGTGTCAGGGCTTCGTACACTCGCGCCTGATTCGCATCCGGCGCGCCGGCATGGGCCGCCGCTGCGTCATCCGTTTCGCCACCCACCACGACAACCCGGAGAGCCCGCGATGGCCGATTCCCATTTCCCGCGCTGGCGCCTCGCCGCGCGCGGCGCCACCAGCGTGGTCGCCCCCGACGAACGGCTGCCGTGGCCGCAGATGGTGGCGATGGGCGTGCAGCACGTGGTCGCGATGTTCGGCTCCACCGTGCTCGCGCCGCTGCTGATGGGCTTCGATCCGAATCTCTGCATCTTCATGTCGGGCATCGGCACGCTGCTGTTCTTCGTGCTGGTGGGCGGGCGCGTGCCGAGCTATCTCGGCTCGAGCTTCGCGTTCATCGGGCTGGTGGTGGCCGTGACGGGCTACGGCGGCAGCGGCGCGAACCCGAACATCCCGGTCGCGCTCGGCGGCATCATCGCCTGCGGCGTGGTGTACGCCGTGATCGGGGCGATCGTGTCGGCGGTCGGCACGCGCTGGATCGAGGCGCTGATGCCGCCGGTGGTGACCGGCGCGATCGTCGCCGTGATCGGCCTGAACCTCGCGCCGATCGCCGTGAAGGGCGTGAGCGGCAGCACCTTCGACAGCGTGATGGCGCTGGTGACGGTGCTCTGCGTGGGCGGCGTGGCGGTGTTCGCGCGCGGCACCGTGCAGCGCCTGCTGATCCTGGTGGGGCTGCTGATCGCCTACGCGATCTACGCGATCGCCACCAACGGGCTCGGCCTCGGCCGGCCGATCGACTTCTCGATCGTGGCCAACGCGCACTGGTTCGGCATCCCGAGCTTCACGGCGCCGGTGTTCGAGCCGCACGCGATGCTGCTGCTCGCGCCGGTGGCGGTGATCCTGGTGGCCGAGAACCTCGGCCACATCAAGGCGGTGAGCGCGATGACGGGCCACAACCTCGACCGCTACGTGGGCCGCGCGTTCATCGGCGACGCGCTCGCCACCATCGTCTCGGGCAGCGCCGGCGGCACCGGCGTGACCACCTACGCCGAGAACATCGGCGTGATGGCCGTCACGCGCATCTACTCGACGCTGGTGTTCGCCTTGGCCGCCCTGATCGCGATCGGGCTCGGCTTCTCGCCGAAGTTCGGCGCGCTGATTCGCACGATTCCGGGGCCGGTGCTGGGCGGCGTGTCGATCGTCGTGTTCGGGCTGATCGCGGTGACGGGCGCGCGGATCTGGGTGGTCAACCGCGTCGATTTCTCCGACAACCGCAACCTGATCGTGGCCGCCGTCACGCTGGTGCTCGGCGCCGGCGACTTCTCGCTGAAGCTCGGCGGCTTCGCGCTCGGCGGGATCGGCACCGCCACGTTCGGCGCGATCCTGCTCTACGCGCTGCTGGGCAGGGAGAAGGAGCCGGGGCCGGTGGTCTGACGGCCGCGCTTCGATCCGGCGCCTTGCGCCAGCACTGCGAGCCGGCCGCTCAGCCGCGCCGCGCCTGCGCGTCGAGCCACGCGCAGAACTGCACGACGAGCGGCGAGGCCTCGCGCGCGGCGATCCACCAGTAGCTGCGCGAGGCGATGCGCGGGCCGTCGAGCGGCAGCACGAGCCGGCCGCCCGCGAGTTCGTCGTCGATCAGCGGCAGCGGGCCGAGCGCCACGCCGAGCCCGTCCACGGCCGCCTGCAGCGCCAGATAGAAATGATCGAACGACTGCTTCTTGCGCGCGCGCAGCGGCGTGCCGGCCGCCGCGAACCAGTCGCCCCAGGCGGTGGGCCGCGTGTCGGAGTGCAGCAGCACGTGGCGCGAGAGATCGTCGGCCTGCGCGATCGGCATGCGCTCGAGCAGCGCCGGGCTGCAGACCGGCAGCAGCGTTTCGTCGAGGAAGTGGCCGGTGGCGCGGTTCGGCCAGTGGCCCGGGCCGCTGCGGATCGCCACGTCGAACTGGCCGTCGAGCTGGTCGAGCGGCGCGCTCGAGGTGGACAGCTTCAGCTCGACGTTGGGCATGTCGCGCTGGAACCGCGACAGCCGCGGCAGCAGCCACTTCATCGCGATCGTCGACAGCGCGTTGATGCGCAGCACCTGCTCGGGCGCGGTGTCGCGCATGCGGGCGGTGGCGGCGGCGATCCGCTCGAACGCGTCGGACACCGAGGCCAGGTAGCGCCGCCCGTCCTCGGTCAGCCGCACGCGCTTGCCGTGGCGATGGAACACCGGCCGGCCGAGCCAGGCCTCGAGCGCGGCCACCTGGCGACTGATCGCACCGTGGGTCACATGCAGCTCGTCGCCGGCGGCGCTGAAACTTTCATGGCGAGCGGCGGCTTCGAAGGCGCGCAGCGCCGGAAACGGAGGCAGGAGGCGGGTCATGCTTGTGAGTTTAGATCACAAAGTGCGCGCCGAGAAATCGTTTTGCCGGCGCCTGGAACCGGCGTAGTCTCGGCGCATCGCACACCCCACCCAAGGATTCCCATGTCATCCCCCCTCACGAACGGCGAGGCGCGCCGCGCGGTCGGCATCGGCGAGCTGTTTCTCGGCTTTCTCGGGCTCGGGCTCGTGTCGTTCGGCGGCGCGCTGCCGTTCGTGCGCCGCGCCGTGGTGGAAGAGCGCCGCTGGCTCACGCCCGACGAGTTCACCGATCTGCTCGGCCTCTGCCAGTTCCTGCCGGGCGGCAACGTGATCAACCTGTCGGTGGCCGTGGGGATGCGCTTTCGCGGCGTGCCGGGCGCGATCGCCGGGCTGCTCGGGCTGATCGCGGGGCCCACGCTGGTGGTGGTCGGGCTCGGCGTGATCTACGCCAAGACGCAGGGCGACCCGCGCGTGCAGCACCTGTTCGGCGGGCTCGCCGCGGCCGCCGCCGGTCTCCTGATCGCGATGGCGGTGAAGGTCGCGCGGCCGCTGCGGCAGGTGCCGGCCGCCGCCGTGGTGGCGCTGCTCGCGTTCGTCGCGATCGCGCTGGTGCGGCTGCCGCTCCTCACCACCATGCTGGTGCTCACGCCGATCAGCATCTGGCTCGCCTCGCGCGGGCGCATGCTGCCCGCCGGAGACCGGCGATGAACGACACGCTCGTCGCGCTCGCCGCGATCTTCTCGCAGCTGTCGCTGCTCGCGTTCGGCGGCGGCAACACGATCCTGCCCGAGATGCAGCGGCAGGTGGTGGAGGTCCACCACTGGATGCCCGCCACCGAGTTCACGGCGCTGTTCGCGCTCGCCCAGGCCGCGCCGGGGCCGAACATGATGATCGTCTCGCTGGTGGGCTGGCACGTGGCCGGCTGGGCCGGGCTGCTGGTGGCGTCGCTCGCGAAGTTCGGGCCGTCCTCGGCGATCACGATGATCGTGCTGCACGGCTGGGAGCGCTTTCGCGACCGGCCGTGGCGCCGCTACGTGCAGCAGGGCATGATGCCGGTCACGGCAGGCCTGGTGGCCGCGAGCGCGCTGCTGATCTCGCAGGCCTCGAATCGCTCGGCGCTGCAGTGGGGCATCACCGCCGCCTGCGCGGCGCTGGCCTGGCGCACGCGGCTGCATCCGCTCTGGCTGTTGGCCGGCGGCGCGCTGGTCGGGCTCGCCAGCGCGTGGCTGTAGCGCGGCGCGGGCGGTGGGCGGGGCGGGCCGTTTGACGTGGCATCCGGTGGCGCGCGGGCGCGATGCTTCGCGCGATCCGCGCCCACTGCCTTCGCCCATCACCCCCAGGCCATCATGACCCTGCATGCGCCGATTCCCGTCCTGCGGATCTTCTCCGAGGCCAAGGCCAGGGAGTTCCACCTCGACTTCGCCGGCTTCACGCTGCTCCGGGAGCACCGCTTCGAGCCGGGCCTGCCGCGCTACGTGGCCGTGCAATGGCGACGCGACGCCGGGCTCGACCGTGTTCATCCCGGTGGACGGCATCGAGGCGCGGCGCGACGAACTGCTGACGCGGCGCGACGCCTATGCGCGCCCCGACATCGAGACGGTCCGAAGAAAACAGGCAGGTCAGGGGCTAGGTTGAAGAAAAGTCCCGCGCTCACTTGCTCTTCGTCATTTCCGGACACGCCGATGGATAAGGCAGGACGCCACGGGCGACCATTTTGCCAACACCGGCATCAGCTCGTGACTTCCGGGCGAGGGTCAAGCCGTCGCCGTGTGGCGTAGTAGCGGACCTGGTCGCAATAGACTTCGCGCCGGTCGTACAAGGTGCATGGCCAGGTGATGAAATGCGCGACGGAGTCATGGATGTGTTCGGCCAGCAGGCTGTCGACTGTCGGCGGCACGGCCGAGTCGATGTCCCACGCCGACAGGATCAGATCTTCGTAGGCGGTGAGCTTGCGCGGCTGGGGTGGTGGCCATTCCCGATTGCTCGTAAAACTTTCGACCGGGTTGCGCAGGAAGGCGACTCGCCGAGTCAGGCGCCGCTGCTCGGCCAGCAACTGGGTTGCCTGTCGTTCGGGGCTGGACGGCACCTCATAGATCCACTGCGTCGGATCACACTCGGGATGGTCGTGGTCGGTGGCCGGCTGCACGGCCTGACAGGCTGTTGCCGAGACACCGCGCCTGCCGTACAGGCTGCCGAGCACGCGTGTGTCCTCGTGCCTGCGGGCGAGGCCGCCGCGCCATTGGAACAGCAGACGCCGGTGTGCCCGGATCAGTGCCTCCACTTCGAGGGGAGCTGAGGGGAGGCTGGCCATGTAGTCGTTGTATAGATCAACGATCGGTTCATGTTCTACAAAACCAAACTCTGCTCGCCAATCGGGAAGCAACTTATCCGGTGACCGCAACGGGACGCCAGCTTTGAGTGCATCCGCGTACATGTGGCGCAGCGGGATCCGTGCGAGCAGGTTGCTGCGGCCCTGTTGGTCCGGCGCATAGCCGCCGCCCACATCGGCATGCACGCCGGGATAGACCACTTCCTCACAGTTGGCTGGATAGGTGCGCCCCACGCGCACCGAGTCGAGCGGAAACGCCTGCCGTACCTCATGCGCCGCCACGTAATGCACGCAGCGCTCGACCTCGGGTGGAATCGCCAGTTCGGCGGCCCAGGCCAGATGCAGGCCCGGGCCACCCACCGATGCCACCGTGTCGAACAAGCCCATGAACGTGATGCGCAGCGGGATGCGCCATAGGTTCCGGTCCACCCAGCATCGCTGGCCATCCTTGTCGACGCAGTGCGAAAGCAGTTCCCGCACGAACACACGCGCTTCGGTCGCACCGCGCGAGAAACCGAACACCGCCACGCTGATGAACGGCATGTGCCGTCGCGCGCCCTCGCTCCAATCCTCGCCGAGGATCATGGCGAATTCGGCGAGGGCCGCGTCGATACGCGTCCGCCCTCCGAGGCCGAAGCCCAGGCCAATCACGCCGCCCGGATCGTCACGCAGCAGTTCTGCGGCGTAGCCGGGCACACGCCGGGGAATCTTGAATGGTGTGCCGACGCCGGAGATGTAGGTTGGCGTGGCGCCTTGCGAGTGGTCACGAATTGCCGCGAGATAGAGCTTGGCCACGTTCGACAGCGCCTGTTCGTGCTCCGGCTTCCGCAGTTCCTGATACATGTTGTTGCCGGTGCCGTCGAAGAAGAAGCTGAGTTTCGGGTAGAGACGGCATTGGAAGCGAGCTTTGGGATTGACGGAACATTCGGCAGCGAACCGCCGGTTTATCCCGCGCATGGCCGCGCGGCCCAACTCGGCATCGCTCACGGCTACATTTGCTTGGCGAACAGTCATGTGGAACTCCTCATGCAATTCAGGTTATTTCGCGACGCAACGTGAGGCGGCGCGTGAGAACGCGAGTTCGGCCGTATCGCGGTCGCGCAAGATGAAGCACAGGTAGCGGTCGTTCTTCGCGGGGCCGCCCGGCGGGAAATGCACGACCATCGAATGGGGTTCACGAGGCTGGATTACGGCCTTCGTAATCGGGTCGAGTTCCGTGCCCCATGTCCAGTGGATCGTCACTGGTTTGCTCCAGTCCTTGGGGCTGGGATAGCAGCAAGCCGCAGCGCTTCCGTCTTCGTGCGGATAGGCGACCCCCATTCCGTATCGATCCACCGCTAGATTGATGGCGCCTCGGTCCGTGTGATTGACTGGGACCATCCACAACGGGTGATCGCTGGCGAGAGGATCATCGGGCGGTAACGAATCGCTCGCGCATGCAGACAGGGCGAATAGCGAGCATGCGGCAAGGGCTGAGGTACGAAGCGCCATGGATAGTGAGCGGATGATTTTATTGCGCTGGTTCGTCCCATAAGCAGCGATGCAATCCAATTCGGAATTGCTCATGGATGCATCGGCTTGACGTGTGGTCATGTTGGATTCCTTGGAAGTTATTTGGTGGCGCAGCGTGTTCGGCTGGTGGCGAACGCGAGTTCGGCCGTATCGCGGTCGCGCAAGATGAAGCACAGGTAGCGGTCGTTCTTCGCGGGGCCGCCGGGCGGGAAATGCACGATCGCCGAATGGGGTTCACGAGGCTGGATTACGGCCTTCGTAATCGGGTCGAGTTCCGTGCCCCATGTCCAGTGGATCGTCACTGGTTTGCTCCAGTCCTTGGGGCTGGGATAGCAGCAAGCCGCAGCGCTTCCGTCTTCGTGCGGATAGGCGACCCCCATTCCGTATCGGTCCACCGCCGGATTGATGGCGCCTCGGTCCGTGTGATTGACTGGGACCATCCACAAGGGGTGATCGCTGGCGAGAGGATCATCTGGCAGTAACGGATCGCCCGCGCATGCAGACAGGGCGAGCGGCGCACACGCGGCAAGAAGGGCCGCGCAAAGCGTGACGGATCGTGTACGAAATGTATTCATGAAAACCGCGCACTGGTTCAACGAAACTGACATATCGTGGCACCCATTAACTCGCTCCTTCTGTTTTTAACGTGTCGCCTTGCAAAGTGCTTCTTCCGGGCGATAGCCGTAAAGACGCCGGCCTATTGCTAATACATCAGATGGCCACGTGACGTCAGCGAGTCGAATCGACGCGCAAGTGAAGGGAGGCAGATTCGAAACGGCCGTCAGACCAAACGGTGCAACGTCCCGGACGGGTATCTGGCTGGACGGTATCGACGGTTTTTGCGAACAGGCAATGGCGAGCGCGCGGTCTTGGGGGAAAACTGAATTTGGCGATACTTTGCAAATCACCAACCCAAGACCTGTTTATCGGGAGAATTCAAATGACATATCGAATCCCCATAAAACCCGACAAGACAGAGTTAGCGGTTTGCTGAATTTCCACTCGACCGGTCCTCGGGGCGACACATTGGCACCCTCATCCCTGCCCGCGGTGTAAAGCTGTCCGGCTCGTACACGTAATGCACGATCTCCCGGCGCGCTTTCATCGTTCCGTACGCCAGCCGATCACCCTCCCAGCCGCACAGCGTCAGCCCATAGCCGTGGCCACGCGCCAATCTGGCCCGCTCCGCGTCTCGCCAGCCGCTGCCTGCCATCGCCAGCGGCGTCACCTTTGCATTGGTGTACTTCGCGATCCGCCGGCCCAAGGCGTCGTAGGCGTAGGTCGCCCGCATGTGCCGGTTGACGGCGCCCGTCATCCAGCCCACTGGCCCCGTTCGAACTGGGTCGAATCCCCCGTTGCGGGGGCGGCGTGTCAGGTCGACCCGCTCGTCGTAGTCGAGATGCGTGCCGGCGTACTGCTTCGGCAGGTTATCGAGCAGCGGTGTAGTCCGCCGGTCGCCTCCCGTGCCGATCCCGTACTGGTCTCGCCCGGTCGCTTCCACGAGGTTGCTCGCCGGGTCGAATGCGAACGTCTCCATGCCCGGCGTCGATTGCGCGCGCGTGAGCCGGTGGAGCGGGGCGTAGGCGTACTGGATCGCGCGGCGGCGCAGGTCGGCGATCTGGGGCAGGCGTCCGGCTTGATCGTGTTGGCGGCGCTCCACGACTTTGCCGCTCGTGCCTTGCAGCGTCTGGCGAGCGAGCCGGCCTGCCACGTAGTACAGCGTCAGCTGCTTCAGGCCGTTGCCGAGTTCGCGCAACGTCTCGCGGTGTGCGTCGTCGTGATCGAAGCTCGCTACCTCCACCACCTGAAACGCTTCCGACGCATCGTTTCGCGCTTCGACAAGCCCGATGTCGGGTTCACTGCCCCATCAACTTCGCTTTGACCATTGAAGGCTTGCGATGGCGTGAGCAAGCCCCGGCCCATGCGACACGGCGCGGAGCCGATACCGCAAACGCCTGCCCGTCGGCACCACGCCATCACCTCCCACCCGCCGCGCCGCAGCAAAACGGCACCGCGCGCCCACCGCAATCCGCACCACTCCCTATCGTTGCGTGTTGACGACAATCGCGCGCGCCTGCGCACGATTGTTTTTTGTTCCTTACAAACGTGACCTTATGATTCGCGCACGCCGTCCGTGCCAGAAGCGTGCGACGCGCATCCGGACGCCGTCGCGCCGGACATAAAAGACATCGTCAACGAAAAGAAAAGGGATCGCTCATGAAGCAGACCAGAATCGCGGGAGTGGTGGGGGGCATGATGCTCGCGTTCGCCGGCAGCCAGGCGCACGCACAGAGCTCGGTGACGTTGTGGGGCGTCGCCGACGTCAGCCTGCGCTACCTGACCAACTCGAACGCGAACAACGACAACCGTCTCTACATGACCAACGGCGCGATCACCAACAGCCGTTTCGCGTTGAAGGGCGTCGAGGATCTCGGCGGCGGGCTGAAGGCGGTCTTCAATCTCGAAAGCGGCGTGAACCTGCAGGACGGCTCGATGGCGGGCGGCTCGCGGCTGTTCAACCGCGCGGCCTACGTGGGCCTGTCGAGCCAGTACGGCACCGTCACGCTGGGCCGCCAGAAGACGCTGCTGTTCGATCTGCTGGCCGACACCTTCGATCCGCTCACGGTCGGCAACTACTTCGAAAACGCGTGGCTGCCGGTGGCGCTCGGCGCGGGCCTCTACGCCGACAACGCGGTCAAGTACAACGGCAAGTTCGGCGGCCTGTCGATCGGCGCGATGTACTCGTTCGGCACCGATTCGACCTCGACCGGCGCGAACGGCTTCTCCGGCCAGGTGCCGGGCCATGTCGGCGCGGGCAACATGTACGGCTTCACGGTCGCCTACGCGTTCGGTCCGCTGAACGTCGAGGGCGGCATGCAGCAGAACAGCGACAACTCGAGCCGCAAGCAGACGGTGTTCCATGCCGGCGCGGTCTACGCGTTCAGCACGGTCAAGCTCTACGCCGGCTACCTGCGCTCGAAGGACGACACCGGTTTCGTCGATTCGACGCTGGCCCAGCAGGCGATCGTGCCGGGCATCAGCTCGCTGAAGGGCACCGGCCGGATCGACGACGGCCCCTACGCCGGCGTGAGCTGGCAGGCGAGCCCGACCGTCACGCTGACGGGCGCGTTCTACTACGACCACTCGCGCAACGCGACGATCTCGAGCGGCGTGCTCGGCTCGGGCAACCGCTACGCGATCGTCGGGCTGGCCGAATACGCGCTGTCCAAGCGCACCGAGATCTACGGCACGGTCGACTTCAACAAGGCCAACGGCGCCGCCGAAGTGGAACTGCCGGGCCGCAACAACCAGACCGGCATCTCGGTCGGCCTGCGCACGATCTTCTGACGTGTGCGGTGCGTGCGCCGTGCCGCTCGCCGGCCGGCGCGACGCCTGCTCCGCCCCGGTCCCGCGTGGTTCGCCACGCCGGCCGGGGCGGTGTCCGTTTACGGTCATGGAAGCGGCCTTGCAATCCGCCTCCGGACCCGGCCGCCCGCCCGACGTCGCGCATCACACGCTTCATCAAAACTTGATATGGTTCGTCATCGACAATCTGGCGGAGCGTGGCGATGGAATACGACTATGACCTTTTCGTGATCGGCGCGGGCTCGGGCGGCGTGCGGCTCGCGCGGATTTCGGCCTCGCTCGGCGCGCGCGTCGGCATCGCCGAGGCGGAGCGCATCGGCGGCACCTGCGTGCTGCGCGGCTGCATTCCGAAGAAGCTGCTGGTCTACGCGTCGCACTATCCCGGCGAGGTCGAGGACGCGGCCGGCTTCGGCTGGACCTTCGGCCCCGGCGAGTTCTCGTGGCCGACGCTGATCGCCGCGAAGGACCGCGAGATCGGCCGGCTCTCGGGCATCTACGTGAAGCTGCTGACCGACGCCGGCGTGACGCTGCACGAGGGCCGCGCGACGATCGTCGACGCGCACACGGTCGAGATCGACGGCCGGCGCATTCGCGCGAAGCACATCGGCGTGGCCACCGGCTCGTGGCCGACGCTGCCGGAGATCCCCGGCATCGAGCACGCGATCACCTCGCGCGAGGCGCTCGACCTGCCCGAGCTGCCCGGGCGCGTGGCGGTGGTGGGCGGCGGCTACATCGCGGTCGAGTTCGCCGGCATCTTCAACGGGCTCGGCTCGCGGGTGGACCTGTTCTATCGCGGCGAGGAGATCCTGCGCCACTTCGACGACGACCTGCGCCGCGTGCTGCACGAGGAGATGGTCAAGCGCGGCGTGGCGATCCACACCCACGCCAACGTGCGCGCGATCGAGCGCGGCGCGGACGGCGCGCTCACGCTCGACGTCGACGGCACGCCGCACGGCCCCTACGACGCCGTGCTCTACGCCACCGGCCGCCATCCGAACACCGACGGGCTCGGCCTCGAGAACGCCGGCGTCGAGCGCGAGGCGGGCGGCGCGATCCGCGTGGACGCGTATTCGGCCACCAACGTGCCGTCGATCCACGCGATCGGCGACGTCACCTCGCGCCCGCAGCTCACGCCGGTGGCGACGCGCGACGGCGCGCTGCTGGCCGCGAGCCTGTTCGGCGGGCGGCGCACCGAGGCCGACCACCGCGCGATCCCGTCGGCCGTGTTCAGCCAGCCCGAACTCGCCACGGTGGGCCTGGCCGAGCACGAGGCGCGCGCGCAATACGGCGCGGTGGACATCTACAAGACCTCGTTCCGCGCGCTCAAGCACACGCTGACCGGGCGCGACGAGAAGATCTTCATGAAGCTGGTGGTGGTGCGCGACTCGCAGCGCGTGGTGGGCGCGCACATGATCGGGCCCGACGCGGCGGAGACGATCCAGGGCATCGCGATCGCGGTGCGGATGGGCGCGACCAAGGCGCAGTTCGACGAGACGATCGGCATCCACCCGAGCGCGGCCGAGGAGTTCGTCACGCTGCGCACGAAGGCGCCGGATCCGGCCTGAGGTTCGACGGCGGGGCCAACGCTCGACCTCCATGTCGGGCCGATCACGACGGGCCGCGACTATCGCGGCCCGTTTTCGATGGCGCGCCGCCCGCCGTCACTGCACGCGCGAGCCCGCCGGCGCGCCGGTGTCGGCCGCGGCCGTGTGCCGGACCACGCAGTCGCGCCGGTACTTCCGCATCAGCTTCCGCTCGGCGGCGTCGTAGTCGTCGGGATAGGAACTGTCGTCGCCGGCCGCGGGCTGATAGCCGACCGATTCGAGTTCCGCGAGTTCGTTGACGATCTGCCGGTGCGTGACGGGCGCCGAGGTCCTCACGAACGGATAGTCGCCGCACTGCCGCGGCGTCAGCGGGGCCGCGTGCGCGGCGAGGCCGACGGCCATCAGGCCGGCGCACAGCAGGGCTTGCTTCAGGGTCTTGGCGGATTTCATGGAGGCGCTCCTTTCCGGGTTGGGCCGGCATCGCGCCGGCGTCGTGGTTCGATCCGGCGCACGGGCGGCGCCCGGATCACGGAACGCAGGCTAGTGGAGCGCGCTTGTCGAAACGGTGGAGCGCACATGAAACTTCCTTCATCGGCGCCGCCGCCGCGCCGTGCTGAAATTTCCTTCACCTCGCTGCCAGCGTTCGTTCAGGTGGACTCGCGTATCGTGCTGCTCATGGCGGGACGCGGCGCGGGGCGCCCCGGAGCGGACCACGACACGGAGGAGACGGGCGTGAGGAGGCGAACATGAAGCGGCGCACGATCGGATCGACGGCACTGGCCGCCGTCGCGCTGCTGGTCACCACGCTGGCCGGCGCGAAGGTGCAGGGCAGCGGCGGGCCGGTCGCCGACGTGGTGCTCGATCACGCGCGGATCGAACGCCAATATCGGGCGATCGACGACGCGCGCCGGCGCGCGGCCGCCGAAGTGCGACGCAGCGTCGCACTAAAACGGGCCGCCCACGAGGCCGGCGCGGCGGATCGGCCGAGCTGATGCACGCCGTTGCGGGTGAGGTGCGGGTGCGTCGCGGCAACGCCCGGATCGCGCGCACCCCTGTCGAATCAGGCGCGGCAGGGCGCCGCACATTTCGGATGAACAATGTTTAATGAATCCGATACACGTTCGCCACGCGCGCGCGTGTAGCCTGCGCGGATGGCTGTCCGCCCGCGGGACGGCCGCTCACCGCCCGGGCCGATATGGCAACATTCCCCTCTTCCCAACCCGCATCGCCGGTGCCGCATCCGCTCGCGGCCGGCGGGACGACAATGTTCCGAGTCCTCACCATCGAAGACGATGAAATCACCGCGAATGAAATCGTCGGGGAACTGAAAGATCGCGGCTTCGCCGTGGAATGGGTGGCCAACGGCCGGGACGGCATGGCGCGCGCGCTCAGCGACGAATACGACGTGATCACGCTCGACCGGATGCTGCCGGGCGTGGACGGCCTGACCATCGTCACCACCATGCGCAGCATCGGCGTGCGCACGCCGGTGCTGATGCTGAGCGCGCTCGGCGACGTGGACGAACGCGTGCGCGGGCTGCGCGCCGGCGGCGACGACTACCTGACCAAGCCGTTCGATCCCGAGGAAATGACCGCGCGCCTCGAAGTGCTGCTGCGGCGCAGCCAGGCCTCGCCCGCGCAGTCGGAAACCACGCTCGCGGTCGGCCCGCTCGCGCTCGACCTGATCGCGCGCAAGGCCACGCGCGACGGCGTGGAAGTCGCGCTGCTGCCCACCGAATACCGCGTGCTCGAATACATGATGCGCAACGCCGGCCAGACCATCACGCGCACCATGCTGTTCGAGGCGGTGTGGGGCTATCACTTCGATCCCGGCACCAACCTGATCGACGTCCACATGGGGCGCCTGCGCAGGAAGATCGATCCGCCCGACGCGCCGCCGATGATCCGCACCGTGCGCGGCGCCGGCTACATCCTTTCGTGAGCGGCCGATCGTGACTGAACCTGCAAGCCGCGCGGCCGCCGGGCCGCGCGGGCCGCGCTGGTATTCGAGCACGTTCCGGCTGTTCGTCGTCTACGCGGTGATGTTCTCGCTGTCGGTGATGCTGCTGCTCGGCGTGATCGCCACGCAGATCACGCACGACATGAAGCGCGAGACCGACGTGGTGATCGACTGGCAGATGATCTACTTCGATTCGATGGCCGACACCAACCTGGCCGGCGCGATCCATCGGCGCCTCGAACACGAGCGCATGCACACCAACTACTACGGCCTGTTCGCGCCGGACGGCCGGCACCTGGCGGGCGACGTACTCGAATTCCCGGCCGGCCTCGCCACCGACCGCTACGGCCAGACCCTCTCGCACACGCTGAAGATCGCCGGCGACGAGGTCGCGCCGGTGGTGCGCGCGATGGCCGAGGTGCGCCCCAACGGCGACCGGCTGGTGCTCGCGCGCGATCTCACCCACATCCTGCGGATTCGCGAGGCGATCATCAACGTGCTGGTGGTGGGCGGCGTGCTCTGCTTCGGCGCGGGGCTCGGCGGCGGGCTCGTGCTGAGCGTGCGGCAGATGCGGCGCATCAAGGCGATTCGCCAGGTCACGCAGCGCATCGCGCGCGGCGACCTGGCCCAGCGCCTGCCGGTGGGCGGGCGCGACGAGATCGACATGCTCTCGCACCTGGTCAACCACATGCTGGCCGAGGTCGAGCGGCTGATGCACGAGGTCAAGGGCGTCTGCGACGGCATCGCCCACGACCTGCGCACGCCGCTCGCGCACGTCCACACGCTGCTCGCGCACGCGGCCGAGCGCGCCGGCACCTACGACGACGCGGCGCTCGCGAGCCTGGTCTCGCGCGCGCGCAACGAGACCGACGCGCTGCTCGGGCGCTTCCGCGCGATGCTGCGGATCGCCGAGATCGGCTCGCTGCAGCGGCGCGGCGGCTTCGCCGAGGTCGATCTCGAAGCGCTCGTGACCGACGTGGGCGACCTGTTCGAGCCGCTCGCCGAGAGCCGCGAGATCCGTTTCGAGGTGCGCACCGAGAAGGTGGGCGCCGTGCATGGCGATCGCGCGCTGCTGTTCGAGGCGCTGACCAACCTGCTCGACAACGCGATCAAGTATTCGCCGGCGGGCGGCAGCGTGCGGCTCGAAGTGTGGCAGCGCCTGCAGGGGCCGTGCATCGAGGTGATCGACGACGGCCCCGGCATCGCGCCCGACGAACGCGAGGCCGTGCTTCAGCACCGCTACCGCAGCCGCCGCACGGTCCACCTGGCCGGCTCGGGGCTGGGCCTGAGCATCGTCTCGACGGTGCTCAACGTCCACGATTTCACGCTGCGCATCGGCAGCGCCGCGCCCGGCACGCGCGTGACGATCGAATGCTGGCCGAGGACGCTGGCATGAGCGCGGCGGCCCGCGCGAACGCACGCCGTGGGGAGGGCCGCCGAGCATGCGGATCCTGCTCGTGACCTCGCGTCATCCCGAGGCGTCGTGGCTGCACAAGGCGCTGCAGGAGAGCGGCCACAGCCTGCAGCGCGCCGACGACCTGCGCGACGGGCTGTTCCTCGCCTCGCAGGAGACCTTCGACGCGATCGTCGCGACCGCGCTCGAGCCGGGCAGCGACGCGGCGCTGGTGGCCGCGCTGCCGCGCTTCGCGGCCGACGGCGGCGGCGCGGCGCTGGTGGTGCTGCTCGGCCAGGCGCAGGCGAGCGAACGGATTCGCGCGCTGCGCGCCGGCGCCGACGCCTGCTTCGGCGCGCCTTACTCGTTCATCGAACTGCACGAGCGCCTGCAGGCGCTGCAGCGGCTCGGCGCCGGGCGCGAGCCGGAGGGGCCGCTCGCCGCGCCGTCGAGCCTCGAGGCGCTCTCGCGCGAGCTGAAGGACGGCAAGCTGCGGCTGGCCGTGACGCGCCGCGAATTCCTGCTGCTCGAATGCCTGATGCGCAGCCCGAACGCGCCGGTGCCGCGCGATCAGCTGATCCGCTACGTGTGGCAGGACAAGGAGGATGTCGATCCGTCGAGCGTCAACCTGGTGGTGTCGCGGCTGCGCCGCAAGCTCGCGCGGCACTTGCCGGACGTGCGGATCGACACGGTGAGCCGCTACGGCTATCAGGTGACGCTGGCGGGGGAGTGAGCGGCCGGCGCACGGCGCGGCGGGACGCAAGGACGGCGAAGGGGACGACGGCGAAGGGAACGACGGGCGCGCGGCCGATCGGCGGCGCGCCCGTCGTGCGTTTGCGCATGCACGCGTATGCGTGCTTGCAGGCGTTCGCGAGCGCTTACGAGCCGAAGAACGGCACGCAGAAGTCGGGCGGCCCGACGCAGTCGCCGGGCCCGTTCGGCCGGGCGGCGGCACAGCCGGACAGCAGGGTGCCGGCCGCGAGCGCGAGGAGCGCGAGGCGGGCGGTGCGGCAGAGCAGGGGGCGAAGCTTCATGGTCGGCGGGCGGTCGTGATCGTCGAAAGGCGGGCGGCGCGCGTCAGTGCGCATAGAGCGTCGAGTTCAGGTACTTGAGCTGGCCGTCCTGCTCGGCCTGCACCAGTTCCTGGTAGACCTCGGCGCGCGTCTTCTCGTGGGCCGGCCGGCCGTAGGGCGCCACCCACGGGCCCGGTTGCGCGTTGGTGGCGTTGGTGGCGGCCATCGGCTGCGCGCCCGGCGTGCCGGCCGGCACGGCCGCCTGCGCGAGCGCCGGCAGGGTCATCGCCGCCAGCGTCGCGGCGGCGGCAAGCTTGATGATTTTCATCTTCGTAGTCCTCATCATGGTTGACTGGTTGTACCTACCGCACGCGCTTTGCGGCTTGCGTGACGGGTCGGGGACAAGCATAGAGGCGGGCCGATGGCGGATCGGCATACGCAGCGTGAAAAGAAATTTACCCGCCGCGCCGGGGCCGGTTGCATCGGCATGAATCACGCGTATCGCGCGAATGAAAAAGGTTTCATTTTTCAGGGCATTTTCATAACCGCGCTGTCACGGCCACTGCCTAAATTGTGGGCCATCGCGTCGCGGACGATCCGGCTGTCCCACACGCAGCCGGCGATGCGAGAAGACCGACCCACTCCAGCGAAACCATCATGAAGAAATATCTGGCAATTCCGGCGCTCGCGTGCGCGCTCTCGACCACCGCCCACGCGCAAAGCAGCGTGACGCTGTACGGCACGATCGATGCGGGCCTGGACTACATCAGCAACCAGAAATCGTCGGCCGGCTCCGGCGCCGCCTACGGCGTGCAGAGCGGCAACGTCAGCACCTCGCGCTGGGGCCTGCGCGGCAACGAGGATCTCGGCGGTGGCCTGGCTGCCGTGTTCGACCTCGAGAACGGCTTCAACGTGGGCAACGGCAAGCTCGGCAACGGCGGCGACGAATTCGGCCGCCAGGCATGGGTCGGCCTCGCGAGCCGCCAATGGGGCACCGTCACGCTCGGTCGCCAGTACGATTTCCTGGTGGACTTCGTCGCGCCGCTGTCGGCCACCGGTTCGGGCTTCGGCGGCAACATCGCCGACCACCCGTTCGACAACGACAACCTCGCGAACGACACGCGGATGAACAATTCGGTGAAGTTCCGCAGCGCGAACTACGGCGGCTTCTCGTTCGGCGGCGCCTACGCGTTCAGCAACCTGGGCGGCGGCGTGTCGGACAACAACGCCTACAGCGTCGGCGCGCAGTACGTGAACGGCCCGGTCGACCTCGCGGTGGCCTATCTGCAGTCGAACCAGCCGGGCGGCGTAAACACGCCGGCCAACACCGGCGGCGCGCTGAGCAGCGCCGACGGCGATTCGATGCTGGTGGGCGGCCGCTGGCGTACCTTCGGCGCCGGCGCGCACTACGCGTTCAGCCACGCGAGCGTGGGCTTCGTCTACACCCGCACGATCCTGAACGATCCGCGCGAGCTCTCGCAGGGCGGCGCCTACGGCACCGTGAACGGCCAGTTGCTGACCTTCGGCAACTACGAACTGAACGCGCGCTACTACCTGAGCCCGGCGCTCTCGCTGGGCGGTTCGTACACGTTCACGCAGGGCCGCTTCGACACGGCGGGCCGCAGTATCGCGCCGAAGTGGAACCAGTTCATGCTGCAGGCCGACTACGCGCTGTCGCGCCGTACCGACCTCTATCTGGAAGGCACGTACCAGCGCGTGAGCGGCGCCGACGGCGTTTCGGTGCTCGGCAACGCGGGGATCTTCAACTTCGCGGCCTCGAGCAACGATCGCCAGGCGATCGTCGCGGCGGGCATCCGTCACAAGTTCTGACCGGCCCGGGCCGGGCGCGGGGATCCGGGAATCCGCGGACCCCCGCCGGGAGACCCTTCCCGCCATCGACGGCGCGTTCGCGACGGCGTGTTTACGACGACGCGATTGCCGATCCGTCGATGGCGGGAGTCGTCGCCAGGTGGCGGCGAGACCGGTGAGCGACCGGAATCGCCGGTAGTGCGGTTCCCGCCACCATCGGGCCGTGGGCGGTATTCACGGTTCGGCGGTTCGGGCGGTGAGCTTCGGCCCCGTGACGATAATCGTCACGGGTTTTTTTATGGCGCGCGTTATTGGACGGAAACGATGGCGCCGCCGCATATGTCGGTTTTGCGACAGCCGGGCGCCCGCGGGGCGCCGCCTTCCGGCCGGAAAGCGGCGTGCCGCGCGGACTTGCGCCCAATGCATTTTTATTCGAATAACGCGGGTTTCCCGATCATCTCGGTTGTCACGCGCACGCGGTTGTACGCCAATACTGACCCATGTATATTGGCCGGGCATTGGACTGGGACACACCCAGTGGGGACCTAATTCGGCAGCAATGCGCTCGGGGATGCAAATGGCCAGACGCTGGCATCTGCCGTTTCGGCTGCACGTCTCGGTGTTGATTGCCGTGATCGTGTCGTTGATCGGCGGCCTGATCAGCGCGGTCGACTACGAACATTCACGCACGATTCTTGAGGACAACTCAGCGAATCGCGTGCGTGAAATGAGTCGTGAGGCCGCGAATGAAATACAGAAGATGTTTACGCCGGCGTCGGTCGCGGTGAAAACACTGGTTTATGGCCGGGTCGTCAATGCGCATACGTTTGCGCAGCGCTCGGCGGTGCTCGGGGTGCTGCACGCGATCCTGGTCGCCTCGCCGGGCATGGAGGACCTCTACGTCGGCTACGAGAACGGCGACTTCTTCATGCTGCGCGCGATCCGCAGCGAGTTCCAGCGAGACGGCCTGCAGGCGCCTGACAACGCCCGCTTCGCGCTGCAGATCATCGAGCGCTCGGTGTCGCCGCCGGTCGGGCGCTTCATTTATTTCGACGATGCGCTGCGCGTCATCAAGGACGTCGCGCGTCCCGACTATCCGGCCAGCTACGATCCGCGCACGCGCGACTGGTACCGACAGGCGCTGCGCCGGAAGCGGCTGATCCGCACCGCGCCCTACGTGTTTTCCTCGGTGCGCGAGATCGGCACCACGCTCGCGATGGCCGCGCCCGACGGCGGCGCGGTGGTGGGCTGCGACGTCAACCTCGACACGCTGCAGCACATGCTCGCACCGCAGGATGGCCTGCCGGGCCTCGCGTTCGCGCTGATCAGCGCGGACGGGCAGCTGGTGGCCTCGTCGCTGCGCTTCGATCCGGTGCAGAAGGCGACCGAGGAGCTGTACCGGCTGGCCGGCATGGACGAGATGCGCCAGGTGCCGATCCTGGCGCGGATGGCGGCCGGCGTGCGCGCGGCCGGCCGCGAAACGGGCGGCGCGGCGTGGCGTTCGTCCACCGTGGTCGACGCGCAGGGCGGGCGCTGGCACCTGACGATCAACCGGCTCGACGTCGACGACGTCGAGCCGCTCTACTTGAGCTCCGCGATCCGCCGCGAGGACCTGATGCGCAGCGCGGACCACCGGCTGATGATCGAGGGGCTCGTCACGCTCGCGATCATCGTGCTGTCGATTCCGCTCACCTGGCTGTTCGCCGGCGTGATCGCGCGCCCGCTCACGCAGCTGGCCGCGCAGGCGGCCACCATGCGCCGCTTCGAGCTGGCGCCGGGCAGCGAGATGCTGAACTCGCACATCAGCGAGATCGACCGGCTCGGGCAGCGCATGGAGGAGATGAAGCGCACCATCCGGCGCTTCCTCGATACGATCCAGGCGGTGGCGGCCGAGCCCGACTTCGACCGGCTGGTGCAGCTGCTGCTGACCGAGATGCTGGCGGAGGCGCACGCCGACGCGGGCGTACTGTACCTGGCCAACGAGGACGGCACGCTGCTGCAGCCGGCCGCCGCGCGCGACACGCGACGTGCCGCGGTGGACGAGGTGCTGCGGCCGCTGGAAGTGGCGACGGCGCCGGCCCTGATCCGCGCCGCGCTGGCCGAGAACCGCGCCCGCGCCGGGCGGCTGTCGAACCCCGACATCGTGCAGGCCGGCTTCTCGCACTTCCGGCTCGGCACCGGCGACGCGGCCGTGGTGCCGCTCGTGAACCGCGAGGGCGTGCTGATCGGCGCGTTCGTGCTGCTGCATTCGGCGCCGCTCGAACAGATGCAGCTGTCGTTCATCGCCGAGCTGACCGGCCTGTTCGTCAGCGCGATCGAGACGCGCGAGCTGATCAAGATGCAGCGCGCGCTGTTCGAATCGTTCATCCAGCTGATCGCGAAGGCGATCGACGCGAAGAGCCCGCACACGGGCGGCCACTGCAACCGCGTGCCCGAGCTGACCAAGATGCTCGCGCGCGCGGCGTGCAGCGCCGGCGACGGCCCGTGGCGCGACTTCGACCTGAACGCGCAGCAATGGGAGGAACTGCACGTGGCGGCCTGGCTGCACGATTGCGGCAAGATCACCACGCCCGAATACGTGATCGACAAGGCCACCAAGCTGGAGACGCTGTACGACCGCATCCACGAGGTGCGGATGCGCTTCGAGGTGCTCAAGTGCGAGGCCGAGATCCGCTGCCTGCAGGCGGTCGCGGCCGGCATGGCGCGCGACGAGGCCGAGGCGACGCGCGACGCGCTGCTGCGCGAGCTGGACGAGGAATTCGCGTTCGTGGCGGCCTGCAACGAGGGCGGCGAATCGATGGACCCGGCCCGCGTCGAGCGGCTCGGCCGGATCGGCGCACGCACCTGGCGGCGTACGCTCGACGACCGCCTCGGCGTGTCGGAGGACGAGCGCAAGCGCCAGGCGCGCGCGCCGCGCGCGCCGCTGCCGGTGCGCGAGCGGCTGCTCGCCGACAAGGCCGAGCACCGCATCGAGCGCGAGGCGGCCGCGCCGTTCGGCATGGCCGACAATCGCTGGGGCTTCCGGATGCCGGTGCCGGAACTGCTGTTCAATCGCGGCGAGCTGCACAACCTGTCGGTCGCGCGCGGCACGCTCTGCGACGAGGAGCGCTTCAAGGTCAACGAGCACATCCTGCAGACCATCATGATGCTCTCGCAGCTGCCGTTTCCGCGCCACATGCGCAACGTTCCCGAGATCGCCGGCGGCCACCACGAGAAGATGGACGGCACCGGCTACCCGAAGGGGCTGCGCGGCGAGCAGATGAGCCCGCTCGCGCGGATGATGGCGATCGCCGACATCTTCGAGGCGCTGACGGCCGCCGACCGCCCCTACAAGCGCGGCAAGACGCTGTCCGAGGCGATCTCGATCATGGCCGCGATGCGGCAGGCGCAGCACATCGACGCCGGGCTGTTCGCGCTGTTCCTGCGCTCGGGCGTCTATCTCGACTACGCGCGCCGCTTCATGTCGCCCGAGCAGATCGACGAGGTCGACATCGGCCGCTATCTCGAGCCGACGGCGACGATGACCGCCTGAGCGGCCGGCCTTCGGCGCCCGCCACGTTTCGCACGACGAAAAAAAACGGCCCCCGCCGGGGCAGCGGGAGCCGTGAAAAGCGACATGCACCTTCATGTCGCCGGAGATGCGTTCAAGTGGGACACCTCGCTTAAGTTGCCTGGGCGGGCGCGCCTGCCGGACCGGCCGCGCGGACAGGCAGCGCCGCCGGGATCGATGCGGCCACGGCCGGCGCGGTGCCGTCGTGCCCGCCACCCGCCGCGCTCCAGCCGCCGCCCAGCGCGGCGATCAGCCCGACGGCCGCGAGCTGGCGCCGCGTGTCGAGTTCGATCATCGCGATCCTCGTGTCGAGTTCGGTGGTCTGCGCCGTCACCACGTCGAGATAGCTGACCACGCCGTCGCGATAGCGCGAGGTGGACAGCCGCAGCGTGCGTTCGGCCGCGTCGAGCGCTTCCTGCTCGCGCGCGGCCTCGTCGCCGAGGTGGTGCGTGAGCGCGAGGTCGTCCTCCACCTGCTGGCAGGCGCGCAGCACCACCGAGCGATACCGCGCGCCGTTCTCGGCGAGCCTGGCGTGCGCCTGGTCGGTGATCGCCTGGCGGCGGCCGCCGTCGAACAACGTCAGCATCAGGCTCGGCCCGACCGACCAGATCTCGTTCGGCGCGCTGAGCCAGTGGCCGAGCCCCGAACTCTGGTAGCCGCCCACCAGCCCGAGCGTGATGTCGGGGAAGAACGCGGCGCGCGCCACGCCGATCCGTGCGTTCGCGGCGGCCACGCGCCGCTCGGCGGCGGCCACGTCGGGGCGCCGCTGCAGCAGCGCGGCCGGGATGCCGGCCGGGATCGACGGCAGGTGCGCGGCGTCGAGGCGCGCCGGCAGCGAGAACGACGAGGCCGGCACGCCGGTGAGCGTCGCCACCGCATGCTCGTAGAGCGCGCGGCGCGCCCGCACGTCCTCGGCCGAGGCGCGCGCCGCGTCGAGCTGGGTCTGCGCGCGCGAGACGTCGAGATCCGAGGCGATGCCGCCGGCATGGCGGCTCAGCGTCAGCTTCAGCGCGCGCCCGTAGGTGTCGATCGTGTCGGCCAGCATGCGCTGCTGCCGGTCGAGCCCGCGCAGGTTGAAGTAGGCGCTCGCGAGGCTGGCCTGCAGGCTCAGCCGCACCGAGGCCAGGTCGTCGGCGCTGGCCTCGGCGTCGGCGCGGCCGGCCGCCACCTCGTTGCGCACCTTGCCCCACAGGTCGAGGTCGTAGCCGAAGCCGGCCTCGAGCGTGTTGGCGCCGTAGACGTCGGGCTGGGTCGCGCCGCGCAGCGGCCGGGTGGCCGAGGCGCGGTTGCTGGAGACCTGCGTGTCGAGACCGAGCATCGGGAACAGCCCGGCGCGCGCCTGCTCGAACAGCGCGTCGGCCTCGTCGTGGCGCGCCACGGCGGCGGCGACGTCGGGGTTGGCGCGCGCCACCCGCGCTTCCAGGCGGTCGAGCACCGGGTCGCGGAACGCCTGCCACCAGCTGTCGCGCGCGATGCGGTCGGCGGGCCGCGCGGTCTGCCAGCCGCCCGCCTCCTTGAACGCGGCGGGCAGCGCGGTGGCGGGCGCGTGATAGGTGGGCGCGAACGAGCACGCGCAAAGGAACGCGACGCTCGCGAGCATCGCGCAGAGCCGGCGCTTACCCATGCGACTGCTCCGTCTTCGATGCCGCCGGCGTGGCCGACGCGAGCGCGGCGGCCGGCGCCGCGAGCCGCACCGGGTCGCCCGAGGCGAGCGAGTCGGGCGGGTTGTCGATCACGCGGTCGTCGGGGCCGAGCCCGGTGGCGATGCGCACCCGCGTGCCGAGATCGGTGGCGATCGTGACGTGCCGCAGCTCGGCGCGACCGTCGTGGCCGACCACCGCCACCTGCAGGCCGTCGCGGCGGAAGATCAGCGAGCTGGCCGGGATCGTCATCAGGCGCGCGTCGTCGGGCAGCGTGAAGTGGACCTCGGTGTATTCGCCGGGAATCAGCCTGCCGTCGCGGTTGTCCACCATCAGCTGCACCAGCAGCGTGCCGGTGCCGTCGGCGATCGAATCGTCGGTGTCCACCAGCTTCGCCGTGAAGGTTTCGCCCGGGTGCCCCGGCACGGTCAGCGTGGCGCTCATGCCGGGCCGGATCGAGCCGGCCTCGTTCTGCGGCACGCTCACGTAGACGCGCAGCTGGTGGATGTCGGACACCGCGAACAGCTCGGGGCCGGCGCCCTGGCTCGCCGGGATCAGCTGGCCGATGTCGGTCTGGCGCGCGGTGACCACGCCGTCGAACGGCGCGACGATGCGCTTGAACGCCTCGAGCGCCTCCAGGCGCCGCACGTTGGCCTGGTTCGCGGCGACCATCGCCTGCTTGGCGGCGAGGTCGCCGGTCTTCTCGTCGGCCTCCTGCTGCGAGACCGAATCCTGCTGCAGCATGCGGGTCCAGCGCGCGGCGGTGGAGGCGGCCAGCTTCTCGTTGGCGAGCGAGCTCTGCAGGTCGGCGCGCGCCTGCTGCAGCTGCGCGTCGAGCTCGGGCGTGTCGATCAGGCCGAGCAGTTGGCCGGCCTTCACGTGCGCGCCGATGTCGGCGTACCACGCGTGCAGGTAGCCCGACACCTGCGCGTGGATCGGCGCGTTCTCGAACGCCGACAGGTGGCCCGGCAGCACCAGCGTGGCGCCGGCGCCGCCGTGCGAGGGCCGGTAGGCGACCACGGTGGGCACCGCCTGGGCGGCGGACCAGCTCGCCATCTCCCGCTTCGCGTGGACCCGGCCGACGATGCCGTTGGCGACGATGCCGACGGCGATCAGCGCGGCCACGGCGGCGGCGAGCTTGAGGTTGGGCAGCCGTTTCGGCGACTTGATTTCGATCTCAGTGGACATGGTTGGCTCCGGACGCGGAAGGGGAGGAGGCACGGGAAGCATCGCGCCGATGCACGAGGCTGAACACGACGGGGACGAAGAACAGCGTCGCGAGCGTGGCGCAGGCGAGGCCGCCGATCACGGCGCGGCCGAGCGGCGCGTTCTGCTCGCCGCCGTCGCCGAGGCCGAGCGCCATCGGCGCCATGCCGATGATCATCGCGAGCGCGGTCATCAGCACCGGGCGGAAGCGCGTGAAGCCGGCCTCCAGCGCGGCGGCGAGCGCGTTGCCGGTGGCCGCGAGCCGCTCGCGCGCGAAGCTGACCACCAGGATCGAGTTCGCGGTGGCCACCCCCATGCAGAGGATCGCGCCCGTGAGCGCCGGCACCGACAGCGGCGTGCGGGTGGTGAACAGCATCCAGACGATGCCGGCCAGCGCGGCGGGCAGCGCCGAGACGATCACGAACGCGTCGGCCCACGAGTGGAAGTTCACCACGATCAGCAGGTAGATCAGCGCGATCGCGCCGATCAGGCCGAGCAGCAGCCCGGCGAACGCGCCGTTCATGGTCTGCACCTGGCCGCGCAGCGTGACGGTGGAGCCCTTGGGCAGGTCGTGCGCGGTGTCCTTCACGATCCGGTCGATGTCGGCCGCCACCGCGCCGAGGTCGCGGCCCTGGGGGGTGGCGTAGATGTCGAACAGCGGCTCGATGTTGTAGTGCGAGACCACCGCGTCGCCGGTGCCGCGGGTGATCGTGGCGATCCCGCCGAGCAGCTGCGACCGGCCGCTCGCGCCGGTGACGGGCAGGTTCCACAGCGCCGGGAGCGTGGTCATCCGGTACTGCGGGGTCTGCGCGACGATCGGGTAGGACACGCCGTTGCGCGGGTTGAGCCAGTAGGTCGGATCGACCTGGCTGGTGCCGGCCAGGCTCGCCACCACCGAGTTCGTCACGTCCTGCTCGGTGATGCCGAGCTGGTCGGCGCGCGTGCGGTCGACCGCCACCGTGAACTGCGGATAGGTGGTGGCCTGCTGGATGCGCGCGTCGGCCACGCCGGGGATCAGCCGCAGCTTGCGGTAAAGCTCGCGCGCGTAGCGCAGGTTGGCGGCCTGGTCGGGGCCGGCCACCTGCAGGTCGACGGGCGCGGGCGCGCCGAAGTTCAGGATCTGGCTGACGATGTCGGCCGGCAGGAACGCGAAGCGGGTGCCGGGAAACGCGCGCGGCAGCACCTCGCGCAGCCGGCGCACGTAGCCGGCGGTGGGCGCGTGGCCGGCCGTGAGCGAGATCAGGATGTCGCCGTCCTGCGGCCCGATCGTGCCGCTGTTGTTGTAGGTCAGGTTGATGCCGCTCTTGGGCAGGCCGATGTTGTCGATCACCTCGCCCAGCTGGGCCGGCGGGATCACGCCGCGGATCGCGTTCTCGATGCGGTCGAACTCGGCGGCGGTCTCCTCGACGCGCGTGCCCACCGGCGCGCGCACGTGCAGCGAGATCTCGCCGGAGTCGATGACCGGGAAGAAGTTGCGGCCGAGCCACGGCGCGAGCAGGAACGAGGCGGCCACCACGCAGAGGAAGCCGGCCACGAACGGCTTGCGGCGCGTGAGCGCGAGCCCGAGCAGGATCCGGTAGGACGCGCGCACGCGCTCGAAGCGTTGCTCGAAGCCGCGCTGGAAGCGCACCAGCGGGTTGCGCGAGGGCGGCGCGTGATGGTGGCCGCCGTGCGGGTCCATGATCGCGGCCATCTCGCCCGAGGCATGGCCGCCCGGGGCGTGCGGCTTCAGCAGGTACTGCGCGAGCATCGGCACGAAGGTGCGCGACAGCACGAACGACGACACCATCGCGAAGATCACCGCCTTGGCCATCGGCACGAACAGGAAGCGCGAGATGCCGTCGAGCATCAGCATCGGCACGAACACGATGCAGATGCACATCAGCGCGACCAGCGCCGGCATCACGATCTGCTTCGCGCCGTCGAGGATCGCGCTGCGCGTGTCCTTGCCCTGCTCCAAGTGCCAGTTGACGTTCTCGATGGTCACGGTGGCGTCGTCCACCAGGATCCCCACCGCCAGCGCGAGGCCGCCCAGCGTCATCACGTTGAGCGTCTCGCCGGTGGCGGCCAAAAGCGCGATGGCCGAGAGCACGGCGAGCGGGATCGAGGCGGCGATGATCAGCGTCGAGCGCCAGCTGCCGAGGAACAGCAGGATCATCAGCGAGGTCAGCGCGGCCGCGATGATGCCCTCGCGCGCCACGCCGCTCACGGCGCCCTTCACGAAGGTGGACTGGTCGCCCATGGTCACGAGCTTCAGGCCCGGCGGCAGGGTCTGCTCGATCAGCGGCAGCTTGGCCTTCACGCCGGCGATGATGTCGAGCGTGGAGGCCGAGCCGTTCTTCAGGATGCTCATCAGCACCGCGCGATGGCCATCCACGCGCACGATGTTCGACTGCGGCGGGAAGCCGTCGCGCACGTGCGCGACGTCGCGGATCGTGATGGTGGTGCCGCCCGCCGACTTGATCGGCAGGTCGTTGAGCGCGTCGAGCGCGAGCGGGCTGTTGTTGAGCTTGATGTTGTATTCGAAGCGGCCGATCTTCTGCGTGCCGGCCGGGATGATCTGGTTCTGCTGCGCGAGCGCGTGCGCCACGTCCTGCGCCGAGAGGCCCTTCGACTGCAGCGCCTGCGGGTCCAGGTCGATCTGCACCTCGCGCGCCTTGCCGCCATACGGCGTGGGAATCGCCACGCCCGGCACCGACAGCAGCTGCGGGCGGATGAAGTTCTCGGCGTAGTCCTCGAGCTTCTGCTCGTCGAGCGTGTTGCTGGTGAGCGCGATCTGCAGCACCGGCACGGTCGAGGCGTTGTAGTTGAGGATCTGCGGCGGCGTGGTGCCGGGCGGCATCTGCTTGAGCACGGTCTGCGAGATCGAGGTGACCTGCGCCGTGGCGGTGCGGATGTCGACGGTGGGCTGGAAGAAGATCTTGACGATGCCGAAGCTGCGGAACGACTGCGATTCGATGTGCTGGATGTCGTTGACGGTGGTGCCGAGCGTGCGTTCGTAATAGGTGACGATGCGTCCGGACATGTCGTCCGGCTGCAGGCCGGCGTAGTTCCAGACGACGCTGATCACCGGGATGCGGATATCCGGGAAGATGTCGGTGGGCGTGCGTAATGCCGCGAGCGGGCCAGCCAGCAAGATCACGAGCGCCAGCACGATGAACGTGTAGGGCCGGACAAGGGCGAGCCGGACGATTTTCAGCATGGGGATGCGGCTCCGTAGAAAGCGTCGTTCGGTGGGTGGCGCGGGAGCGGGCCATGCGGGAAAACACGGACCGGCGCCGACGACAGCATTCTGGGGAGCGCGCCCTAACAGCCGGTCGCTAAAAACATGAAAGAAGTTTCATGGCCGCGCGCGGCGCGAGACATGGCGGTTTCATGCGGGGGCGGCGGGGCATGACGTACGGCGATCACGTCGAAATCGATGCGCGAGCAACGAATCGCGCGCCGCTGGTGTCAGCCGAGCATGTAGCCCGCGCCGCGAATGGTGCGGATCAGCGGCGTCTCGCCGGCGTGGTTGATCTTGCGGCGCAGGCGGCCGACGTGGACGTCGATCAGGTTGGTGCCGGGATCGAACCGGCAGCCCCACACGCCCTCGAAGATCATGGTGCGCGTGAGCACGCGTCCGGCGTGGCGCATCATGAATTCGAGCACGCGGAACTCGGTGGGCAGCAGTTCCAGCTCGCGCGCGCCGAGCGAGGCGCGGCGCTTGACGAGGTCGAGCTCGATGCCGTTGGCGCGCAGCACCGTGTCGGCATGCGCGTTGCGCGGGCGGCGCCGCATCAGCACCTCGAGCCGCGCCACCATCTCGTCGAGCGAGAACGGCTTGACGAGATAGTCGTCGCCGCCGGCGCGCAGGCCCGCGATGCGCTGGTCCACCTCGGACATCGCGCTCATCACCAGCACCGGCGTCTCGAGCCCGACGCCGCGCATCGCCGCCAGGATCGCGAGCCCGTCGAGATCGGGCAGCATGCGGTCGAGCGTGACCGCGTCGTAGTCGCCCGCCATCACCTTGGCGATGCCGTCGCGGCCGGTGCGCGCGACGTCCACCGTGTGGCCCTCGGCGCGCAACTGGCGCACGATGCTGTCGGCGATCAGGACGTCGTCCTCGATCGTCAGGATCTTCGGCATGGGCCGCGGGTCAGGCGACGGCGCGCAGCGGCGCGGCGCGTTCGGCGCCGCGATAGCGGCCCACCGCGAAATCGATGAAGCTGCGCACCTTCATGGAGAGGTAGTTGCGCCCCGGGTAGAGGATCGAGACGTTGCGCGGGCCGCCGTTGGCCGCGTAGCCGTCGAGCAGCGCGACCAGCTCGCCGCGCGCCAGATCGCCGGCCACCAGCGGCTCGGGCAGCAGCGCGATGCCCATGTGGGCGAGCGCGGCCAGGCGTACCATCGCGCTGCCGCTGGAGGCGAGCGCCTGGCCCGTGTAGACGCGGCACAGCTCGTCGCCGTCGGCGAACTCCCAGCTGCGCGCGGCGCCGTCCGAGACGATCAGCAGGCTGTGCTCGTTGAGCGCGGCGGGCCCGGCCGGCGTGCCGTGGCGCGCCAGGTAGCCGGGCGAGGCCACCACGATCTCGCGCACCGTGGTGAGCGGCCGCGAGACCAGCGTGGCGCTGGCGAGCCGACGATCGTCGGAGAAGCAGACGTCGTAGCCGCCCTCGACCATGTCGACGTGCGTGTCGAAGGTGGTCACGTCGAAGCCCACGCGCGGATGCTGGGCGCGGTAGGCGGCCAGCAGTTCGCCGAGGCCCGCCGCCGCGAAGCTCATCGATGCGGCGATGCGCAGCGTGCCGCGCGGGTCTCGCGTGGCGCGCACGAGGTTCGATTCGATCTCGTCGAGCTTCTCGATGATCACGCGGCAGCCGTCCAGATACTCGCGGCCCGCCTCGGTCAGCGACAGGCTGCGCGTGGTGCGGTTCAGCAGGCGCATGTTCAGGTGCGCCTCGAGCATGCCCACGCTGCGCGTGACGGCGGCGGCCGACATGCCGAGCTGCCGGGCCGCGAGGTTGAAGCTTTCGAGATCGACGACGCGCGTGAAGACGCGCATGGCCTGGAGCTGGTTCATGAGTGTTTGGACAACGATGGCGAGGCGTCCATGATCGGCCGCGGCAAATAACGCCACGGCGCCATCGACATGACGCTTGTGTCAGATTCGGGCGCGGCCCGCGCTTTCAGTTCGGCAGCCCGCTCGACTCGCGCAGGTCCTCGAGATGGCGGCCGAGCGACTCGTGCAGCCGTTCGAGGCTGCGCGGCGGCAGCGCGAAGCCGCTCCAGCCAAGCCCGGTGTGGCGCAGGAACAGTACCGCGCCGCCGTACAACGCGTGCTGCTCGGTGTACCAGCACGGATCCATCTCCACCACGTACTGCTCGGAGCGCGACGGCGTTTCGGGCACCGGCGGCTGCATCGAGGCGCGCAGCAGGCTCAGGTACTGGATCACGGCGTCGACGTCGGCCGGGTCGAGCAAGACCGACGCGCGCTCGATCGAGATCATCACGGCGCTCTTTCCGTATTCGTTGATCATTTCGATGCTCATCGGGCGTGTCATCTACGGCTCCTGTCGAGGTCACGATGAATCGATTATCGGACCGTGTCCTGGCGCCAATTCTGAAACTACGATATCGGCGGATGAAACTTTGTTTAAGGAGCGCCGGCCCCGCCAGTAGCCCGTTCCGGCCCGGGCGGCGACAAAACTTGCCTCACAATCCTTGCCTCGAAATCGGGCACCGCCGATACTTACGGGTTGCGTGCATATCCTTCCGACCACAAAATCAAACGGTTTATCGCCATGACCACGATTCTTGAAAGTCTTCCGACCGGCCAGAAGGTCGGCATCGCGTTCTCCGGCGGGCTCGACACGAGCGCCGCGCTGCACTGGATGCGGATCAAGGGCGCCGTGCCGTATGCCTACACGGCCAACCTCGGCCAGCCCGACGAATCCGACTACGACTCGATCCCGCAGCGCGCGCGCGAATACGGCGCCGAGAACGCGCGCCTGATCGACTGCCGCGCGCAGCTCGTCGCCGAAGGCATCGCCGCGCTGCAATCGGGCGCGTTCCACATCTCGACGGCCGGCGTCACCTATTTCAATACGACCCCGATTGGCCGCGCCGTGACCGGCACGATGCTGGTGGCCGCGATGAAGGAAGACGGCGTCAACATCTGGGGCGACGGCAGCACCTACAAGGGCAACGACATCGAGCGCTTCTATCGTTACGGCCTGCTCGTCAATCCGGACCTGAAGATCTACAAGCCGTGGCTCGACCAGCAGTTCATCGACGAACTGGGCGGCCGCGCGGAAATGTCCGAATTCATGAACAAGGCGGGCTTCGGTTACAAGATGTCGGCCGAGAAGGCCTATTCGACCGATTCGAACCTGCTCGGCGCCACGCACGAGGCGAAGGATCTCGAAAGCCTCGAGAGCGGCATCAAGATCGTCAACCCGATCATGGGCGTGGCGTTCTGGCGCGACGACGTGAAGATCGCCGCCGAAGAGGTGACGGTGCGCTTCGAGGAAGGCCGCCCGGTCGCGCTGAACGGCGTCGAGTTCGGCGACCAGGTCGAGCTGCTGCTGGAAGCGAACCGGATCGGCGGGCGCCACGGCCTCGGCATGAGCGACCAGATCGAGAACCGCATCATCGAGGCCAAGAGCCGCGGCATCTACGAGGCCCCGGGCCTCGCGCTGCTCTACATCGCCTACGAGCGGCTCGTCACCGGCATCCACAACGAGGACACCATCGAGCAGTACCGCGAGAGCGGCCGACGCCTCGGCCGCCTGCTGTACCAGGGCCGCTGGTTCGATCCGCAGGCGATCATGCTGCGCGAGACGGCGCAGCGCTGGGTCGCGCGCGCGATCACGGGCGAGGTGAAGATCGAGCTGCGCCGCGGCAACGACTATTCGATCCTCAGCACGAAGTCGCCGAACCTGACCTACGCGCCGGAGCGCCTGTCGATGGAGAAGGTCGCGTCCACCTTCTCGCCGCGCGACCGGATCGGCCAGCTGACGATGCGCAACCTCGACATCACCGATACGCGCGACAAGCTGCGCGTGTACTCGCAGGTCGGGCTGCTGACGCCGGGCGAGGCGTCGGCGCTGCCGCAGATCCGTCAGGACAAGGACGGCGAGTAAGCCGGCCGCGAGGCCGGCGGCGGCGCGGCGGCTCACGTCGTTGCGCGGTGTTTTCGTTACGTCGCTTCGCGACGTTTCGCTCGCCGTTTCGTTGCCGCGCCGGCTCGTCGCCGCGCCGTCCGCCGTCTTGCCGTACCGTAGCCGCCATCCCGCGCCGCGCGCGCGGGACGGGCGCCGCCTCCGGGCGCGCCCGTTTCTCCGCTGCGTCCCGCGCGGCGCCCGCCGCCCGCCCGCCGCATCCGGCCGTTCGACGCCATCCACCCGCCAAGCGAGGCGCCACGATGTTCACGATGATTCCCGAGCTGTCCTTCGGCCGCCGCACGGCGCTCTGGTGGTCCTGCTTCTGGCGCACCTTCCTCGCCACGCTGCCGGTCTGGCTGGCCGCCGTGGCGCTGGTGGCGCTCGCCTGGTCCGCGGGCCGGCACGGCGCGCCGAACTTCGTCTCGGATGCGGCGGCGTCGATGTACGGGATGATCTTCTACGGCGGCATGCTGGTGGTGCTGGTGAGCGTGCTGTGCGTGCCGATCGTCGGCTACATGACGCGCCGCGGTTTCGCCGCGCACCGGCTCACCGTGCCGGCGTCGTTCTCGTTCCGGCAGGCCGTGATGCTCGGGCTGACCACCTGGGGCTGGACCATCGTGGTATCGCTCGTCACCAACCTGCTGTCGACCGCGCTGAAGTTCGCGGCGGCGCAGGGCACCGACGTCGCGTCCGCCGGCCTGATGCTGCTCCTGCAGGTGCTCGTGCTGGTGATCGACCTGATCGGCACGTTGTATGTCGTCGTGCCGCGGCAGGCGTGGCGGCTGCGGCATCAGGCCGGCGCGGCGCGGGGTTAACCCGCGCCGCCGGGCCGCGGCGGCGCGACCTGCCATAAGATGTCGCGATGTAGTGACAACGCCTGCATCGAGGGGCGCACGGCGCCGCGCCTGCCGCGCGCGCTCGCGTTTTGCACCGGGAGCCTGCCATGTCCGAATTGCCACCGCGCGTGATCGCCACCGACGAGGCGCGCCAGCTCATCGACGAACTGAGCCGCCGCCACGGCGCGCTGATGTTCCATCAGTCAGGCGGCTGCTGCGACGGCAGCGCGCCGATGTGCCTCGCCGAGGGCGAACTGATCCTCGGCGAGGCCGACATCTGCCTCGGCACCATCGGCGGCGTGTCGTTCCACATGCACGAGGACCAGTACGCGGCCTGGCGGCACATGCAGCTGATCGTCGACGCGGTGCCGGGCAAGGGCGGCATGTTCTCGCTGGAAGGGCCGACCGGCCGGCGCTTCGTCACGCGCTCGCGGATGTTCTCGGCCGAGGAGCTGCGGCTGCTCGAACGGCAGCCGGGATAGCGCGCCGGCGGACACCGGACCCGCCGCGGTTCAAAATGGCCCGCGGCGTTTCAATTGCTGATACTGCTGCACCAGCACGCCGATGCGGTCGCGATAGGCGGCCGCCAGGCAGGCGTCCGACGCGCCGCAGCGCGCGCGGCGCTGCAACCAGTCGTGCTGCGCCTGCTGCATGTCGCCGCGCGTGCCCATCGCGACGAGTCCGGTCAGCATCTCGTAGCGCACCGCCATTTCCACATCCTGTTCGCTCAGCACGCGCGAGGCGCAGATCGCGCGCTCGTCGGGCTGGCTCGCCCGCGTGCAGTCGAAGCTCGCGGCCGAGGCCGGCATGGCGGGCAGCGCGACCAGCAGCGAGAGCGCCAGCGCGGGCAGCGCGCGGCGGCGGATCGGGGGAAACGAAGGCATGGCGGCTCCGGTCGGCGGGAATGCCGGATGGGACCGGGGGGCTGCCGGAGAGTTCGGCCAACCGGGACGCCGCCTCTGCCGGATTGTAAAAAATGCTGATACGGCGGTGCATCGAGGAAAATCGCTAACAAAATTACCGATTTTTTTGCCGCCGCACCGCCGGCGAGTTCGGATAGTGACGGAACACTTCGTGTCGCGAGTGTGACAGCGGTTTACGGCTTTCTATAGTGACGGAACACACCTTACATTCGCGAGTTTCGCCATGGTCGGTTCGGTCAAGGGCAGTCCCGTCACCACTCCCGTCGCACCGTCGCCGCATGACAGCCCGTCGTCACCCGTCACCGGTCCCGTCAGCCAGCCGACCAGCCGGCCAAGCAGCGCGGCGCTGTCGCCGCTGAGCAGCGCGCTGTCGGGGCGCCCGCGAGCGCTGTCGGAGCCGCCGGCGCGCGGTCCGTCGCTGTCTCCCACACCGTCCACGCCGCCCGTGCGGCGCGCGTCGATCAGTCTGCCGACCGGGCGCTCGCCCGCGCCCGGCTTGGCGCGGCCACCCGCCGACACGCGGGCGCCGATCGCGCGGCGCGCGTCCGAGAGCGCGGCGATGGCGCCGATGCGGTTGCAGGGCGCCCAGGCGCGCCGGCATTCCGAGGGCGAGGCGAGCGCGCCGCGCCCGAGCCTGAGCCAGCCGCCGCTGGGTCTGACCAGGGCTCAGCGGGACTTCGCGGAGAGCATCCGCCAGGCCATCGCGCCGCAGGGGGACGCGCCTTCGTTCGAGGACGCCGCGCCGCCTGAGCATCTCCAGTACCTCGCCGCCACCGCGGCGCTGACGGAAGCGGCGCCGGCCAGCGCCGCGAGCCGCCCCGCCTCGCCGGAGCAGGACGAGATCGACAGCGCGGCCGAAATGGAGAAGGTCGCGCAGGTGTTCGAGTTCCTGGCTTCGCTCGCCCCGCCGGTCGCGAGCGGCTCGGGTGGAGTCGGTGGAACGGGCGGCGGGACCGGGTCGGAGCCGCTCGGGCGCACCGCCCAGCCGGAGGCCCCGCTCGCCCCGTCCACGCTGACGGGCACGCCCGAGCCAAGGCGTGCGTCGAGCGCGCCGCCGGCCTTCGAGCGCCGCACGTCGTCGGTCGCGAGCGAAACACCGCCGGTCACGCCGACCATGACGCCCGCCATGCCGATTTCGACCGGCGCGCCGCTGCGCACCTCCAGCCCGCCGCCGCGCGCGCCGGCCCGCGTCCCGCTGCCCGACAGCGACGTGGGGCACGGCGTGAGCGAGACGGCCGAGTTCCTCGCCACGCTCGGCACGCCGCCGAGCCCGCCGCGTTCGCGTCCCGCTTCGCTGCCCGACAGCGACGCCGGGCACGGCGTGAGCGAAACGGCCGAATTCCTCGCCACGCTCGGCACGCCGGCGCCCCCCGCGCCCGCCAGCACGAGCACGACGAATGCGACGACGAACGAGACGGCCACGCCGCCGCGCATCGAGCCGGAGCAGCAGGGCGATATCGAAATGGACATCGTCGAGGCGAACCCGCACGGCACGCGGCCCTCCGCCGGGGCGAGCGGCACGGCCACCGCCACGCCGACTCCGCCGCAAGGCCAGACCACCACCGCGAACACACCCGATCAGGCCGTCACCACGCTGGCCGCCGATCTGCAGAACTGGGCCGGCAATCTCGCGCACGTCGTTGGCCACGAGACGCTGGCCGTGGGCGTGACGACGGCGATCCGCGAGGTGGTCGACGGCCTGATCCGCCATCTGCAGAACCTCCACCCGGAATCGGCGAAGGCGCAGGAGGTTGCCGCCGGCGCGCTGATCGCATTGATCGGCCTCGGCAACCTGATGTCGATGCAGATGCGCCGCAACCGCGGCACCAACACGCCCACCGCCGACGCCGGCAACGTGCTGCAGATCGCCGGCCTGATCATCAGCGCGGTCGGCGCGGGCGAGAAGCAGCAGTTGAAGGACCTGCTGCCGCAACTGACGCGCACGGTGGTCTACGCGGGCGGGCGCGACGGCATCAACGCGGTCATGCCGTACCAGATCAGCACGAAGGGCGCGAACAGCCTCGCCGCGCAGGGCTGGAACACGGCGCCCTACAGCGTCAACCAGTTCCTCGTGAACTGGGCGCAGGGCACCGGCATGTCCGGCGCCGGCTACGCCAACGCGTTGCACGAGATCTCGCAGATGAGCAACCAGACCGAGGCCGACGCGGCGCGCAAGAAGCTCGACGCCGAGGCGCCGGGCCAGCTGACCACCTACGTGACCGCGAACCTGGCCGGCGAGATCGCCGACAAGCTGCTTGGCAGCCTGATCGAGCAGGCGATCGGCGAGGGCGGCAGGGGCGGGATCGGCCAGATGACGATTCGCCACAATGCCCCGCAAGTGCCGAACGCGGGCGAGTGGGGCGACGCGATCGAGAAGACCATCTCGCGGATGTCGCTGTTCGGGCAGGCACTCGGCGGCTCGGCCGCGATCGGCACCGCGATCACGCCGGCGAGGTTCGGCGAGTACGGCGCGGCGATGGGCAACAACGCCGCGGGCGGCGTGCTGGTCGGCTTGCTGTGCCTGCCGTTCGTGATGACGCTGATGAAGAAGACGCGCGCCACGGTGAACGGCGACAACCCGGCCTGAACGGGGGCGGGCAGCGCGCGCCGAAGGCCTCCCGGGCGCGGCGCCATGGCCTCCGCCCATCGAAGTCGCGCGGGGCGCTGACCGGATTCACGGCAGGGTTTGTTCGGGTCGCCACCGTCGCCTTCGCGTCGCCGTGATGTCCGGCGCGCGGGGTTTTTATAGTGTCGATGTTCAATTTCATTCAGTGAGCCTTGCCATGCCCCCCAAAGTCACCGAAGGTGCGTCGCGTATTGGCAGCAATAATTCGTCGCCGACGCCCTCGCAGTCCGGCACCCCGCTGCCGGTCATCAACGCGCCGACCCAGCAGTCGACCAACGCGCTGACGGGCGCGCTGCCGCAGCGCTCGCGTAGTCCGTCGAATGCGTCGGAGACGTCGTCGCGCTCGTCGGTGCGCACCATGCCGCTGCCGGGGAATGCCGGTGCGCGGCGCGGCCCGATCGCGTTGAATGCGCGCACGCAGGGCATGCATCTGCGCAGCGCGTCCGACAGCCATCTGCCGAGATCGCTCGACGAAGTGGGCGATCCGCCCGCGGATCTGCCGCCCACCGAGACGCTGCTTGCGCGCAGCATCAAGGAGGCGATCGAGTCGGCGTCCGTGCGCAGTTCCGGCGCGTCGAGCCCGATCGAGGAGATCGGCACGGCATCGCTGAGCGCGGCGCCGGCCAACACGCCGATGACGGCCGAGGAAACCAACGCGGCGATCGCCGAGGATCTGGAAAAGGTCTCGCAGCTGCTGGAGCTGTTCGCCGAAATCACGCCGCATCTGGCCGCCGAAACGCCGGACGCGTCGGGCAGCGGGCAGGACACGCATCTGGCGCCGCCGTCGGGCCCCGGCAGCGTGGCGTCGAGTTCGCAGTCGAGCTTCGCGCTCGGCCGCCTGTTCGATTCGAGCAGCGTGTCGAGCAGCGCGTCGAACTCGGGGGCGAACACGCCGTCGAGCTACGGCCTGCGCGGCATGTACGGGCAATCGGCCAGCAACAGCTCGGCCTCGTCCGAGGACGGCCACGCCGCCAGCGAACACCCGAGCGTCGCTTCCAGCACGCAGTCGAGCCTCGGCCTGCGCGGCCTGTACGCGCAACCGAGCCCCTCCTCCAGCTCGGCCTCGTCCGAGGACGGCCACGCGAGCGTGAGCGGCAATTCGGATTCGAGCAGCGACTACAACCTCAACGAGCTGTTCGACGCCGCGCATCACGTCGCATCGGAGCGTTCGAGCTCGTCGTCGGAAAGCGAGGCGGTGGGCATGGACGACGGCGCCATCGAGATGCATCCGCCCGGCACCGGCGGCACCACGACGGGCGCCACGGCCGCGCAGAAGACCGCGCTGATGACCTGGCTCGGCAACATCGGCCACGTCGGCGGCCATGAAGCTGTGGCGGTCGGCCTGACCACGGCGATCCGCGAAGTGGTGGCCGGGCTCGTCCAGCATCTGCAGAACGCCCACCAGGGCGAGGGTTCGCTGAAGGCGCAGGAAGCCGCCGCGGGCGCGATCATCGGGCTGGTCGGCCTCGGCAACATCACCGCGATGCTGATGCGGCGCGCGCGCGGCACCAACAAGCCGGTCGCCGATGCCGGCAACGTGCTGCAGCTGGTCGGCCTGATCAGCACCGCGATCGGCGCCGGGCGCACCGGCAACCTGAAGGACCTGCTGCCGCAACTGACGCGCACGGTCGTGTACGCGGGCCTGCGCGACACCGCCAACACCATCAAGCCTTACACGGACAATCCGAAGGCCGGCGACCCGCTGCTCTCGCAGCTCGCGAACTTCGTGCCGTACAGCGCCAACCAGTTCCTCGTGAACTGGGCGCAGACGGCCGGCGGCACGTCGGGCGCGGGCTTCGCCAACAAGCTCGACGACATCGCGAAGATGACCAACGAGACCGAGAAAGCGAAGGCGCAGAGCAAGCTCGGCCGCGAGGTGGTGCTCAACGGCGGCGCCTACGTGGGCGCCAACATGCTCGGCGAGGTGTTCGACAAGATCACCGGCAGCATCATCGAGCAGGCGGTGGGCGAGGGCTGGGCCGGGGTGCCGCACATGGCGATCGGCCATGATCCGATCCGCCTGCCGAGCGGCGGCAACTGGGGCGATGCGTTCGAGAAGACCATCTCGCGGATGTCGCTGTTCGATCAGGCGATCTCGGGCTCGGCCTGGATCGGCACCGGCGTCACGACGCCGAAGTTCGGCGAGTTCGGCGGCACGATGATCAACAACGGCGTGGACGGCGCGCTCGTGAGCCTGTTGTGCCTGCCGTTCGTGATGACGCTGATGAAGAAGAAGGCCGGCGGCTCGTCGAGCGGCACCACCACCGGCGGCGACGCGGTCTGAGCGTGGGCGCCCGGGTGGCCGCTGCGGCGGCCGCCCGGGCGCTGCTCGCCGTCCCTCGCGGCGGCGCGGCGCGCCGGCTACAGCGCGTGCCGATAGATGAGGAAGCCGGACTTGTCGGCCACCTGGTCGTAGAGCTTCATCGCCGTCTCGTTGGTTTCGTGCGTCTGCCAGTAGACGCGCTCGGCGCCGTCGCGCTTCGCCTGCGCGTAGACGGCCTCGATCAGCGCGCGGCCCACGCCCTTGCCGCGCGTCTCCTCCAGCGTGAACAGATCCTGCAGGTAGCAGATCGGGCCGGCCATCGTGGTGTGGCGATGGTAGAGAAAGTGGACGAGCCCGACGAGCCTGCCCGCCGACTCCGCCACCATCGCATGCATCGGCTCGTAGCCGTCGAAGAAGCGGCGCCAGGTCAGATCGGTGATCTCGCGCGGCAGCGCCGTGGCGCCCGAGCGTCCGTAGAACGCGTTGTAGCCGTCCCAAAGCGGCAGCCACGCCTCGAAATCCTCCGGCACGGCGTAACGGACCAACCATGATTGATTCACGACAATGCACTCCTGTGGCAGTGGTTCCGAGCCGAGTATAGGAGTGCGAAGCCGTGCTGATGAGCGCCAGGCCGTGCGAGATTGATGGAGCCACGCGCCGCGATGCGTGGTTTGCTCCCGCGCATGGCGGCGCGCGAGGCCGGCGTCATCGGCCGGCGTCGCGCGCCGGATGCGTTCGACGTCGTTTTCGATGGCATTCGCCGTCTCGACGTGGTCTCGGTTTTCTGGAGAGCGCCTCACTCGCCACGCCGACGATGATGGTCCCGCGTTGCTTTTTCTCGCTCATGACCGGGACACCAACATCACGTTGCACCTACCAAGTCGTTCGCATGCGAATCATGGTCGGGTCACGGAGAAGTCACCTCTCTCCGCGTTCACGATGCTTCGGTCGAAGCGGGCGCCGTTCCCTCCAAGCGTTCAAGTCGCACGCTTTGCCTGTTCAAGCAGATGCACGAGCGCGGCCTTCAGCGTCGCCGGTGTGTCGACTCGACCCTTCGGCCCACACACCGTCAACGCGCCAATAAAGCCCCCACTTCCGCTGAACACTGGTGCGGAGACAGACGCGGTTTCGGGGACGTGGCCGGTCCTACAAGCGTTTGGCGGAATTTTGACCCCCGCCACGGAACGCTTCTAGCGGAGGCCACGGAACGCTTTCATTTGGTGCCAAAAGCGGGGCTCCCGCCCCGCTCCTCCCTCACTCCACCGTCACCGACTTCGCCAGATTCCGCGGCTTGTCCACATCCGTTCCCCGCGCACAGGCCGTGTGATACGCCAGCAACTGCAGCGGCACCACGTGCAGGATCGGCGACAGCGCGCCGTAATGCTCCGGCATCCGGATCACGTGCAGCCCGTCGTCGTTGACGATATGCGTGTCCGCGTCGGCGAACACGTACAGCTCGCCGCCGCGCGCGCGCACTTCCTGCATGTTCGACTTCAGCTTCTCCAGCAGCGTGTCGTTCGGCGCCACCGTCACCACCGGCATCGCCTCCGTCACCAGCGCGAGCGGCCCGTGCTTCAGCTCGCCCGCCGGATACGCCTCCGCGTGGATGTACGAAATCTCCTTCAGCTTCAGCGCGCCTTCCAGCGCGATCGGGTAATGCAGCCCGCGGCCGAGGAACAGCGCGTTCTCCTTGCGCGAGAACTCCTCCGACCACGCGATGATCTGCGGCTCCAGCGCCAGCACGCTGTTCAGCGCGGCCGGCAGGTGACGCAACTGACGGATGTAGTCGGCCTCGCGGGTCGCGTCCACGTGTCCGCGCACCTTGCCGAGCGTGGCCGCGAGCAGGAACAGCGCCACCAGCTGGGTGGTGAACGCCTTGGTCGACGCCACGCCGATCTCGGTGCCGGCGCGCGTCAGGAACTGCAGCCCGGTCTGGCGCACCATCGCGCTGGTCGCCACGTTGCAGACGGCCAGCGTGCGCTGGTGGCCCAGCGACTGCGCGTGCTTGAGCGCGGCGAGCGTGTCGGCGGTCTCGCCCGACTGCGAGATCACCACCACCAGCGCGCGCGGGTTCGGCACCGAGTCGCGGTAGCGGTACTCGCTCGCGATCTCCACCTGGGTGGGGATCTTCGCGATCGATTCGAGCCAGTACTTGGCGGTCATGCCCGAGTAGTAGCTGGTGCCGCAGGCGAGGATCAGCAGGCTGTCGATGTCGGCGAACGTCTCGGCCGCCCCCTCGCCGAACAGCGAGGCCTCGAACCCTTCGACGGGCGGGATCGTGTCGGCGATCGCGCGCGGCTGCTCGAAGATTTCCTTCTGCATGAAGTGGCGGTACGGGCCGAGTTCGACGGCGCCGCCGTAGGCGCTCACGGTGCGCACCTCGCGCTGCACGCGCGAGCCGCTGCGGTCGACGATCTTCACGCCGTCGAGCGACAGTTCGCAGACGTCGCCCTCCTCGAGGAACGTGAAGCGGTCGGTGCTGCCGGCCAGCGCGAGCGCGTCGGAGGCGAGGAAGTTCTCGCCGTCGCCGAAGCCGACCACGAGCGGCGAACCCTGCCGCGCGCCCACCACGGTGTTGGGCTGGTCCTTGTGGATCACGGCGATCGCGTAGGCGCCGTGCAGCTGCGCGACGGCCTCGCGCACGGCGGCGAACAGGTCGCCGCGATAGAGGCTGTGGACGAGGTGGGCGATGACCTCGGTGTCGGTCTGCGACACGAACTCGTAGCCCTTCGCGCGCAGCCCTTCGCGCAGCGTCTCGTAGTTCTCGATGATGCCGTTGTGGACCAGCGCCACGGTATCGCGCGAGAAGATCGGATGCGCGTTGTGGGTGACGGGCGCGCCGTGCGTGGCCCAGCGCGTATGCGAAATGCCGGTCATGCCCTCGAGCCCGGTCTCGCGCACCTGCGCGTCGAGATCGGCCACGCGCGAGACGCTGCGCGCGCGCCTGGGTGCGCCGTCCTCGAGCACGGCCACGCCGCACGAGTCGTATCCGCGATATTCCAGGCGGCGCAGACCTTCGATCAGCACCGGAACGATGTTACGTTGCGCAACTGCGCCGACAATGCCGCACATGGCGAGCGATCCTCCGAAATGAGGAAGGCGCCACCCGGGTGCGCCTTCCGAAACTGGTTTGAGCCGCCGGAACCGTTCAGCCCTTCTTCTTGGTCGGCCGCACGTAGCCGGCCTTCTCGGTCTGCTTCTTGTCGTTGAGCACGAGCTGGCCGCTCGCCACGTCCTTCCACACCGTGGTGCCGGCGGCGATCGTCACGCCGCTGCCCACCCGCACCGGCGCGACGAGCTGCGTGTCGGAGCCGACGAACACGTCGTCCTCGATCACGGTGCGGAACTTGTTCGCGCCGTCGTAGTTGCAGGTGATGGTGCCGGCGCCGATGTTCACGCGCGCGCCGATGTCGGCGTCGCCGATGTAGGTGAGATGGTTGGCCTTCGAGCCGTGGCCGAGCACGGCGTTCTTCACCTCGACGAAGTTGCCGACGTGCGATTCGTCGGCCAGCGCCGCGCCGGGCCGCAGCCGTGCATACGGCCCGACCACGGCCCGCGCGCCGACCTGCGCGCCTTCGAGGTGCGAGAACGCGTCGATGCGCGTGCCGGCGCCGATCTTCGTGCCGCGAATCACGCAGTTCGCGCCGATCGTCACGCCGTCGGCCAGTTCCACGGCGCCCTCGAACACGCAGTTCACGTCGATCGACACGTCGCGCCCGCACACGAGCGAGCCGCGGATGTCGATGCGGGCCGGATCGGCGAGCGTCACGCCGTCGAGGAGCAGCTGATCGGCGAGATTGCGCTGATGGATCCGCTCGAGTTCGGCGAGTTGCGCCTTGCTGTTCACGCCGAGCGTTTCCCATTCCTCGTCCGGCTGGGTCGTGACGACCTCGAAGCCGGCCTCGATGGCCTGCTCGACCACGTCGGTCAGGTAGTACTCGCCCTGCGCGTTGTCGTTGCCGAGCGCGCCGAGCCACATCGCGAGCTGGGCGGTGGGCGTGACGATGATGCCGGTGTTGATCTCGGCGATGCGCAGCTGCTCGGGCGAGGCGTCCTTCTGCTCGACGATGCGCGTGACGCTGCCGGCGGCGTCGCGCACGATGCGCCCGTAGCCGGTCGGATCGTCGAGCGTGACGGTGAGGATGCCGTAGCGCGCGTCGGTGGCGGCCTCGACGAGGCGCTTCAGCGTGCTGGCGCGCGTGAGCGGCACGTCGCCGTACAGCACCAGCGTGGGCTGGGCCGGATCGAGCAGGGGCAGTGCCTGCCGCACCGCGTGGCCGGTGCCGAGCTGCTGCTCTTGCAGCGCGAACTGCACGTCGGGCGCGGCCACCGCGGCCTGCACGGCTTCGGCGCCATGGCCGACCACCACCACGAGGCGCGACGGCGCGAGCGTGCGGGCGGTATCGAGAACGTGGGAGAGGAGCGGCTTGCCGGCCAGCGGATGAAGCACCTTCGGCAGCGCGGATCGCATGCGCTTGCCGGTGCCTGCCGCCAAAATCACGATATTCATGGCGCCAGCTTGGGAAGAGTTCGAGGTGCCGAATTCTAGCATGCAGGGTGTACGGCGATGGCGCCGGGCGGCGCCGATTTTCCCGCCGAAACGCCCGCCCGGCGGGCGTTTCGGTTAAACGTGAGGGATTGTTACAGATCGTCGAACTGGACGATCGAGATCGGCTTGGCACCGCCGCCGGGGACGCCGGCGGCATCCGGCGCATCGGTGCCGCACGGTTCCTCGTCGAACGCGATGTCGCCGGCCGGGTCGGCCTGGCCGGTGGCGCGCAGCCCGGCGAACGGGAACAGCCCGGTGTCCATCAGGTGCGAGGGCACGACGTTGGCGAGCGCGCTGAACATGTTGTCGACGCGGCCCGGGAAGCGCTTGTCCCAGTCGCGGATCAGCGCCTTCATCTCGGCGCGCTTCAGGTTCGGCTGGCTGCCGCACAGGTTGCACGGGATGATCGGGAATTCGCGCAGCTCGGCGTACTTCTCGAGATCGACTTCCTTCACGTAGGCGAGCGGGCGGATCACGATGTTCCGGCCGTCGTCGGACTGCAGCTTGGGCGGCATGCCCTTGAGCTTGCCGCCGTAGAACAGGTTCAGCAGCAGCGTCTGCAGGATGTCGTCGCGATGGTGGCCGAGCGCGATCTTGGTGGCGCCGAGTTCGCCCGCCACGCGGTAGAGGATGCCGCGGCGCAGCCGCGAGCACAGCGAGCAGGTGGTCTTGCCCTCGGGCACCAGCCGCTTGACGATGCTGTAGGTGTCCTGGTTCTCGATGTGGAACGGCACGCCGATCTGCGTCAGGTACTCGGGCAGGATGTGCTCGGGGAAGCCGGGCTGCTTCTGGTCGAGGTTGACGGCCACGATCTCGAAGTCGATCGGCGCGCGCTCGCGCAGGCGCAGCAGGACGTCGAGCATCGCGTAGCTGTCCTTGCCGCCCGACAGGCAGACCATCACCTTGTCGCCGTCCTCGATCATGTTGTAGTCGCCGATCGCCTGGCCGACCTGGCGCGCGAGCCGCTTGAACAGCTTGTTGTTCTCGTAGGCTTCCTTCTGCTCGCGGCGCGTGAGCGCGCGGCGGCCGAGTTCGGCGACGTTGGCCTCGACGGCCTGCGCGGCCTCGGCGTGTTCGGGGGTATGGGGGGCGTTCATGTGCGCTCCTCGTCCTTGATGCGGAAGACTTCGACGCCCACTGCGTCGCAATCGGGGTAGGCGTCCGGTTTCTCGGTGGAGACGCGCGCCGCGCGCACGGCGGGGTGCGCGAGCAGGCGCGCGGCGATCGAGTCGACCAGCGTTTCCTGCAGGTGGATATGGCCGCTCGCCACGCAATGGGCGACGGCCTGTTTCATCAGATCGTAGTCGATCACCTCGCGCAGCTTGTCGGCCACCGGGGTGGTCAGCGCCAGCGGCACGAACACGTCGATGTTGACGACCACGCGCTGTTCGCCGCGCTTCTCGTGCTCGAACGCGCCGATACGCATGGAGACCTCGTGGTCGCGCAGATAGAGTCTGCGGCAGTCGGCGAGCCTGGGGTGCAGGAGGGCGGAAAACATGGTCATTCCAATCAGGTTGCAGGTTGGCGTGCTGGCACGCGAGTCAGGGTTGGCCGGCGAGCGCCGACGCGGGCCGGCTTTCACCGGCCGGCGGCGCGAGGTGCTCGCCGCCGTCCACGGTCAGCGTCGCGCCGGTCACGCCCGGGGCCTCGGCCAGATAGCAGGCGGCCTCGGCGAATTCGTCGGCGTGCGGCGCGCGCCCGCGCACCAGGCCCGCCACGCGCACCTTCGGCGCCAGCGCCAGCGCCTGCGCGGTGGTGGCGCGATGCAGCGCGGCCTGTGCCAGCGCCTGCGAGAGCCGCTCCGGCGCTGGATGGTACAGCGCGTCGTCGAGCACGTGTATCAGCACCGCCCGCAACCGCTCGTTCTCGCGCGCGGCCTCCGGCGTGGCGGCCGCGAGCGCGCGGCCGAGCACCACCGGGGCCGCGACCAGTCGCGCGAACGCGGCGGCCAGCGACGCGTGGCCGGCGCTCAGCGCGTCGTCGGCCGGGGCCGGATCACCGTGGCAGACCACGCAGCCGGGGCGGCCGAGCGCGGCCGTGCAGGCCGGCACCAGCGCCATGGCGCCCGCTTCCGTGGCGAGATCGGCCACCAGCACCGCCGCGCGTTGGCCGAGCGTGGTCAGTTCCGCCGCCAGCGCTTCGGCGCCGGGCCGGGCCGCCTCGGCGTCCACCGCGAGCGCGACGTCCCAGCCGCGCCGCGCGAACGCGCGCGCCAGCGCGGCGCCGATCCCGGCCGGGCCGGCGGCGGGCGCGGCGCCCGTGATCAGCACGATGCGCGTGCCGGTGGGCGCGGCGGTGGGCGTTGCGGCGGATTCGGTCATTTACAATGCCGGGATGAACCCGAAAGCTCACGAACCCGCTAGTTTACCCGTTCCCGGCCCGGACGCGCTCGCGCAGTCCGAAACGCTGGCCGCGTCGCTGCGTGCCGAGATCGCGGCGGCGGGCGGATGGGTGCCGTTCTCGCGCTTCATGGAGCGCGCGCTCTACGCGCCGGGCCTTGGCTATTACAGCGGCGGCGCGCGCAAGTTCGGCCGGCGCGGCGATGACGGCAGCGATTTCGTGACGGCGCCGGAGCTCTCGCCGCTGTTCGCCCACACGCTCGCGCGGCCGGTGGCCGAAGCGCTCGGCGCGAGCGGCACGCGGCGCGTGATGGAGTTCGGCGCGGGCACCGGGCGGCTCGCGGCGGGGCTGCTGGCCGCGCTCGACGCGCTCGGCGCCGCGCCCGAGCATTACCAGATCGTCGAGCTGTCGGGCGAGCTGCGCGAACGCCAGCGCGCGACGCTGGCGGCCGAGCTGCCGGACGCGCTCGCGGCGCGCGTGCAGTGGCTCGACGCGCTGCCCGAACGCTTCGAGGGCGTGGTGATCGGCAACGAGGTGCTCGACGCGATGCCGGTGCGGCTGGTGCTGCGCGCCGACCGGCCGGGCGAGGGCGCCGCGGGCTGGCGCGAGCGCGGCGTGGCCGTCGATGCCGCCACGCGCGCGTTCGTGTTCGAGGACCGGCCGCTCCAAGCGGGCGCCCCGGACGTGATCGACGCGCTGGCCGCGCTCGACCTGCCGCCCGGCTACCTGACCGAGACGCACGAGGCCGCGCGCGCGTTCACGCACACCGTCTGCACGATGCTCGCGCGCGGCGCGGCATTCTTCATCGACTACGGTTTCCCGGCCGGCGAGTATTACCACCCGCAGCGCGCCGAGGGCACGCTGATGTGCCATTACCGGCACCGCGCGCATGGCGATCCGTTCGTCTGGCCGGGGCTGCAGGACATCACCGCGCACGTCGAATTCTCGGGGATCCACGCGGCCGGCGTGGCGGCCGGCGCCGAGCTGCTCGGCTACACCTCGCAGGGCCGCTTCCTGCTGAACGCCGGCATCACCGAGGTGCTGGCCGGGATCGATCCGTCCGACGCCGCGCGCTTCCTGCCGGCCGCGAACGCGGTGCAGAAGCTGATCTCCGAATCGGAGATGGGCGAACTGTTCAAGGTGATCGCGTTCGGCCGCGGCATCGACGGCCTCGACGCCTTCGCGCGCGGCGAGCGCTCGCACGCGCTCTGAACCCGGGGGGAGATCCGATGTTTCGCTGGCTGCTGGTGTCCTTCGTCGCGGTGATGGTGCTGGCACGCACCTGGCCGTGGCTGTCGAAGTTCGGCGTGGGCCGGCTGCCCGGCGACGTGACGCTGCGGATCGGCTCGCGCGCCTATCCGTTTCCGTTCATGTCGACGCTGGTGGTGATGGCGATCGTGTCGGTGATCGCGCGGCTCTGGTGACGAGGTGGTGATGACGGCGGCCCGCCGCGCGGGCGGCGGACCGGCTTCGGATGCGGGTGGAAGGAATCAGTGCGAGAGTTCGCCGACGATGCGCCGGACCAGCGCCTCCGCGTCGTCGAGCGCCTCGTGTTCGTCGGCGCGGACGTATTCGGTCTCGTACTCGGTGTTGTCCGGCGTATCGCCGTCCGAGCGGGACAGGATGACATAGCCGCGGAAGCGGCCCCCGTTTGCCGCGCGCGTATAGGCTCTCGCCGTATAGCCGCGGGTTGTCATGCGGATACCGTCCATGAGGATCTCCCGTTGGTGGGAGAGTTCATCCTAGCATCGCGCGAGGGACGGCGCCGGAAAGGCTGCAGGAGGCGCGCCGGCGGGGGCTTCCGGGGCGGCGGGCGGGCGCCCCGGCCTTCGCACGTTGCTTCGTGCTCCGTTTCGCTGTTTCCCGCGCGTTTCGGAGTCGACGTTTCACCTGTCGCCAAAGCCCGCCGTTTCCGCCATCTCCGGCGCTTCCCCGTGCCGCGAGGGCGTGGCGCCGGTCACCGCCCAACGACTGCTTTAAAGATCGCTCAGCGCGCCAGCAGCGCGTCGACCTCGTCGAGCGTCGGCGCATGCGCGCCCGTATGCCGGCAGGCGGCCGCGCCGGCCGCGAGCGCGAACGCCAGGTGCTCGCCCCAGTTGCGCTGCGGCGCCGTCATCAGGCTCACCAGCAGGCCGCCGATCGAGGCGTCGCCGGCACCGACCGTGTCGGCCACCTCGACGCGCGGCGGCTGCGCCTCGAAGGTCTCGCCGTCGGCATGGAGCGTGGCCGTCTGCGCGCCGCGCGTGACCAGCACCGCGGCCGCCGGATTCAGCGCGCGCAGCGTGGCGATCGCCTCGGCCTCGTCGCCGTCGAACAGGTGGCGCAGGTCCTCGTCGGACACCTTCACGAGGTCGGCCAGTTTCACCATCTTCTCGAGCGTCGGCCGGTAGGCGGCGGTCATCAGGTTCCGGTAATTCGGGTCGAAGCTGATCTTCACGCCTCGCGCACGCAGCGTGCCCGCGAGCGCGATCAGCGTGCCGGCGAGCGGCTCGCGCACGAGGCTGATGCAGCCGAAATGCGCCCATTCGAGCGGCGCTTCCCAGCCGGCCGGCAGCGCGGCCGGATCGAACGCGAGGTCGGCGCTGTTCTCGCCGATGAAGAAATACGCGGGCGGCTGCGTCTCGTGGACCACCGCGAGCAGCGGCGGCAGGTCGAAACGCTGCAGGAAGCGCAGGTCGAGGCCGGCCGCCTCGCTCTCGCGCCACAGCACGTCGGAGAAGCAGTCGCGGCCGAGCGCGCCCGCCGCGGCGCTCGACACGCCGAGCCGCGCCACCGCGCGCGCCACGTTCCAGCCGGCGCCGCCCGGCACCGAGGTCCATTGCGCGGCGGCGTGGCGAACCATGTCGGTCAGGATGTCGCCGGCCGAGACGAAGCGCGGAAATGACGTGCCGCTCATCATGCGTTCTCCTTGCGATGCGGGACGGCGTTGCCGTTCGCGCCGGGCAGCGCGTTCAGCACTTCGTAGCAGGCGCCCATGGTGTGATAGTCGGTCTTGCCGGCCGGGCTCTTCTCGTCGCTGTACTTGCGGTTGTCGCAGGTGAGGATGCGGTACCAGGCGCCGTAGCGGTGATCGACGAAATGCTGCCAGCTGTAGCGCCAGATCTCGTCGTAGCAGTCCCAGAAGCGCTCGCTGCCGGTGCGCGCGCCGAGCAGCGCGGCGGCGGCGAAGGTCTCGGCCTGCACCCAGAAATACTTGTCGTGGTCGCACACGGTGTAGTCGGGGCCGAAGCCGTAGACGAGCCCGCCGTGCTCGCTGTCCCAGGCATGCGCGAACGCGGCGTCGAACAGCTCGATCGCGCGCGGCAGCAGCCAGTCGAGCGGGCGATGCCGCTCGAGGATCAGCAGCAGCTTGGCCCACTCGGTCTGGTGGCCGGGCTGGAAGCCCCACGGGCGGAAGATGTTGGTGCTGTCTTCCTTGTTGTAGTCCCAGTCGATCGACCAGTCGGCGTGGTAGTGCTCCCAGACGAGGTTCTGCGAGAGCGCGGCCTGGCGCTGCGTGATGTTCGCGGCGACCCGTTCGGCGCGGTCGAGGTAGCGCGTCTCGCCGGTGGCCTCGTAGGCGGCCAGCAGCGCTTCGGTCGTATGCATGTTGGCGTTCTGGCCGCGATAGTCGGACACCTGCCAGTCGGCCGTGGCGTCGTCCTTGTAGAGCCCGCCCCCGGCGTCCCAGAAGTGCCGCTCCATCAGCGCGAAGGTGTGGCCCACCAGCTCGCGGCCTTCCTCGATGCCGGCCATCACCGCGTGCGCGGCGGCCAGCAGCACGAACGCGAGCCCGTAGCAGTGGCGCGTGGCGTCGCGCGTGGCGGCCTTGCGGCCGTCGCGCCATTCGATTTCCCAGTCGTAGCCTTCGTGCGCCGGATCCCAGTGCGCCTCGCGCAGGAAGCGCAGGCCGTGGCGCGCGTAGTCCTGGTGCTGGCGATCGCCGAACTGCCGGTAAGCCATCGCGTAGTTGAAGACGTAGCGGCAGCTGCTGACGAGGTGGCGCGTGGTGCGGTCGTAGATCGAGCCGTCGTCGCGGAAGAAATGGAAGAAGCCGCCGGTCGGATCGAATACCGTCGGCGCGTAGAAGTGCAGCGTGTGCTGGACGTGCGACATCAGGAAGGCCGCGTCGCGGAAGTCGGCGACATGCGGCGCCGGCGTGTCCGGCGCGGTCGGCGAAGCTGGGTTCGTCATGAGGCGATTACCGGGGTGAGGGGGCGCGGCGCATGGGCCGCGACGGAACTGCTCGCGCGCTCGATCAGCCGCACGGGCAGGCGAATTTCGGTTTCCTCGGGCGCGTCGGCGAGCAGCAGCTCCACGCCGCGGCGGCCGAGCGCTTCCTTGTCGACGGCGAGCGTGGTGAGCGGCGGGGCCGCGTGCGCGGCGCCGAGGATGTCGTCGAAGCCGACGAACGCGATGTCCTCGGGTACGCGCAGCCCGCGCGCGAGGCAGACGCGCATCGCGGCCAGCGCGGCCGCGTCGTTGAACGCGAACACGGCGTCGGGGCGCGGGCCGCCGCCGTCGAGGATCCGTTCCATGGCGCGCGCGGCGCCGGTGTCGGGGTCGAGCCCGGCGTCGATCGTCACTTCCAGCGACGGATCGAACAGCAGGCCCGCCTCGAAGAACGCGCGGCGAAAACCGAGCGCGCGCTGCGAGATGCTGTGGTGCGCGAGCGAGCCGCCGATGAAGGCGATCCGCTGGCGGCCGGTGGCGAACAGGTGCCGCATCGCCTGCGAGGCGCCGGCGCCGTTGTCGATGTTCACCGAGCGCAGGCCGGGCGCCCACATGTCGATCAGCACGAGCGGGCGGCCGGTGGCGGCGAGCGCGTCGATCGTCTCGGGCTCCATGAAGCCGGCCACCGCGATCGCGTCGGGCGCGTGCGGACGCATCTGGCGCAGCACGTCGTCGGTCGGGCCGACCGTCAGCAGCGCCGGCACGATGCCGCGCTCGCGGCAGGCTTCCTCCACGCCGTGCAGGACGTGCGAGAAGAACGGCGTGGCGGCGAAATTGTTGTGCTGGCGGTGCAGCAGGAACGTGAGCCGGCGGATCCGCGGGCGCAGCTGCGCCGGGTCGTAGCCGAGCTCGGCGGCCACCGCGACGATGCGCTCGCGGGTAGCCTCGGACAGGCCCGGCTGGTTCTTCAGCGCGCGCGAAACGGTGCCGATCGAAACGTTCGCCGCCTGCGCGACATCGCGAATGGTGGTGCCCATGCTTGCCGACCCGATGTTTAGATTGCTGGCGATTGTATAGTAAAAAATCGCTACAAAATGACCGGCGTGACGGCGTGGAAAGTCGGGAAATACCCGGATTTACGTGATTTTCTCGAGGCGATGGCAAGGCGGATTCGTATCGTCCGTTTGCTAAACAAGAACGAAAAGAAGGGGAGTTTGCGTGCCGGCTGTCGGGGGGCCAGGCGCGATCTCACCTGGGCGGTGGGAGGAGGTGGCGAGGCCGGGGAGGCCGGTGCGGAGCCGGCCCGCCCGTCGCGTGGTCGGGGCGGGGTGGCGCGCCCGTCGCTCAGGCTTGGCTCAGGCGCTGCTCAAGCGTCACGCGCCGCGCCGTCCGGGCCGCCGCCGCTGTCGGGCGCGTTCGGCTGTTCGCCGTGGGCGCGCAGCCAGGCGCGGCCCTCGTCCACGTCGATCAGGTACAGGTGGCCCGGCCGCTGTTTCGCGCGCCGCTTGGCGAGCGCGGCCACCGAGGCGATCTCGTCGCTGCGGTAGCGGCGCGTGCCGGGCACGCTCACGCAGCCGATCGCCATCGTCACGAAGCCGAAGAACGCCGGATTGCCGCGCCGGTCCTCGCCGCGGATGCCGCCCGCGAGCCGGTCCGCATGCGCGTAGAAGCGCTGCGCGCCCTCGTCGAAGCGGTGGATCGCGCGCTGCGCGCGCGCTTCCCAGTCGTCGCTCTGGAACAGCACGAGGAAATCGTCGCCGCCGACGTGGCCGAGGAAGTCGCGGGTCGGGTCGCAAGCGTCGGCGAGCACCGAGGCCGCGAACTTCAGCACCTCGTCGCCCTGCCAGTAGCCGTACTGGTCGTTGAACGGCTTGAACTGGTTCAGGTCGACGTAGCAGGCATGGAACGCCGCGTCGTTGCCCACCAGCCGCGCGATGTGCGAACTGATCGGGATGTTGCCGGGCAGGAACGTGAGCGGATTCGCGTAGCGCGCGGCTTCCACCCGCACCTCGGTGACGGCGCGCACCAGGCTCTCGCCGGTGCCGAGCCCCGCGTAGCGGCCGTGGTCGGTGATGATGAAGCCTTCGGTCAGGTAGCGCTGGTCGTGGCTCGCGAGCAGCGAGGTCAACTGCTCGACGGTGGTGGCGTTGTCGACGATCAGCGGCGCGGTGTTGGCCAGCTGCAGGCACGGCCGCTTGCCGAACACCTCGCGGTGGTACGGAAGCGCGTAGCGGTCCATGAAGCCGCGCCGGTTGATCAGCGCGATCGGCCGGTCGCCGTCCACCACCGCCACCGCGTGCAGGTCGGGGCGCCGCTGGAACAGTTCGAGCACCTGGTTGTTGGTGGCGTGGCTCGGCAGCGCCGGTGCCGGCACGCGCATCTTCTCGGCCATCGTCGCGTTCGGCCGCGTCAGCGCGCTGGTGCGCGCGAGGCCCGGGAACACCGCGATGTGCGGCGCGATCAGCGCGTCGTGGGCCGAGGCCGCCGCGCGCGGCGCCGGCACCGGCGCGGGCCGGCCCAGGAAGAAACCCTGCCCGCAGTCGATGCCGAGGTCGCGCACCACGATCAGGTCCGCCGCGCATTCGATGCCTTCGGCGATCAGCCGGCCGCCGGTGGCCACCGCGAACTGCTGCATCGCCTTGACCGCCTCGAACTTGCGCGGGTCGCTGGCGATGCCGTCGATGAAGAAACGGTCGATCTTGACGATGTCGGGGCGCAGGCGCACCCACGAGCTCATGCTGGCGTTGGCGGTGCCGTAGTCGTCGAGCGCGAACGAGACGCCCGAGCCGCGCAGGTCGGTCAGCGCCGACGGCAGGCCGGGCAGGTCGCTGGCCGGATGCTGCTCGGTGAGTTCGATCACGATGCGCCCGGCCGGCATCGTGCCTAGCACGCGCTCGCGCTGCCGCGCGAGCTGCACGATCGCATGCGCGCTGAAGTTGACGAACAGCTGGCCGTCGGCGCCCGATTTCGCGAACGTGTCGACGCAGGCGGCCGCCGCGGCGAGTTCGAGTTCGAGCGAGCAGCCTTCGCGGGCCGCCTGCGCGAACAGGGTCGCCGGCATTTCGACGGCCGAGCCGCGCGGGCCGCGCACGAGGCCTTCGTAGCCGATGATGGCGCCGGCGGCGATCTCGACGATCGGCTGGAATTGCGCGCTCAGCGCGCCCGCGGCGAGCAGGTCGGCGACGCGGGTCGTTTCGGCGACGGCGATAGCGGCGGGCGGGGGCATGACGGGCGAGCAGACGACGGGACACACTATTTAACAATCGGCGTGGGCCCGGCCGCAGTGAATTTTTTGTGACGTGACCCGCGCGAATCCGGCCCTGCCAAGGACGAGTGCGCCAATCAAGCTGCAGGGTTCGCCAAATTCATAGTCACATTTTTATTAGTTATATTTTGACTATGAATTTGTCTGGGGATTGGCAAGCAACGCGGGCTCGAACTGGCCCCGTTTTCCGGGATTCAGCGCTCGCCGGCGTTCAGTTTCGACTTCGCGGGCGCGTCGGGCTGGTCGTCGAGGCTGAGGTCGCGCGCGCCCCAGCGCTGCGCGAGCGCCGCGCAGACCATCAGCTGGATCTGATGGAACAGCATCAGCGGCAGCACGATGGCGCCCACCGCGTGGGCGGCGAAGATCACCTTCGCCATCGGAATGCCGGCCGCGAGGCTCTTCTTCGAGCCGCAGAAGATGATGGTGATGCGATCGGCGCGGCCGAAGCCGAGCCGCTTGCTGACGAGGGCGGTCACGCCGAGCGCGACCGCCAGCAGCACGATGCACACCAGCACCAGGCCGCCCAGCGCGAGCGGCGGGATCTGGTGCCAGAGCCCTTGGTTCACCGCCTCGCTGAACGCCACGTAGACCACCAGCAGGATCGAGCCCTGATCGACGAACTTCAGCACGCCGCGGTTGCGCTCGATCCAGCCGCCGATCAGTGGCCGCAGCGCCTGGCCGGCCAGGAACGGCACCAGCAGCTGCATCACGATGCTGCCCACCGTGCTCCAGGCCGAGGCGCCGGTGCCCGAGTGGGTGGTGATGATGGCGCCGACCAGCGCAGGCGTGATGAAGATGCCGAGCAGGCTCGAGGCCGAGGCCGAGCAGACGGCGGCCGGCACGTTGCCCTTGGCGATCGAGGTGAACGCGATCGACGACTGCACGGTGGACGGCAGCGTGCAGAGGAACAGCACGCCCGCGTAGAGCGTGGGCGTGACGAGCGGCGTGAGCAGCGGCTTGAGCGCGAGCCCGAGCAGCGGGAACAGCGCGAAGGTGCTGAGCAGCACCACCAGGTGCAGCCGCCAGTGCGTCGCCCCGGCGATCACCGCCTCGCGCGAGAGTTTCGCGCCGTGCAGGAAGAACAGCAGGCCGATGGCGAGGTTGGTCGCCCAGTTGAACCCTTGGGCAACTTCGCCGCGGCACGGCACGAAGCTCGCGAGCACGACGGTGCTGACCAGCGCCAGGGTGAAATTGTCGGGAAGGAAACGGGGTCGGGCCATCGGAGGTCTCGAGGTTGCGCGGGAGTGAACGCGGAAAAGCAGGGCGGGTCGGCCCGGCTGCCGGACGCGCCTGGCGCGTATTGTCACGGTTGCTCATTCAATAGGCAAATTCATTTCAGGAATCGATTGATGAAAGATTTGTATGAAAGAGCCCGTTCACCGGCATTTTCGAACGGGAACCGACCCCGCGAAATTCACGCCTAAACGCACGAAAATCCACTAAAAATTAGCGTGAAAATCCGCGAAAACCGTGGAGTAACACGGTGTTACATCGATGCCGGCGGTCTAACACTTTTCGGCTCGACATCAAATCCGCCCGCCCATAAATTACTGCTGAAAGGCTGGCGTCCGAATCCGGGGCGCGATGCCAACAGGACGTGGTAATCAAAATATGAGAGTGGATCGGGCAAAACGGACTATCGGGAAGTGGTTGGCGGCGGCGGCGATGGCCTTCGCCGCCTCGCTCGCGTTCGCCCATCCGCCGCATGGCGGCGGGATGCGCGAGGGCGGCGGCTACGCCACGGCGCACCGCGATCTCGCCCACGGCTGGCACGGCGAGGCGGGTGGCTCGCGCGCCCGGCCGTCCGGCGTGAATGCCGGCGGCGCGCGCTGGGGGCTGCGCCCGAACCAGGCCGCGCTGCCGCCCGCGATGCCCTCCTACCGCGGCGGCGCCCCGACCGGCCCCGCCTACGGCCCGGCTTACGGCAGTTATCCGGGGGCCAGCCCGTACCGTTCGGTCAGCGCTTCGTCGTCATCGCTGCCGCGTTCGTCCGGCTCCGCCGACGGCGCGATGCGCTCCGGTTCGATCCGTGCCGACGTGGCCCGCTACAACGAGGAACGCGGCGGCCGGCCGCCGGCGCCACGTGGCCAGGACAACGGCGGCTCGCGCGGCACGTTCTTCTCGTCGTTCTACCGCAACAACTGACCTGACCAGCCGCGCGCGGTCGCGGCGCCGGTCGCCGGTCCCGCTGCCGGCTCCGCGCCGGTGGGCCTTCGGCCCGCGACCGTCGCAACGGCACCCTTGCGCCGAGCCCCGCGATTGACGCGGATTCGCCACGGTTCCCGCCGTTTTCCCCGCTGTTTCCCCTCTCCGCGCTTTCGCGCCGCGCATCGCTTGCGCTATCTCTCGCGCCTCGCCGGCGGCGGCGGTGTGTTGCCGCGCCGGTTCCGGCACGCCGGGCGCCGCCGGCCGGCACCGCCGCCTTCGCCGGATTCGCGCGGATTGCCCGCCGCGCTATACCAACCATAAGTGTTTCCAATTTTGACCAGCTTATCGGCCCGTGAAGATGGCCGGGCCTCATCCATGCGCGCGTCGTCACACCAAACCAAAGCGCATCGATTCCATTCGATTTGATTCGGAGATCTCATGAAGTCACTTGCTCGCCGGACCGCGTCCGGTGCCTTCGCCTGCCTCGCGTGGACGGCACTTGCGGCGGCGCCCGCCCATGCGCAATCGAGCATCCAGCTCTACGGTCAGGTCGACGCCTGGGTCGGCGCGCAGAAATTCCCGGGCGGCGAGCGCGCCTGGGGCGTGCAGGGCGGCGGCATGTCGACCTCGTACTGGGGCCTGCGCGGCACCGAGGATCTCGGCGGCGGCTACCGCGCGATCTTCACGATCGAGGACTTCTTCCGGCCGCAGAACGGCCGCTACGGCCGCTTCGACGGCGACACGTTCTTCGCGCGCAATGCCTACGTCGGCCTCGAAACGCCCTACGGCACGGTGCGCGCGGGGCGCCTCACCACCCACCTGTTTATCTCGACGATCCTGTTCAACCCGCTGATCGACTCCTACGAATTCTCGCCGATGGTCTATCACGTGTTCCTCGGGCTCGGCACGTTCCCGACCTACACGACGGACCAGGGCGTGGTGGGCGATTCGGGCTGGAACAACGCGGTGTCGTATACGACCCCCGATTTCAACGGTTTCAACGCGAGCGCGATGTACGCGCTCGGCAACCAGTCGGGCAGCAACGGCGCGAAGAAGTGGAGCGGCCAGCTGCAGTATTTCCACGGTCCGCTGGCGATGACGGCCGTCTACCAGTACGTGAATTTCAACAACGCGCCCGGCGATCTCGGCTCGCTCGTGGCCGGCATGAAGAGCCAGGGCGTCACCCAGCTCGGCATCAGCTACGACCTGAAGTTCGCCAGGCTGTACGGCCAGTACATGTATGCGAGGAACGATCTGCAGGGTGGCAACTGGCACGTGAACACGGCGCAGGGCGGCGTGTCGGTGCCGCTCGGCGCGGGCAGCGCACTGGCCTCGTATGCGTATTCGCGCGACACGGGCGGGCTCGACCAGACCCATCGGACCTGGGCGGTCGGCTACGACTATCCGCTGTCGAAGCGCACCGACGTCTATGCCGCCTACCTGCGCGACCAACTGTCGAACCAGTCCACCGGCGATACGCTCGGCGCCGGGATGCGGGTGCGTTTCTGAACCCCGCGCCGGGCAGCCCGTGCGGCCGGCGGGCCGGCCGGCGCAATTTTCCGCCGCGAAACCGGCGCGGGGCCGCATCCATAAAACGACGTTTTGCGTTTGTTGACGTTCTCGTGAGCCAGCCTTTGTTACAGTTCTTTTCAATGTGCAATTTCAGGAACGCGAGCGTTTTCGATGGATACCCTCGTCAGCATGAATGTATTTCGCTATGTCGTTGAAGTCGGCAGCTTCGTCGGCGCAGCGGAACGCATGCAGATGTCGGCGGCGATGGCGAGCAAGCACGTGATGCATCTCGAGCAGCAGCTCGGCGCGCGGCTGCTGCACCGGACGACACGCCGCGTCGCGCCGACCGAGGCGGGACGCGAATACTACGAACGGCTGGTGCAGGCGTTGACCGAACTCGACGAGGCGGGCCAGGCGGTGGGCGCGGCCAGCATCGTGCCGCAGGGGCGCCTGCGCGTGACCTCGCTGTCCGCGTTCGGATTGCGCCACGTGATGAGCGCGGTGACCGATTACGCGGCGCGCTATGCCGACGTAACGGTCGAGATCACGCTGTCCGACCGCGTGGTGGAACTGATCGACGAGGGCTACGACGTGGCCGTGCGCGCGGCCCCGTTCGGCCTGAAATCGTCGTCGCTGGTGGCGCGGCAGATCGCGACCGCGCACATCCTGCTGGTCGCGTCGCCCGCCTACCTCGAGGAACACGGTGTGCCCGCCACGCTCGCCGATCTCGAGCAGCACAACTATCTGCGCCGCGACACCGGGCCGACCTCGATCGATTCGGCCGCGTTCGAATCGGCCGCGGCCTCGCGCGTGACGCTCTCGGGCAACCTGATCGTCAACCACCTCGAGGCGCTGCGCGTGGCCGTGCTCAACGGCAGCGGCATCGCGATGCTCGGCACCGAAGTGGTGGGCGACGACCTCGAGGCCGGCCGCCTCGTGCCGCTGCTGCTCGATGCGATGCCGCCGCGCGAGCTGCCGATCTACGCGGTCTACGCGAGCCGCCGGCACGTGTCCGCGAAGGTGCGCTCGTTCGTCGATTTCCTCGCCGACCGCTTCGCCGGCCAGTCGCTGTGCCCGTCGATCGACGAGCATCTGAAGGAGGCCGCCGCGCCGAAGGCGAGGCGGGCCGTCGCGCGCTGAACGCGACCGCGGCGTGCCGGGATGGCCCGGTGCGGCCGGGCCCGCGTTCGGGCTTTCCTGCTTCTACGCTTGCAAGGGGCCGGGCGAGCGGCCGTTGGCGGACTCAGCCGCGGATGCCGAGCCGCGCCTTCGCGTCCGCGTATTCGCGCGAGAGCCGCTCGACCAGCTCGGCCACGCTCGGCACGTCGTCCATCAGCCCCACGCCCTGGCCCGCGCCCCAGATGTCCTTCCACGCCTTCGCCTTGTCGTTGGCGAAATTCATCTTCGACTTGTCGGCTTCGGGCAGCGCATCCGGGTCGAGCCCGGCGTTCACGATGCTCTCGCGGATGTAGTTGCCGTGGACGCCGGTGAACAGGTTCGTATAGACGATGTCGGCCGATTTCGCGTTGACGATCGCCTGCTTGTAGCCGTCCACCGCGTGTGCCTCGCGCGTGGCGATGAAGCGCGTGCCCATGTAGGCGAGGTCGGCGCCCATCGCCTGCGCGGCGAGGATCGAGCCGCCGTTGGCGATCGAGCCCGACAGCACGAGCGGGCCGTCGAACATCCGGCGGATCTCGCCCACCAGCGCGAACGGCGAGGTGGTGCCGGCATGGCCGCCCGCGCCGGCCGCCACCAGGATCAGCCCGTCCACGCCGGCTTCGAGCGCCTTCTGCGCGTGGCGCAGGCTGATCACGTCGTGCAGCACGATGCCGCCGTAGCCATGCACCGCCTGCACGATCTCCGGGGCCGGCGCGCGCAGGCTGGTGATGAAGATCGGCACCTTGTGCTCGACGCACACGCGCACGTCGTGTTCGAGCCGCACGTTCGACTGATGGACGATCTGGTTGACCGCCACCGGCCCGATCACCGCATCGGGATGCCGCTCGCGGTGCGCGGCGAGTTCGTCCTCGATGCGCGTGAGCCATTCGTCGAGCAGCTCGGCCGGCCGCGCGTTGAGCGCGGGGAACGAGCCGACGATGCCCGCCTTGCACTGCGCGAGCACCAGCTCGGGATAGCTGACGATGAACATCGGCGAGGCGATGACGGGCAGCGACAGGCGCTGAAGGACGGCGGGCAGGGCCATGGTGAGGTCTCCGGGGGCGGCGCCGCTCGCGTGGGTTGCGGGCGGCCACATGAGTGTAGCGGCGCGGCGCATCGCGCGCGTCGCGGGCCGCGCCGGCGGCACTGCTGAGCGACGCGCGGCGGCGGTCGTTGGATATTAATACGAACGGTCGTGCGATTGTAGGGCGATGCGGGCGGCGGCGGTGTCGAATGAGTGTTCGGCTTCTACGATTTGCAAGGCACGGCGGCTTTGCATCGCGAACCCGGCTCCTACAATGGCGGCTACAACAATCGACCAGGGGAGACATCGCCATGTCGTTTGACGAGTTCGCAGCGTTTACTGTAACGGTGCAGGACGTCGACATCTTCGGCGTCAAGGGGGGAGCCGGGCCGCCGCTGCTGTTGCTGCACGGCCATCCGCAGACCCACGTGATCTGGCATCGCCTCGCCGCCGTGCTGGCCCGGCATTTCACCGTGATCGCCACCGACCTGCGCGGCTACGGCGCCTCGGGCAAGCCGCGCGGCGACGCCGCGCATCTCACCTATTCGAAACGGACGATGGCGGCCGACCAGCTCGCCGTGATGCGCCATTTCGGCTACGAGCGCTTTCCGGTCTGCGCGCACGATCGGGGCGCACGCGTCGCACACCGGATGGCGCTCGATCACCCCGACGCGGTCGAGCGCATGATGCTGCTCGACATCGCGCCCACGCTCGCGATGTACGAGAAGACCGACCGCGCGTTCGCGACCGCGTACTTCCACTGGTTCTTCCTGATCCAGCCGGCGCCGCTGCCGGAGACGCTGATCGGCGCGAACCCCGACGCCTATGTCGAGCGCGTGATGGGCAGCCGCTCGGCCGGGCTCGCGCCGTTCTCGCCGGCCGCGCTCGACGCGTATCGCCACGCGCTGAAGCAGCCGGGCGCGGTGCATGCGATGTGCGAGGACTATCGCGCCTCGGCCAGCATCGATCTCGAACACGATCGCGCCGACCTCGAACGCGGCACCCGCATCGGCTGTCCGCTGCGCGTGCTGTGGGGCGCCGACGGCGTGGTGGCGCGCTGCTTCTCGCCGCTCGACGAATGGCGCGCCGTGGCGCGCGACGTGAGCGGGCGCGCGCTCGACTGCGGCCATTACATTCCCGAGGAGGCGCCCGACGCGCTGCTCGCGGAGATGCTCGCGTTCTTCGAGGCGCGCGAGCCGGGAGGCTGACGCGCGGCTTCGCGGCGTGTCGGCGCGGCGTCGTGCGGCTGCGCATATGACGCGTCGCGGCATCGCCGCCGGCGCCTCGCGCGTGGCCGCAAACCCCTGCAAGACAGGCGGGAACACGGCGCAGCACCATCGCCGTCGGGCGTGGATTTCGATCTGTAGGGAAACTCCCGATGCGATGCAAAATGGGCGCTCGTATGATCGCCTTAACGTTGATCACGTCAACGGGATTCCACTCTGAGCGCCGTTCGCCACTCCTTGGACGAACGGCTTTTTTTTTGTTCGCGCGGCGGCGTGAGCGGCGCGTGGCCGGCCGGATTCGCGTCGCTTTCATGATGCGCCGGGGCCGCGCCGCGCGAGCGATGCATCGAGGGGCGGTTCGCGTCGTCATCCACGATGCCGCCCGGATGTGTCGCGGTCAGGCTGCGCCGGCTGGTGCCGCCGCGTCATCGAACCAGCGCGCCTCGAGCCGCGCGAGGATCGCGAGCCGGCCCGCGTCGTCGAGCTTGCGCCACGAGGCGATCTCGTCGCGCGTGCGGCGGCAGCCGATGCACCAGCCCGCCTCGCGGTCCATCTTGCAGACGTTCGTGCATGGCGAGGCGACGGTGCTGACGGGCGCCTCGGCCACGGCCTCGGCGACTTGCGCGACCTCGTCCGCCGTCGCGAGCGTGTCGCTCGCCGCGTCCCGCGCGCCGCCGCTCATGCCGGCTCCCGCAGCGCGACGTCGACGACCGGCGCACCGGTCAGCTCGACGAGTTCCTGCGGCGACAGGTTGAACACCGCATGCGGATGGCCCGCCGCGGCCCACAGGCTGTCGAGCGCGAGCAGGTCCGCGTCGATCAGCGTGACGGGCTCGACGCGATGCCCGATCGGGCAGACGCCGCCGATCGCGTAGCCGGTGTTCTCGCGCACGAACTTCGCGTCGGCGCGGCCGATCTCGCCGACCTGCGCGGCCACCTTGCGTTCGTCCACGCGGTTCGCGCCGCTGGCGATCACCAGCACGGGGGCGCCGTCCGAGGCCCGCCGGAACAGGATCGACTTGGCGATCTGCGCCACCGCGCAGCCGAGGCCGGCGGCGGCCTCGGCCGAGGTGCGGCCGGTCTCGTCGAGCAGCACCACGCCGTGTTCGTGGCCGCGCTCGCGCAGCAGTTGCGCGACGCGGCGCGCGGAGTCGGGAAGGGCTTCGGGAGGTGTCGGAGTCGTGGTCATGAAAGCATCGGCGAAAAAGGAATACGGGGTGGTTCGGGCTCAGACGCAGGCGGCCTGCGCGTCGCGCCGCTTGGCGAGCAGCGCGCGGCCGGCGCGCGAGGCGTTCTCGCGGCCGATCGCGCGCGAGATGAAATCGCCGGCCTCGACCACCTCGATCAGGCCGATGCCGGTTTCGATGCCGAGCCCCTGCATCAGGTACAGCACGTCCTCGGTCGCGACGTTGCCGGTCGCGCCCTTCGCGTAGGGGCAGCCGCCGAGGCCCGCCACCGACGCGTGGAAGATCGTGATGCCTTCGAGCAGCGCGGCGTGGATGTTGGCGAGCGCCTGGCCGTAGGTGTCGTGGAAGTGGCCCGACAGCCGCTCGCGCGGGAACACCTTCGAGACGGCGGCCAGCAGCGCGCGCGTCTGCGCGGCGGTGCCCACGCCGATCGTGTCGGCGATGTCGATCTCGTCGCAGCCGAGCGCGGCGAAGCGTTCGACCACGTCGATCACGGCGGCCACCGGCACCTCGCCCTGGTACGGGCAGCCGAGCGCGCACGAGAGGCTGCCGCGCAGCCGCACGCCGGCGTCCTTCGCGGCCTTCGCGACCGGCTCGAAGCGCGCGATGCTCTCGGCGATGCCGCAGTTGATGTTCTTCTGCGAGAACGCCTCGCTCGCCGCGCCGAAGATCACGACCTCGTCGGCGCGCGCGGCAAGCGCGTTCTCCAGGCCCTTCAGGTTCGGCGTCAACGCCGAGTAGAGCGCGCCCGGACGGCGCGCGATGCCGGCCATCACCTCGGCGCCGTCAGCCATCTGCGGCACCCATTTCGGCGAGACGAACGAGGCCACCTCGAGGTTCGGGAAGCCGGCGTGCGAAAGCCGGTCGACCAGCGCGATCTTCACCTCGGTCGGCACGAAGGTCTTCTCGTTCTGCAGGCCGTCGCGCGGCCCGACTTCAACGATTTTCACGGCTGCGGGGAACGTCATGCTCAGTCTCCATCGTTCGGTGACGCGCGCGCGGCGCATCGTGCTGCGGTTGTCGTGGGCAACGGGGCCGGCGGCGCGGGCCGGTTGCGTGCCTCGCTTGCGTGCTTCGGCTGCGTACTTCGATTACGTGGTCCGGTCGCGGGGGCCGCGCGTGCGCGAGTTCAGTAACCGCGCGCGCGATCGACGATCCCGCTGACGGGCTCGCCGCGTTCGAACGCGCGGATCTTCGCGGCGATCTGCGCGATCGCGCCGCTGCGCCCGGTTTCGGCCGAGACGTGCGGCGTGAGCGTGATGCGCGGATGTTGCCAGAACGGATGATCGGCGGCGGGCGGCTCCTCGCGCAACACGTCGAGCAGCGCCGCGCCGAGGTGCCCGGCGGCGAGCGCGTCGAGCAGGTCCGCCTCGACCAGATGCGCGCCGCGCGCGACGTTGACCAGCAGCGCGCCGGGCGCGAGCCGCGCGAACAGCCGCGCGTCCAGCACGCCCTCGGTGTCGGGCGTACTCGGCAGCAGGTTCACGAGCACCTGCAGGCCGCCGCTGAACGCCTCGAACGCCGGGTCGCCCGCGCGCGGCGCGCCGGCCGAGCAGGCGACGCCGTCCAGCGATTTCGCGCCGCGGCTGAAGCCGCGCACGGTGAAGCCGAGCCCCGCGAGCGCGCGCGCGACCTGCGTGCCGAGCACGCCGAGGCCCAGCACGCCCACCACGAAGCGCTCGCGCGGCGTGACCGGCAGCGGCGCCCAGCGGTGTTCGCGCTGCTGCGCCGCGTAATCGTCGAAGCGCCGCAGGTGGCGCAGCACGCCGTACACGACGTACTCCACCATCTGCGCGCCCATGCCGGTGTCCTCGAGCCGCACCAGCGGCACGCCGGCCGGCAGCATGCCGGGTTGGTCGCGTTCGAGCGCGAGCAGTGCGTCGACGCCCGCGCCGAGATTGAAGATCGCCTTCAGGCCGTCGCGCGGCGCGAGCATCGCGGCGGGCGGCTGCCAGACCAGCGCGTAGTCGGCGCGCGCGTCGTCGCCAGGTTGCCAGGCGCGCAGCGTCGCGCCCGGCAGCGCGGCTTCGATCTCGCGTTGCCAGTCGGACAGTTCGCCGTCGGAGTAATGGAGCAGGATCTGCATCGTGGTCGGGGCGGGCGGAGCGGGCGCGGCGCCGGCTCGTGGCCGCATCGCGCCGAAACGGCCATTCTACGGCGTCGGGCGATCTGGCGCCGCCAGTCCGAAATTGCTAAGCACGATAAATTGGTTCGCCCGACCCGCCGCGCGGCCGACAATCGGCATCGACTCCACCGGCCAAGCGAAGGAGGCAAGGATGTCCATCTGCAGCAAATCGTCGGCGTGGCCGCCGCGTGTCGTGACCGTGCCGGGCCTGCATGGCAGCGAGGGCGCCCACTGGCAGACCTGGCTCGAACGCCAGTTCGCGCATACGCTGCGCGTGGAGCAGGACGACTGGGAGGCGCCGCATCTGGCGCGCTGGTCGGACGCCGTGCGCGAGACGCTCGCGCGCGAGCGCGGGCCGTTCGTGCTGGCCGCGCACAGCTTCGGCTGCCTCGCCGCCGCGCACGCGCTGCAGCGCGGCGACCTGAGCGCCGAGGTGGTCGGCGTGCTGTTCGTCGCGCCGGCCAGCCCGGTGAAATTCGCGTTCGCGGGTGCGTTCGAGGCGCGCCGGCTGCCGGTGCCGTCGATCCTGATCGGCAGCGAGACCGACCCGTGGATGGCGCTCGCCGACGCGCGCGAGATGGCGCGCCTGTTCGGCAGCGCGTTCGTCAATCTCGGCGACGCGGGCCATGTCAACACCTCGGCCGGCTTCGGGCCGTGGCCGCGCGCCAAATACTTCATCGACACGCTCGTGCATTGCGCGGCGCCGCAGCGGTTTCGCGAGGCGCAGCGCGACGATGCTGCCGCGCCGGCCGCGCGCGAGCGCGGCTTCGCGTTCGCGATCTGAGCGTGCCTGCCTGATGGCGACGCACGGCGCGAGCGCGGCTGGATTGTCGCGACCGGCGCGCGGTGCCTCGCGATGAACTGTCCCTGAACGGTTTCGAATCCCGCTCAGCCGCGCGTGCGCGCGGAACCGCCCGTCGAGCCCGGCAACTGGCTCGGCGGCGCGCCCGTCGCGCCGTTGTCGCCCGTCGCGCCGGCCGGGGCGCCGTTCGGCCCGAGCGGGACCGCCGTGCCCGGATCGCCGGGGCCGCCCGGCGGAGGCGGCGAGGTGCCCGAAGCGTCTTCGGCGGTGGGCGGGTAGTGAACCTCGGGCGGCGCGAGCGGCGGCTGGCCGGACGCCGCCACCGGTGCGCCCGCGACGGAGGACGCCGCCGAAGCGCCGCCGTTGAACGCACTCGCGCTGCCGTCGCCGCTCGCCGGCACCGCGGACGCCGCGCCGGACGCCGCCGCGGAATGCGAATCGTCGCCGCACGCGCCGAGCAGCAGCGCGATCGACAGCAAGGGGGCGGCGGCCAGTCGGATCATCGAAGGTTCTCCTGCGGGGCGGTGTCGGCTCGGGGCGACAGTATCGCCCGGCGCCGCGTCACGCGTATGAACGTGGCGGATCGGTTGCCGATCGTTGATCGAGCCCCGCGCGTGGCCGCGGCGCCGCCCCGAGCCCGCGCGGCGGGCGCCGAAAGCACGGACGGATACGCGAGCAGCGCGCCGGCCGCCGAGGCGGGCCGGACCTCGCCCCACGAGCCGGGCGGGAATGGCCGGCGGGGTGAGGAAAAAGCCGGCGTGGACCGTCGTGTTCGCCGGCTCGAGCGTGGTGCCGGCGCGCGCGGCGCCGGCGAGCGTGGCCAGTTCCGTACAGGCCGCGCCGTGCCAGGCCGACACGCCGATGCCGGCCGCCGCGAGCAGCACGGCCGCGGGCGCGACGCGGCGGCCGGCGTCGCCAGCGCCAGCAGCACGAACGGCCCGATCTCGAGGCGCACCGCGCCGCGCACGCACGGCCTGCCGTTGCCGCCGTCGCTGCCGCTGGTGCTGCTCGTGCGCGGCGCGGCCGGCACGACCGCCGTCGGGGAACCGATGCGGGCCGTCCGGCTGTCGGTGGGCGGCGCGGTCGAGGCGCCGCCAAGTTCGCTGGCCGCCTGGGCGCCCGCGGGAAACGGAACGGCGATCGCGTTCGGTGCGTATGGGAAGGCCGCGAGGTGAGCGGCCTGCGTGCCGGGCGGCGCGCTTCGCGTTTCACATCGAGATGCCCGCGCGATGCGCCGGCGGATCTCACCTCACGATGGCCGCCCCGGCTCGCTGGTACGCCGCGTGCGCGCCGCGCCGAGGCAGCCAACGCGCATCGCCCCCCTTCTCAAAGGGCCTCGACCGCCTCGTCCGTGAACCGGTCGAGCACGAATCGCAGGCGGTCGCGCAGTGCCTCGCCGGCCGGGACGAACGGCAGGCGCAGGCCGTCCCCGCACCAGCCGGCCGCCGCGAGCGCGGCCTTCACGGGCGCCGGGTTCGGCTCTTCGAACAGCAGCCGCACGAGCGGCTGCAGCGCCACCGCGATGCGCCGCGCGCCGGCCAGGTCGCCGCGCAGCAGCCGTTCGCGCGCGCGCACGTGCAGCGCCGGCAGCAGATGCGCCGAACTCGCGATCGCGCCGTGCGCGCCCGCGCAGAGCGCCGCGAAATTCTGGTTGTCGTCGCCCGAGAACACGCGCAGCGGCGTTTCGTGGACGAGCCGCAGCATCCGGTCGATCGAGCCGCCGCACTCCTTGATGCCGGCGATCCGCGCGTCGGTGGCGAGCGCCTTCAGCGTGTCGAGTTCGACGTTGACGCCGCTGCGGTACGGGATGTTGTAGACCAGCACCGGCAGGTCCGCCGCCTGCGCGATCGCCTCGAAGTGGCGGCGGATGCCGTCCTGCGAGGGCCGCACGTAGACGGGCGGCGTGGCCAGCAGGCCGGCGGGCGCGAGCGCGGCCAGCGCACGCGCGCGTGCCGCGGCGGCCTGCGTCGCGCTCTGCGTGAGGCCGAGCACCACCGGCATGCCCGGCGCCGCCGCGCGCAGCGTGCCGAACACGGCGGCCTGCTCGTCGGCGTCGAGCAGCGCGCCCTCGCCCGTCGTCGCGCAGGCGACGAAGCCGCCGATGCCGGCCGCCGCGTAGTGCCGCGCGAGACGCGCGAGCGCGTCGTGATCGACGGCCTCGCCCGCGAACGGCGTGATGATCGGAAGCCAGATACCGGAAAAATCGATGGACATGCAAACCTCGGTAGGGAACGTGGATGAAGGGACGTTCCGCCGGCGCATGCCGGACCGGGTTGGCGAGCGGGTCGGGCGACCCGCGGAGATTCCCGTCCGGCTGTTCGCCTGACGGGACGCGACTCCCCGTCAGTCGAGAAGTCGTTTTTTCAGTTTCAGACCGGCCCCGCGCACGGCGGCGCCCGCGGCCTTGCTGGCGGCAGCGGCGGCGGACGTGTACGAATGCGGAAACGGCGCGCGCGGCGACATGATCGGTACCGGGTTGAAACGAGCCTGCATCTTAGCATCGGCACCGGCCGGGGAGCGGGCTCCCCGGCCGGTGCGCGTGGCGCGCGGCCCGGACTTACCAGCCCACCGTGATCGTCGCGATGGTCGGATTGGTGCCCACCAGCGACGAGCTGAATCCGCTCACGTCATCGTAGGAGAATCCGTAGGTGAGGTTGTTGATCGCGTGCGCATGCCAGAACTTCGAATACGAATTGGTCGGCTGCGACGCGTAGAACGAGCTCGCGCTGCTCCAGAGCGCGGGATTTTCGGCCACGTGCCGGTTCAGCGCCGCGCAGAGCTGCGCCTGGATCTGCAACTGCTTGGCGGTGGGCACGCCCGGCGCCGCGTTGGTCGCGTCGTTGAGCGGGCCGTTGCCGAGCAGCACTTCCGAGGTGGTCGGCATGCGGTTGATGTAGTACGTGCCCTGGCCGTCGGTGAACTGGAACTGGCCGTTCACGACGTGGCCCGTGAAGGTGCCCTGCGCGTCGGTGAAGGTGAGCGTCTGGGTGCTGTAGAGATTCCAGATCGACTGGATGTAGCTGTCGAGATAGGTCGCGTTGGCGCCGCCCGGCTTGAAGCTGCCGTGCGCGGGCGCGACGATCCGGTACGGCGCCTGCGCGAGGCCCTGGAACTGCGTCGGCACCTGCTGCTGGTATGCCTGGAACAGCGCCGCGCGCGTTTCGGTTTCACCGACCGTCTGGTCGTAGCCGCCCTGGCCCTGCAGGCGCAGCTTGACCGGGAAGCCGAACTGGTCGACGCGCGTGGTGTTGCCGAAGAAGTTCGCGGCGTCCGTGTCGAACTCGATGAAGTCGAACGTCACGTCGATGTTCGGATCGGACGGGTTCTCGATGTTCGGGCCGGTGTAGCCGGTGACGGGATTGCCCACCGCCTGCATGTACAGCGTGCTGCCCACCGTCAGGTAGAGCCGCGCCGAGGTGATCGCCGGGATCGTGACGGACTTGCACTGCGACAGCGCGTTCGAATAGTTCGCGTAGCCGACGCCGTTCTTGGTCTGCTGCGAATCGTCGGCGGCGCTCATCGGCACCAGCGCGCCCGCGCAGTTGACGTGGACGTAGCGGTTGTTGTTCGCCGGGTCCATGCCCACCAGCGTCCAGTACACCTGACTGTCGGCGTAGGTGCCGTTGGTGCCGTTGACGAGGTTGAGGGTGGTGCCCGAGGCCGGGAACGCCGCCGCTGCCGCCGGCGCGTTCGACGCCGCATGGGCGCCGGCATTCACGCCGATCAGGATTGCCGAGGCGAAAACCTTTACCGATATGGCGGCCAGCGATCGGGATTGCCTTTGTTTCATTTCTTTTTCTCCAAGTTTTATTTGGCCGCAGCGGGAATCGATTGAAATGTCCCGTCGCGGCCATGCCCTTGCGTTGCCGCTGTTCCATGAAAACGTGGCGGCGGAACGAGCGGCGCGCCCCTGCACCGGATCGACGAGGCGGCCTGGCGCGATGCCCTTCGCGGCTCGCCCCGCGCCGGCCGGAAAGGCAGGCGGGACAAGCCTCGAGCCCCGTGATGCGGGCCCCGGGGATGCGCCGCGGACAGGCCCGGCCGGCCCGGTGCGGATGCGCCGGTTCGCGGTGGGCCCATGGCCGGTCGTCGATGCGTAACGACCCGAACAATTGATAGCCGAAATAAAACCAATCGATTAATCGGCTTATCGGTCGATTAAGCTCGAATCGATATGAGCATGGCGGGAAACCCGTTGTCAAACGTTTGGCGGAATCGAAATGAAAAGGCCGGCGCGATTTCAATTAGTGAGAAAAAATGCCGGCGCGAGCGGCGATCAAGGACGGCGGCGCGGGCGGCATCCCGGGCCGGATGGGCACGGCCCGCGCGGCAAATGACTTTTGGTTGTGATCTCAACACGATTGAATCGTAGGGGGGCCGCGCCGCGCTCGCTACAATCGCCGCTTACCAATACCTGACACCCAGGGACCACACAGGGGATTCGATGAACCAGACGCAACGGATCGGCCGCTGGCTGATCGCGGGCACGGCGGCGGCGCTCGTCGCGGCCGCGCCGGCCGTGTACGCGCAGACCGCGCTGCTCAACGTGTCATACGACGTGACGCGCGAACTTTACAAGGACATCGACGCGGGCTTCGTGGCGGCGTGGAAGCAGCAGAGCGGCGAGACCGTCTCGGTGCGCCAGTCGCACGGCGCGTCGAGCGCGCAGGCGCTGTCGGTGCTGCAGGGCCTGCAGGCCGACGTGGTGACGATGAACCAGCCGAACGACATCGACCTGCTCGCCGAGCGCGGCCAGCTGCTGCCGAAGGACTGGCGCAAGCGGCTGCCCGACAACAGCTCGCCGTATTCCACCACGATGGTGTTCCTGGTGCGCCACGGCAATCCGAAGCAGATTCGCGACTGGAGCGATCTCGCCCGGCCCGGCGTGCAGGTGGTGATCGCGAACCCGAAGACCTCGGGCAACGGCCGCTACGCGTATCTGGCCGCGTGGGGCTACCAGAAGCTCAAGGGCGCGAGCGACGAGCAGGCGCTCGACTTCGAGAAGGCGATCTTCCGCAACGTGCCGGTGCTCGACGCGGGCGGGCGCGGCGCGACCACCACGTTCACGCAGCGCGGCATCGGCGACGTGCTGGTGACGTTCGAGAACGAGGTGGCGTTGATGGACACCGGCGGCGCGGGCGAGCAGTTCGACGCCGTGTACCCGTCCACCAGCATCCTGGCCGAGCCGCCGGTGGCGCTGGTCGACAAGGTGGTCGACAAGAAGGGCACGCGCAAGGTCGCGCAGGCCTACCTCGACTATCTGTATTCGCCGGCGGGGCAGGAGATCATCGCGAAGCATCATCTGCGGCCGCGCGATGCGGCGGTGCTGAAGCAGCACGCGGCGGAGTTCAAGCCGCTGAAGACGTTCAGCGTCGAGCAGGTGTTCGGCAACTGGGACAACGTGCAGAAGACGCATTTCGCGGACGGCGGCACGTTCGACAGGATCATCGTCGACCGGAAGTAGCCGCGCCCGGTTCCGGGCCGAGCAGGGAAACAGGGGCGCCGCGGCGCCCCTTTTTTTGTGCGAATGGAAACGGCCGGGACGTGAACGTCGTGCCGGGGCGGCGAGTCCGGACGGCGAGGCGCGATGCGCCTGATGATGCACGCCAGTGCCGCGCCGCGTTGCCGAGGGCCTTCGATGGCGGGCCGCGTCGGCTCCGACAACAAAATGAATCCGCGTTCGCCGCCCGGCCCGCCGCCGACGCCGCACCGACGCCCCAGCGGCGCCGCGAGCAAAATCCTCCTCATGAAGCCCGCAAAACATTGGAAATCTTCTCCGAACCCGGGCTTCGCGGCGGGAACAGAAAAATTCCACTCCGCCATCGGGCGAAAAATAGCATCACACAAAGCGTCAAACAGCCGCACTGCCACGCGGCTCGCGATTTCGACTCGAACCCCCGACCCCGATGCGCCCCGGAGACACGCCCATGACCGCCCGCCTGCCGATCGACGGCTCCCCGCCGCTGGCCGACTACCGCCTCACCGACAACCTCACCGCCACGCGCGGCCGCGTGTTCCTGACCGGCACCCAGGCGCTGGTACGCCTGCTGCTGATGCAGCGCGCGCTCGACGCGGCGCGCGGCGTCGATTCGGCCGGCTTCGTCAGCGGCTATCGCGGCTCGCCGCTCGGCATGGTCGACCAGCAGATGTGGAAGGCGAAGAAACTGCTCGACGCGAGCCGCGTGCGCTTCCTGCCCGCCATCAACGAGGAACTGGGCGGCACCGCGGTGCTCGGCACGCAGCGCGTGGAGGCGGACCCCGAGCGCACCGTCCAGGGCGTGTTCGCGATGTGGTACGGCAAGGGGCCGGGCGTCGATCGCGCGGCCGACGCGCTCAAGCACGGCAACGCCTACGGCGCGTCGGAACACGGCGGCGTGCTGGTGGTGGCCGGCGACGATCACGGCTGCGTGTCGTCGTCGATGCCGCATCAGAGCGACTTCTCGATGATCGGCTGGCAGATGCCGATCGTGAATCCGTCGAACATCGCCGACATGCTCGAATTCGGCCTGTACGGCTGGGCGCTGTCGCGCTTCTCGGGCGCCTGGGTCGGCTTCAAGGCGATCTCGGAGACGGTGGAATCGGGCTCGACCGTCGACCTCGACGCGCTCGCCACCGACTGGCCCGCGCCGGAAGGCTTCGTCGCGCCGGCGGGCGGCCTGCACAACCGCTGGCCCGACCTGCCGAGCCTGACCATCGAGGCGCGGCTCGCGGCCAAGCTCGACGCGGTGCGCCACTTCGCGCGCGCCAACAGCATCGACCGCTGGATCGCGCGCAGCCGGCACGCGAACATCGGCATCGTGACCTGCGGCAAGGCCCATCTCGACCTGATGGAGGCGCTGCGCCGGCTCGACCTGACGGTGGCCGATCTCGACGCGGCCGGCGTGCGGATCTACAAGGTGGGCCTGTCGTTCCCGCTCGAGACCACGCGTCTCGACACGTTCGTCGAGGGCCTGGACGAGGTGCTCGTGATCGAGGAGAAGGGGCCGGTGATCGAGCAGCAGATCAAGGACCATCTCTACAACCGCACCGAGGGCGCGCGGCCGCGCGTGTTCGGCAAGCATGACGAGCACGGCGCGCCGCTGCTGTCGGCGCTCGGCGAACTGCGCCCGTCGCGCGTGCTGCCGGTGTTCGCGGCCTGGCTCGCGCGTCACCGCCCGGCGCTGGACCGGCGCGAGCGCGTGGTCGAGCTGATCGCGCCGGAGATCCTCTCCAACGCGGCCGACGCGGTCCGGCGCACGCCGTATTTCTGCTCGGGCTGCCCGCACAACACCTCGACCAAGGTGCCCGAGGGCTCGGTCGCGCAGGCCGGGATCGGCTGCCACTTCATGGCCTCGTGGATGGAGCGCGACACCACCGGCCTGATCCAGATGGGCGGCGAGGGCGTGGACTGGGCCGCGCACGCGATGTTCACCAACACGCGCCACGTGTTCCAGAACCTCGGCGACGGCACCTACTTCCACTCGGGCATCCTCGCGATCCGCCAGGCGGTGGCCGCGCGCGCGACGCTGACCTACAAGATCCTCTACAACGACGCGGTGGCGATGACGGGCGGCCAGCCGGTGGACGGCAGCCTGTCGGTGCCGCAGATCGCGCGGCAGGTGGAGGCCGAGGGCGTGTCGCGCTTCGTGGTGGTGTCCGACGAGCCGCAGAAGTACGACGGCCATCGCGACCAGTTCCCGAAGGGCACCACCTTCCATCATCGCGACGAGCTCGACGCCGTGCAGCGCGAGCTGCGCGACACCGACGGCGTGACGGTGCTGATCTACGACCAGACCTGCGCGGCCGAGAAGCGGCGCCGCCGCAAGAAGGGCGAGTATCCCGACCCGCCGAAGCGCGCGTTCATCAACGAGGCTGTCTGCGAGGGCTGCGGCGATTGCGGCGTGCAGTCGAACTGCCTGTCGGTGGAACCGGTCGAGACCGAGCTGGGCCGCAAGCGCCGCATCGACCAGTCGTCGTGCAACAAGGACTACTCGTGCGTGAACGGCTTCTGCCCGAGCTTCGTGACGGTGGAGGGCGCGGCGCTGAGGAAGGCGGCCGGCTTCGCGTTCGACGAGGCCGCGCTGGCCGCGCGCGTGGAGGCGCTGCCGGCGCCGGCCGCGCGGCTCGACGCGGCGCCCTACGACCTGCTCGTGACGGGCGTGGGCGGCACCGGCGTGGTCACGGTGGGCGCGCTGATCAGCATGGCCGCGCACCTGGAAGGCCACAGCGCGTCGGTGCTCGATTTCATGGGCTTCGCGCAGAAGGGCGGCGCGGTGCTTTCGTATGTGCGGATCGCCGCGCGCGACGAATGGCTGAACCAGGTGCGCATCGACACGCAGCAGGCCGACGTGCTGCTCGCCTGCGACATGGTGGTGGGCGCGAGCGCCGACGCGCTGCAGACGGTGCGCCACGCCCGCACGCGCGTGGTGGTCAACACGCATCGGATTCCGAACGCGTCGTTCGTGCGCGATCCGGACGCGAGCCTGCATGCCGACGCGCTGCTCGACAAGATGCGCCACGCGGCCGGCGACGCGTTCGTGACCGATTGCGACGCGCAGGCGCTGGCCGCGAAGTTCCTCGGCGACACCATCGGCGCGAACATCCTGATGCTCGGCTTCGCGTGGCAGCAGGGGCTGGTGCCGGTCTCGCACGCGGCGCTGATGCGCGCGATCGAGCTGAACGGGGTGGCGGTGACGGCCAACCGGCTCGCGTTCGCGATCGGGCGCATGGCCGCGGGCGATCCGGCGGCGCTCGAGGCGCTCTGGCGCGCGAGCCACGCGGCGCCGGCCGCGGCCGGGGTGGCGCCGCTTTCGCTCGACGCATTGGTGGCGGATCGCGCCGAGCGCCTCGCCGCGTACGGCGGCCCGCGCTACGTCACGCGCTACCGCGCGCTGGTGGACGCGGCGCGCGCCACCGGCGACACGCGCGTGGCCGAGGCGGTGGCCACCACGTTCCACCGGCTGCTCGCGGTGAAGGACGAATACGAGGTCGCGCGGCTGTACAGCGACGGCACGTTCCGCGCGGCGCTGGCCGCGCAGTTCGACGGCGTGGCCGGGCGCGACTATCGCGTGAGCTTCCACCTGGCACCGCCCGCCACCGCGAAGGCGCACGACGGCGGGCGGCCGAAGAAGCAGCGCTTCGGCGGCTGGATGTGGCCGGTGTTCGGCGTGCTGGCGCGCCTGCGCGTGCTGCGCGGCACGCCGCTCGATCCGTTCGGCCGCACTGAAGAGCGCCGCATGGAGCGCGCGCTCGCCGACGATTACGAGGCCACCATGACGCGCGCGTTCGCGGTGATCGACGCGCACAACGCGGAGGCGGTGGCCGCGCTCGCGGCGCTGCCGGCGCGCGTGCGCGGCTACGGCCCCGTGAAGCTGGCGAGCGTGGCCGCGATGAAGCGCGCCGAGCCGCCGCTCGCGCTGCGCGCCGGCGTGAGCGCGGCGACCAGCGCGGCGGTGGCGCGGGCGATCGAATCGATCAAGGGGGCCGGCACGCTGCGCGGGATTCCGGTGGTGGTGGCGAAGTAAGCGGGACGGGCGTGGCGCGAGGATGACGGAGCGGGCGTGGCGGGACGGTGCGCCCGCCGCTCGCGGCGCGCGTGGCCGGTGCGGCGGCCGGCGCGTGCGGGGGGATCGCGCAGATGGCGTCGATGCGCCAGGCGATTCATGCTGCCGTGCGGGTGATCCGGTCGATCAGGGCGATCCGGGCGCACGGCGATTCGGCCAGTCCGGGTGATTCCGAGCCGCCCGGGTCATCCGAGCCGCCCGGGCGTCGCTGGCTGCGCGGGCGATCCGGGCGCCCGCCTTCTGTCGCTCACGCCGTATTCGAGCCCCGCGCCAGCCGCCATCTCCCGCTCAAGCGCCCGCATCAGCCGAAGCCTCCGCCCTCCCGACGCTCAAACCAGCCCCTTCTTGCGCGTGGACAGCGCCGTCTCCGACAGGTCCACCTCGCGCATCAGCTTGGCGAGCGTCTCGTCGTTGATCTTCTGTTCGGTGCGCATCCGGTACAGCGCCGCGCGCTCGGCGCGCACCGCCGCGATCTTCATCTGCAGCTCCATGCGCTCGGCCTGCTTCGCCTCGGCGCGCAGCGTCACGGCGTCCTCGCCCTCGTCGAGCGCCACGAGGCGCCGCCGGTACAGGTCCATCACGCGCGCGGTGATGTCGGCGCAGCGCGCGGCGTCGGCTTCGTCGAGGTCGGCGGTCAGCGTGTCGTGGGTCGCGTCGATCGCGCGGATCGCGGCCTGCGCGGCGGCCGCGCGCGCCGCGCGTTCCTCGTGCGCATGCGGATGCGGCACGGTGCGCAGCCCGCGCAGCAGCAGCGGCAGCCCGACCACGGCCACCAGCAGCGAGCCGAGGATCACGCCCGAGGCGATGAAGATCGCCGTGTCGCGGCCGGCCAGCGGCGCGCCGTTACCGAGCGCGACCGGCAGCGACAGCACGCCGGCCAGCGTGACCGCGCCGCGCACGCCGCCCACCGTCATCAGCGAGATGGTGCGAAAGCCCGGCATGGTGCCGGGCATGCCGCGCCGCGCCACGCGGCGGCTCGCGATCGAGCGCAGCAGCCAGATCCAGGCGAAGCGGATCGCGTAGAGCGCGACCAGCATCGCGACCACGTAGCCGATCATCGCGAGCACCAGCGCGTCGCTCTCGTGGTGCGCCGACAGCAGCGCGCGGCCGATGATCTGCGGCATCTGCAGGCCCAGCATGATGAACACCATGCCGTTGAACACGAACTCGATCATCGACCAGGTGCTCTCGGCTCGCACGCGCGCGGCCACCGTGCTGCTGCGCGAGAAACTCGTGTAGTTCATCATCATCCCGGCCGCCACCGCCGACAGGATGCCCGACAGTCCGAAGTGCTCGGCGATCAGGTAGGACGCGAACGGGATCAGCAGCGTCATCACGATGCCGGGTGCCGGGTCGCCCTCCTGCGCGGCGTTCAGGAAGCGCGTGGAGAGCGCGCTGAACAGCCAGGCCAGCAGCGCGCCCACCGCGAGCCCGCCCGAGGCGACGATCACGAACGTGATCGAGGCGTCGCGCAGCGAGAACAGCCCCGTGAGCGCGGCGGCGATCGCGAACTTCAGCGCGACCAGACCCGACGCGTCGTTCATCAGCGCCTCGCCTTCCAGGATGTGCATCAGCTGCGGCGGAATCCGGCCGCGCCCGGCGATGCCCGACAGCGCCACCGCGTCGGTGGGCGAAAGCACCGCGGCGAGCGCGAACGCCACCGGCAGCGGCAGCTCCGGAATCAGCCAGTGCGCGAAATAGCCGACCGCCACCACCGTGATGAACACCAGCCCGAACGCGAGCATCAGGATCGCGCGCCGCTGCAGGTAGAGCTCGCGCTTCGGAATCCGCCAGCCGTCGGCGAACAGCAGCGGCGGGATGAACAGCAGCATGAAGATCTCGGGGTCGAACGTGACGTGCAGGTTCAGGCGCGGCCAGGCCAGCACGGCGCCGAACGCGATCTGCATCAGCGGCAGCGGCGGGCGCCACGGCAGCAGCCGGATCGCGATGCCGGACAGCGCCACGGCGAGCAGCAGGATCAGGACGGTGAAGACGATTTCCATCGAGGGCGCAGGGTATTCGAAAGCGGGGACCGGGCGAGTGTAGCGCGCGCGGGCGAACGATGGCGTGCCAATCTGCACCGGTCTGGTGCATTCGAGCCCTGCCGGCAGGCATGCGACGCGGTTCGCGCGATACGGGCCGGGGTGGCGGTGAGCACGGAGCTTGCTTATCCCTGACGAACAGACGAACAACACGTAGCGAAATAACACGAGGGTGCGATGATGGGTACATCGATATCGCGTCGAGCGCCGGTGGCGCCGACTGTCAGGAGGGGCGCCAAATGGTGACGACGATTCAGCAGGAGCGCCCGGTGCCGGCGACGGGGTCGGCGTACCGTTTCGAGCGCGAGGTCACGTCCGGTTTCGAGCGCGTCGCCACGCGCCATCGCGACCTGTCGCTGTCGAGCATGTTCCAGCCGATCTTCAGCCTGTCGCACCAGCGCGCGGTCGGCTACGAGGGGCTGCTGCGCGCGCACGACGCGCTCGACCGCGTGGTGGCGCCGGTGGACGTGTTCGGCGAGGCGGCGCGACACGGCGACGTGATGCTGGTGGACCGGCTCGCGCAGGCGCTGCATCTGGAGAATTTCTCGCTGCTCGGCGCCGCGCGCGAGTGGCTGTTCCTGAACGTCCATCCGGGCGTGCTGACCGACCAGTTCCAGGCCGCCGCGCTGCTCGCGAACCTGAAGCGGCTTGGCATCTCGCCGCGGCGCGTGGTGCTCGAGGTGCTGGAGCAGCGCGCCGACGATCTCGACCGGCTCGCCGAGGCCGTCAAGGCGTTTCGCGAGCACGGCTTCCTGATCGCGCTCGACGATTTCGGCGCCGGTCATTCGAACATCGAGCGGATCTGGCAGCTGAATCCCGACATCGTCAAGCTCGACCGCATCATGCTGTCTCACGCGCAGCACCGCAGCGGCCAGACCGCGATCCTGCACGGGCTCGTCACGCTGCTGCACGAGGCCGGCAAGCTGGTGCTGATCGAGGGCATCGAGACCGAGCACGACGCGCAGGTGGCGCTCGCCTGCGAGGCCGATTTCGTGCAGGGCTACTTCTTCGGCCGGCCGGCGCCGGGGCTGACCGACGGCGCCACCGCGTCGGCCTGCATCGGCGAGCTGACCGAGCGCTACCGCACCCAGACCGAGGCGCGCGAGCGGCGCGACGCGCAGCGCATCGCGCCGTACCTGCGCGCGTTCGAGCGCGCGGCCGAGCGGCTCTCGGCCGGCGAGTCGCTCGACGAGGTGTGCTGGAACTTCCTCTCGCTCGACGATGCGGCACGCTGCTTCCTGCTCGACGCGCAGGGCCGGCAGGCCGGCAGCAACGTGGTGCGGCGCGCCGACCGCGCGCTGCACGAGATGCGCTTCGCGCCGCTGTCGGACGCGCAGGGCGCGAACTGGCTGCGCCGGCCGTATTTCCGCGCGGCGATCGCCGAGCCGCAGCGCTTGCATGTGACGAAGCCGTATCTGTCGATCAACGAGGCGCTGCCGTGTGTGACGCTGTCGATCGCGATCCGGATCGCGGATTCGCTGTGCGTGCTGTGCGGGGATATCGACTGGCCGGAGTCAGAACTGGTGGGGTAGCTGGCTGGCGGGCCGCGCGGCTGCCGGCGAGCGTGCGCTGCGTTACCGGGCGTGCTTCCGCTGCGATCGGGGGGCAGCACGCCTCACGTGCGGCCATCGTCCGATGGCATCGGTAACCGGCTCTCGGTTTCATCGGCTGCAAATTCCGCCGCGGAACGGAGCCGGTGCCGGGGAGCCCGAGCACCGTCTGGAGTAACGAAGTCGGTCGATGCCGAAGCAACCGGCGGGCATGACGCGTGAAATCGGGCGGGCCTCGATCACGATTACCGCGCGGCACGCCACAGCGCGGCGGCGCCCGCCACCACCGCCAGCGCGATCACGAAGCTGATCGCCAGCAGCACGCCGACCGCTACGTCCGCGCAGCGCGCCGCGCCGAGCGCGGCGAACAGGCTGCACGGCGGCGCCAGCAGCGCGTGGCCCGGGCCGCTGACGAGCCAGCGTGGAATCGCGTCGATGCTGACGATGACGAGAAATACCGGTATGACGAGCGTGATCGCAAGGACCGTGACGAACAGGTTTTTCACTTTCGCACCTCGCTTGGCGCCGTGACCGGCGCGGGTTCCCGTCGCGCATTGTCGGCCGCGCCGCGCCCGCCCTCCCGGCGGCATATCGCCTCCGGTTCGCATCGTGAGGCACGGCCGCGTCCGGCCTGCACGGTGGCCTCCGCAACCGACCCGCGCCACCGGCCCACGTCGATCGCCGCGCCTCGGTTACGATGTCCGCTCCACCGCCCAACCGAATCCGGAGCCTTCGCATGTCCACCGCGCCGATCCTGCTCGAAGTCATCGCCACGACGCTCTCCGACGCGCAGGCCGCCGCGCGCGCCGGGGCGGACCGCATCGAACTCGCCACCGGCCTGTCCGAGGGCGGCCTCACGCCGAGCATCGGCCTGATCGAGGCGGTCACGGCGGCGCTGCCGATTCCCGTCAACGTGATCGTGCGCTCGCACGGCCGCGGCTTCGTCTACACGCCCGAGGAGATGGCGATCCTCGAGCGCGACACGCGCGCGGCGGTGGCGGCGGGCGCGGCCGGCATCGTGTTCGGCGCGCTGAACGGCCATGGCGACATCGACACGGCCGCGCTGGCGCGCATCGTCGACGCGGCGGGCGGCAAGCCGATCACGTTCCACCGCGCGTTCGACGTCTCGCGCGACCTGAACGCGGCGTTCGACCTGCTGCTGGCCACGCCCGCCGTCAAGACGGTGCTGACCTCGGGCGGCCATCCGTCGGCGCTCGACGGCCGCGATACGATCGCGCGCCTGGTGCGCCGCGCGCAGGGCAGCGCGTGCCAGGTGCTGGCCGGCGCGGGCCTGAAGGTGGAGTCGATCGGTGATTTCGTGCGTGCCACCGGCGTGCGGGCCGTGCATCTCGGCTCGGGCGTGCGCGAGCGCGGCGAGGTGTGGGGGCCGGTGGAGGGCCGGCTGGTCGCGAAGGTGCGCGCGACGCTCGACGCGGTGCGCTGAGCGCCGCCCCCGGCGCTCCCCGAAACCGCTCGCCCAAAAACAAAACCGGCGCGCCGCTGGTCGCGACACGCCGACTTCAGTACCGGTCGATCAGCCGATCAAGCCATCAGCCAGTCGACCTCATCAACCACCTCAGTTCGCCACCGGCCCCGGCGCGTGCGCGCACTTCACCGCGTCGGCCGCCGTATCCATCGGCATCTGCTGGGCCGCCTCGGCGCGCATGCCGAGCCGCGCGAGCAGGTCGCGGTCCTTCTGCGCCTGCGGGTTGCTCGTCGTCAGCAACTGGTCGCCGTAGAACATCGAGTTCGCGCCGGCCAGGAAGCACAGCGTCTGCATCGCGTCGTCGAGTTGCTCGCGCCCGGCCGACAGCCGCACCATCGCCTTCGGCATGGTGATGCGCGCCACGGCGATGGTGCGCACGAATTCGAGCGGATCGAGCGGCGCGGTGTTCTCGAGCGGCGTGCCCTTGATCGCGACGAGGTTGTTGATCGGCACCGATTCCGGATACGGGTTCATGTTCGCGAGCTGCGTGATGAGCCCGGCGCGCTCGCGGCGCGATTCGCCCATGCCGATGATGCCGCCGCAGCAGACGTTGATGCCGGCGTCGCGCACGCGCTCGAGCGTGTCGAGGCGGTCCTGGTAGGTGCGCGTCGAGATCACCTGGCCGTAGAACTCGGGCGAGGTGTCGAGGTTGTGGTTGTAGTAGTCGAGGCCGGCGTCGGACAGCGCCTGCGCCTGGCCGTCGTCGAGCATGCCGAGCGTCATGCAGGTCTCGAGGCCCATCTCCTTCACGCCGCGGATCATCTCGGCGAGCGGCTCGATATGGCGCTCCTTCGGGCTGCGCCACGCGGCGCCCATGCAGAAGCGCGTCGCGCCGTTGGCCTTGGCGGCGCGCGCGGCGTCGAGCACGGCGCCCACGTCCATCAGCTTGCTGGCCTTCAGCTCGGTCTCGTGATGCGAGGACTGCGAGCAGTAGCCGCAATCCTCCTCGCAGCCGCCGGTCTTGATCGACAGCAGCGTGGAAAGCTGGATCGCGTTGGCGTCGAAGTGCTCGCGATGCACCTGCTGGGCGCGGAACAGCAGGTCGTTGAACGGCAGTTCGTAGAGCTTGACGACGTCGGCGACGCGCCAGCGCGGCGCGCTCGGCATGCCGACGGGCACCGCTTCGGGCGTCTTCGTCGCGTCCGTGGTCACGGTCTGGGCTTGGGTCATGGTGGGATCCTCGGTAAGGAGCGGGGAACGGGGTATCACGGCCGCGCGGCGGCTAGCGCCGCGACGAGCCGTTCGATGTCGAGCGAACCCGCGGCCAGCTCGGGCGCGGGCGGTGTCAGGTGCGCGATCTCGCCGACGAGCGGCGCGGCGTGCTCGCGCGCGAGCCATTGGGTGAGCGTGGCGATGTTCTCGTCGGCGTAGAGCATGGCCGGGTCGACGCGGTTGGCCACCCAGCCCGCGATGGTCAGGCCGCGCGCGGCAATCGCGTCGGCGGTGAGCAGCGCGTGGTTGATGCAGCCGAGCCGCACGCCCACCACCAGCACCACGGGCAGCTTCAGCGCGACGGCCAGGTCGGCGGTGTCGAGCGTGTCGCCGAGCGGCACGCGAAAGCCGCCGACGCCTTCCACCACCACCACGTCGGCGCCTTCGCAGGCCGTCGCGTGCGCGGCCACGATGGTGTCGATGTCGAGCGTCACGCCTTCGTGCGCGGCCACGATGTGCGGCGCGGCCGGCGCCTTGAGCATGAACGGCGTGCGGATCGCGGGCGGCAGCGCGACGCCGGCGGCCGCGTCGAGCTGGTCGGCGTCGTCGTTGTGCAGCACGCCGTCGCGTTCCTCGGCGCCGGCCGCGACCGGCTTCATCGCGGCGGCGCGCAGGCCGTGCCGCGCGAAGCCGTGCAGCAGCGCGGCCGACACGAAGGTCTTGCCGATCTCGGTGTCGGTGCCGGTCACGAAGCACGACAGCGCGCCGGCACCGGTCCCGGTGCGGGTTTGCGTCGGCGCGCTCATGCGGCGGCCTCCGCGGCGCCGGCGGCGGCGAGCGCCGTGTCGAGCCGTGCCAGGTCGTCGAACGAATGCGCGGCGGACAGCGAGATGCGCAGCCGCGAGGTGCCGGCCGGCACGGTGGGCGGCCGGATCGCGGGCACCCACAGGCCGTGCGCGTCGAGCGCGCGCATCGCGGCGAGCGTGGCCTCGTTCTCGCCGATCACGAGCGGCTGCACCGCGGTGGCCGAATCGATCGGCTGCCAGCGCGTGCCGCGCAGGATCGCGCGCGTGCGCTCGATCAGCGCGGCCAGGTGGGCGCGCCGCGCGTCGCCCTCGGCGCCGCCGATCACGGCGAGGCTGGCCGACACGGCGTGCGCGACCGAGGGCGGCGCGGCGGTGGTGAAGATGTAGCTGCGCGCGCGCTGGATCATCCACTCGATCACGGTCTCGTGCGCGATCACGAACGCGCCGGCCACGCCGGCGGCCTTGCCGAGCGTGCCGACGTAGATCAGCTGCTCGGAGCGCAGCGCGTATTCGGCCAGCGCGCCGCGCCCCTGCGGGCCGAGCACGCCGAAGCCGTGCGCGTCGTCCACCACCAGCCAGGCGCCGTGCGCCTCGGCCAGCGTGACGAGCCGCGCCAGCGGCGCGATGGTGCCGTCCATGCTGAACACGGTGTCGGAGACGATCAGCTTGATCTCGGCGTCGGAGGCGGCCAGCTGCACCGACAGCGCGTCCATGTCGCCGTGCGGATAGACGTGGATCTCGGCGCGCGAGAGCCGCGCGCCGTCGATCAGCGAGGCGTGGTTCAGCGAATCGGAGAAGATCGCGGCGCCACGCCCCACCAGCGCGGTCAGCGCGGCGAGGTTCGCCATGTAGCCGGTGCTGAAGTAGAGCGCGCGCGGCGCGCCGCTGAAGCCGCCGGCGAATTCGGCGAGCGCGTCCTCGAGCGCGGCGTGCGCGCGCGAATGGCCGCCCAGCAGGTGCGAGCCGCCGCTGCCGGAGCCGTAGCGCCGCGCGCCCTCGGCGAATGCCTCGACGAGCAAAGGATGCGCGGCCAGGCCCAGATAATCGTTGCTCGCGAAACCGACGATCTCGCGGCCGTCCACCGTCATGTGCGCGCCGCACGCCGTGTCGGCGGTGCGGCGCACGCGGCGCAGGCCCTGCGCGTCGATCTCGGCCAGGCCGCGTTCGAGCGCGGCGAGCAGGTTCGGCGGCGGGCTCATGCGCGCACCTCGGCCAGCGTGGCGTCGAGCGTCTCGCGCGTGCGCGCGGCGAGCCAGTCGATCTCGTCGTCGCCGAGCACGTAGGGCGGCATCAGGTAGACGGTGGTGCCGATCGGGCGCAGCAGCAGCTCGCGCCGCAGGCCCTGCTCGAAGAAGCGCCGCGAGAAGCCGCGCGCGGCCTCGGGCTCGAGCGCGACGTCGAACGCGAAGATCGTGCCGCGCTCGCGCAGGTGGCGCACCTCGTCGCGCGCGCCGAGCGGCGCGAGCGCCTCGCGCAGCCGCGCCGACTTGCGCGCGTTGGCGGCCAGCACGTCGTCGGCGGCGAACAGGTCGAGCGTGGCGAGCGCGGCGCGGCAGGCGAGCGGGTTGCCGGTGTACGAGTGCGAGTGCAGGAAGCCGCGCGTGGTGTCGTCGTCGTAGAACGCTTCGTAGATCGCGTCGCGCGAGAGCACCAGCGAGAGCGGCAGGTAGCCGCCGCTGATGCCCTTCGACAGGCACAGGAAGTCGGGCCACACGCCGGCCTGCTCGCAGGCGAAGAAGGTGCCGGTGCGCCCGCAGCCCACGGCGATCTCGTCGGCGATCAGATGGACTTCGTGGCGGTCGCACAGCGCGCGCAGCCCGCTCAGGTACGACGGGTCGTGCATCGCCATGCCGGCCGCGCATTGCACGAGCGGCTCGACGATCAGCGCGGCGATCGCGCCGGCGCGTTCGGTGAACAGCCGCTCGACGTCGGCCAGCGCGCGCGCGGCGACCTCGGCCGCGCGCTCGCCGGGCGCGGCCTGGCGCGCGTCGGGCGAGGCCACCACGTGGGCGTGGCGGATCAGCGGATCGTAGGCGTCCTTGAACAGCGCCACGTCGGTCACGCCGAGCGCGCCGATGGTCTCGCCGTGATAGCCGTTGGCCACGCAGGCGAACTCGCGCTTGTCGGCGCGGCCGCCGTTGCGCCAGGCGTGGAAGCTCATCTTCAGCGCGATCTCGACGGCGGAGGCGCCGTCCGAGGCGAAGAACGCATGGCCGAGCGTGTGCCCGGTCAGCGCGGCGAGGCGCTCGGCCAGCTCGATCGCGCTCTCGTGCGTGCAGCCGGCCAGCATCGCGTGCTCGAGCGTGTCGAGCTGCGTCTTCAGCGCGGCGTTGATGCGGGGGTTCGCGTGACCGAACAGGTTGACCCACCACGAGCTGATCGCATCGAGGTAGCGCGCGCCCGAGTGGTCGTAGAGCCACGGGCCGGCGCCGCGCGCCACGGGCACGAGCGGCATGCGCTCGTGGTGCTTCATCTGCGTACAGGGATGCCAGACTGCGCGCAGGCTGCGCGCAACCCAGTCGTCGGGTTGTGTGCTCAAAAACGGCTCCGGAACGGGACGCGGCGCGGCGGGGTCCGGGCGGACGGAAAAAGAGGGCGGCGGCAGTGGCTGCCGCGCGCGGGCGCGCGCCTGCGTGCAAAACCAAAACGGGGCAGAGAGTAGCGCGATTCGCGCCCCGGCGCAGCATTGGTTACAAACGTGCCGAGCCTTGTCCGGCGTGGCGTTCGGCGAGGTTTCGGGGTGCTGGCGACGGTTCGGGCGCGATGCTTCGAATAGGCCGCAGATGACGACGCCGATCGGTCGGCACCCGGCGGACGGAAAGCACGGGCGCGGGCGGCAAAAGCGCGGTGCGAATGATGGGGCGGGATCGTAACGGCAGGACGAAGGCAGACGCGGGTTTCGCGGTGGCGATGATGGGGCGCGAACGCTGGGTGCCGGCGCCGCGCCGCGCGTGCCGGCCGATGCCGGTGGATCGATGCGAGGCGCGTGAGGTGAAGAATCGTCGCCATGCGTCGCGTACACGCCACAGCGGCGTACGGATCGGACAGTCGGCGCAACGGACAGAAAAAACCGGCTACGGGCCGTTGCCAGCACCACGGGCCGGGCCGCCCGTGGTCAGCGGCTCGCCAGCGCGTGCGCGTCGACCGGCGTGGCCGCGGCGGTCGCCTCGGCGCCGTCGCCGCGCCAGACCACGTGGTCATCCACGGCGTAGAGCCGGCAGGCGCCGGCGCCCTGCTTGCGGCAGTTCTCGAGCGCGAGCGCCATCGGATCGTCGCCGCCCTCGGCCCACGACCACGCGCCCTCGGCCGACACGGCGAACGCGCGGCTCGGATGCTGGTTCAGGAAGTGGCGGTAGCCGTCGCGGCCGGCCGCGTCGAGATAGGGCACCGCGTTGACGGCGTCGATCGACGCGTAGCCGGAGGCCGACGGCGTGTGCGGGCAGGCCACCGCGTAGAGCACGGTGGTGGGCAGATGCAGCTCGGCCAGGAACGCGTTCACGGACGGCCACCAGATCGGCACGCCGTCGCGATCGACGATCAGCCGGTGCGCGTCGTCCTTGTAGACGCCGTAGTCGACGAACAGCGTGCTCGCGCCGTGCGAGACGTAGGCCTCGCGCAGCTGCTCGACGAGCGCCGGCGACCAGACCGAATCGTTGTCGCCGTACATCCACAGCGACGGCACGCGGGTCTCCTCGCCGTAGCTGTTGAACGCGCCCACCAGCGTCTTTTGCCAGCCTTCGCAGAGATCCTGGCGCAGCCCGCCCGAGAAGTTGATGATGCCGCGCACGCCCTTGGCGGCCACGGTGCCGTAGGCGAGCGAGACGAGCCCGCCGTGCGAGGTGCCGGCCACCACGATCCGGCTTGAATCCACGTAGGGCAGCTTCGACATCCATGCGACCGTCGAGCTGACGTCGCGCGCCTGCGCCATGCCGTTGCGTTCGACGTCGCAGCCTTCCTGCACGTAGCTGCCGCCCGAGCCCGCGAAGCCCTCGCGGTTCGGTGCCACCACGGCGTAGCCGCGTCGCACGAACTCGCGCGCGAACGCGAGCGGGCGGCTGCGCGGCTGGTCGTGCAGGTCGCCGGGGTTCTTGCCGTGATTGAAGACGACGAGCGGGAACGGCCCGGGGCCGTTCGGCTTGTAGACGGTGGCTTCGAGCGTCACGCCGGGATCCCCCTCGACGGGAATCCGGATGATCTGCTCGTTCATGTCGGCCGTGATCTGCGGCAGACCGGGTTCGTTGTAGTCGAAACGTTCGGCGGCCAGCGGGCCGGCCGCGGCCGGTGCGGCCGCCTGCGTCGCGGCGCCCGGCGCGAGCGTTTCGGCCCCGCCCGCGGGCGTCGACAGGGTGCCGGCCTGGGCGGCCGACAGCACGCATGCCGCCATCCAACCTGCAAACACCTTGCTCAACACCATGTCGTGGCCCGGAACCCGTAACGTTTGAAACCGGGTCCATCCTAGCCCGACAAAATCGGCTTGTGCAATGCGGGAATAACCCGGCCTCCGCCGCGTCGGCGCCGACTCAGCGTTCGCTGAGTTCTCCGTCGATATAGCGCCAGATTCCGTGTTCGTCGCGGGAGAAGCGGCTCGTCTCGTGCAGCCGGTGCGCGCGCGAGCCGTCCTTGAAGCGCGCCACGAACTCGACGAGCGCGTGCGTGGCGTCTTGTTCGACGTGGCGCTTGATGTCGAGGCCGAGCCAGCGCGGGCCGCCGTCGGCGTCGAGGTCGGCGGGGCAGGTGGCGGGGTCCCAGGTGGCGCGCAGGTAGCGCGTGTCGCCGAGCACGTAGGCGGTGTAGCGCGAGCGCATCAGTTCCCAGGCGCTCGCGGCCGGCGTGCCGCCGTCCACGAGGCGCCCGCAGCAGGCCGCGTAGCGCGGCGCGCGCTCGGGACGCCGGCCCGGCTGCGCGCCGCCGCACGGACACAGCTCGGGGCGCGCGGCGGAGGGGGCGGAAGGGAGGGGAGAACGATCGGTCATCCTGATTACCATGCGAGCTCGGTGCCGTCGTACTGGAAGAAGCGGCCGTTGGCGGCGCCCGGCCCGGCGGCGGCGCGCGCGATCACGCGGCGCATGCCGGTCACGCTGGTCTCGGCGTCGAGCCCGGCTTCGGCACCGCCCATGTCGGTGCGCACCCAGCCCGGATGCAGCGACAGGCAGGCCGCGTCGCGCGTCTGCAGCGAGCCCACGCGGATCACGTTGTTGAGCGCGGCCTTGCTCGCGCGATAGAGCCAGCCGGTGGTGCCGGTCAGGCTCGCGGTGCTGCCCATCAGGCTCGACAGCACGGCCAGCACGCCGTGCGCGTCCTCGACCAGCGGCAGCAGGATCGGCAGCAGCTGCATCGGGGCCAGCACGTTGGTATGCATCACCGCGTCGAAGTCGGCCGCGTCGATCAGCTCGACGCCCTGCGTGCGCGGGCCGTACACGCCCGACACCAGTACCGCGGCGTCGAGCCGTTCGCCGTCGAGCTTCCAGCCGAAGCCGGCCAGCTGGTTCGCATCGGTCACGTCGAGCGCGTGCGCGGTCGCGCCGAGCGCGCGCAGCGCCTCGAGCGAGGCCGCGTCGCGCGCCGTCGCGATCACGTTCCATCCGTCACGCCGGTACTGGCGGACAAACTCCCTGCCGAGGCCGCGCGATGCGCCGACGATCAGGACGGTTTTCATCAATGATTCTCCGGGTTGAGGGCGATCAGATCAGTTCGACGGCCATCGCCGTGGCCTCGCCGCCGCCGATGCAGAGGCTCGCCACGCCGCGCTTGCCGCCGCGCGCGCGCAGCGCGCCGATCAGCGTGGCGACGATGCGCGCGCCCGAGGCGCCGATCGGGTGGCCGAGCGCGCAGGCGCCGCCGTTCACGTTGACGCGCTCGTGCGCGAGCCCGTGCTCCTTCATGGTGGCCATCGCCACCACCGCGAACGCCTCGTTGATCTCGAACAGGTCGATGTCGGACGGCCGCCAGCCGGTGCGCTCGAACAGGCGCCGCAGCGCGCCCACCGGCGCCGTGGTGAAGCGCGACGGTGCCTGCGCGAACGTGCTGTGGGCCACCACGCGCGCGAGCGGGGTGGCGCCGAGCCGCTCGGCCGTCGACGCGCGCATCATCACCAGCGCGGCCGCGCCGTCGGAGATCGACGAGGCATTGGCGGCCGTCACGGTGCCGTTCGGGCCGAACGCCGGCTTCAGCGTGGGGATCTTCTCGGGCTTCGCGCTGAACGGCTGCTCGTCGCGCGTCACCACGGTCTCGCCCTTGCGGGTCGTCACGGTGACCGGCACCATTTCCCACGCGAACGAATCGTCCTCGTTGGCGCGTTTGGCGCGCGCCAGCGACTCGATCGCGTAGGCGTCCTGCGCCTCGCGCGTGAAGCCGTACTCGGCCGCGCATTCCTCGGCGAAGGTGCCCATCAGGCGGCCGCGCTCGTAGGCGTCCTCGAGCCCGTCGAAATACATGTGGTCGAGCACCTCGCCATGGCCCATGCGCATCCCGCCGCGCGCCTTCGGCAGCAGGTACGGCGCGTTGGTCATGCTCTCCATGCCGCCCGCCACGATCACCGAGGCCGAGCCCGCCAGCAGCATGTCGTGCGCGAACATCGCCGCGCGCATGCCCGAGCCGCACATCTTGTTGACGGTGGTGCAGCCGGTGGCGAGCGGCAGCTTCGCGCCGAGCGCGGCCTGGCGCGCGGGCGCCTGGCCCAGCCCGGCGGGCAGCACGCAGCCCATCACCACCTCCTCGACCTGCTCGGGCGCGAGGCCCGCGCGTTCGAGCGCCGCGGCGATCGCGGCGGTGCCGAGCTGCGGCGCGGTGAGCGGCGCGAAGCCGCCCTGGAAACTCGCGATCGGCGTGCGTGCCGCCGCGGCGATTACGACCGGATCACGTTCAGCAGTTGTCATGTTTCGTCTCCTTCAGAGTATTCGCGACCTGTTCGGCGACGTCGGCGAGCTTCGCCGCATCGGCCGCGACCATATCGTTGTCCGCCGACAGTGCGCGCCCCGCCGACAAAGCGTCGACGCAGCGGCGATGAACGGGTTCCAGCGCCTCGGGCGACGAGACCGTCATGCCGAGGTTGCGCATCCTGCCGTCGTGTACGCCGTACACGAGGCCGTGTACCGACAGCGCCTGGCCGCGCGCCCAGGCGTCGCCGACGATCGTCGTGCGACACAGGTTGACCACCTGCTCGATCGCGTTCAGCTCGATCAGGCGGCGATAGCGCGCCTCGCCGAGCGGCCACTCGTCGAGCAGCGCCGCGTGTTTGTCGCGCACGTCCTGCACGTGGTGCAGCCAGTTGTCGGCGAGCCCGACGCGGCGGTTGTTCAGCGCCGCGTTCACGCCCGAGCAGCCGTAATGGCCTACCACCATGATGTGCTTGACCTTCAGGATGTCGACGGCGAACTGCACCACCGACAGGCAGTTCAAGTCGCTGTGGACCACCACGTTGGCGATGTTGCGATGGACGAACACCTCGCCGGGCTGCAGCCCGACGATCTGGTTGGCCGGCACGCGCGAATCGGAGCAGCCGATCCACAGGTATTCCGGCGCCTGCTGGTCCTTCAGGCGTTCGAAGAAATGCGGATCTTCGGCGAGCTTGCGGTTGACCCAGGTCTCGTTGTTCTCGAACAGGTCGGAGAGCGGGTGGGCGTTGGTGGTCATCGCGAGGGTCCGTGGCAGGGTGGGAGGCGTCGCCGGGCTCAGGCCGCGCCGGGTCGGGCGAAGCGCTCGGGACGGCGCGCGCGAAACCGCGGCGACGCATCGTAAGGGAAAAAGTCGGGCAGCTCGCCGCGCCGCGGCCGGCCCTGGCGGTCCTGCCGGAGCGCCGGCCCGAAGCAGTCCGGATGCCGGGGCGACAAGCACTGCGCGCGCGCGGATCGCCGGGCAGGAACGGCCCGCGGGCGGCAGGGAGGACGTCGCGCGGGCCGATCGAATCCCGAGGTTCGCTCGCGAATCGCGTTGCCGTATTCCCGTGCGTCGTGCCGGCACGGGGGCTGCAAGTTGAACGCCTCGCTGAACGGGCCGGACTCGGCGTCGATCGTCTGCCGGTCGGCCGCCTCGAACCGTGCCGCTGCCTCGATGGCCCCGTCGCAAAAGATCCGGCAATGGCGATCGAACCCGTCGGGCATCGTCCGGGCGACGTCGAAACCGGTCTGCGAGGGTAGCAGCTTGGGAAAGCGGGGCATGGTCCGTCCGGGCTTGTGGCTGGGGCGAACCGCCATTTTACCGCCACCCCCGGAAGTTGCCGCCGCTCCGGCGCCGGACGGCGCGGCGCGCGGGCGGGCGAATCGCCGAGGTTGGCCGACGAATCGCGCAATTGCCGGCAAGCGGCGCGATTCGCGGGCGATCACGCGGCAAACTTTTTTTGCGGGGGAGCGGGCTGGCGGTCGGGGCGTCGAGAGGCGCCCGACGCGGCCGGAGCCGCCGCGCCGCCGAAGCCGCCAAAGCCGCCGAAGCCGCCGAAGCCGCCAAAGCCGCCAAAGCCGCCAAAGCCGCCGAAGCCGCCGAAGCCGCGCGCGGCCCCGGAACGGCCGCGCGCCGCACGCGCTAGAATCGGGCGACGATCCCCACGCCGTCCCCGCCGGCGCACGACACGAGACACGAGACGACATGAACGCACTGGAACACCAACTCGACTATCCGTTCGCCGATACCCTGCCCGAGCCGGGCGAGTTCCTGGAGGTGGCGCCCGGCGTGCGGTGGCTGCGCATGCCGCTGCCGTTCTCGCTCGACCACATCAATCTCTGGCTGCTGCGCGACGAACTCGACGGGCAGGCGGGCTGGACCGTGGTGGACTGCGGGATCGCCTCGGACGAGATCCGCCGCCATTGGGAACACATCTTCGACACGCACCTGGACGGCCTGCCGGTGCTGCGCGTGATCGTCACGCACTGCCATCCCGACCACTTCGGGCTCGCGAACTGGATCTGCGAGGGCGGCGCGCGCGCGCGCTGGCAGGTGCGGCTCTGGATGACGCTCGGCGAATACCTGTTCGGCAACGTGATGGCCTCGGGCAACGGCTCGAACGCGGGCGGGCAGGCGGCGGCCGAGCATTTCGCGCGGCACGGCCTGGCCGACGAGGCGAAGCTCGACAAGCTGCGCAACCGCACCCACTACTACGCGGACCTGGTCCCTGCCGTGCCGCCGCGCTACCGCCGGCTGCGCGAGGGCGACACGCTCGCGATCGGCACGCGCCGCTGGCAGGTGGTGACGGGCTTCGGCCATTCGCCCGAGCACTGCGCGCTGCACTGCGCCGACGAGCGGCTGCTGATCTCGGGCGACATGGTGCTGCCGCGCATCTCGACCAACGTCTCGGTGTTCGATCTCGAACCGGAAGGCAACCCGCTCCAGCTCTACCTCGATTCGCTCGCGCGCTACGAGCCGATGGCGCCCGACACGCTGGTGCTGCCGTCGCACGGCAAGCCGTTTCGCGGCGTGCGCACGCGCGTCGCGCAGCTGCGCGAGCATCATGTCGCGCGCCTCGACGAGGTCCGCGCGCTGTGCGCCGAGCGGCCGACGAGCGCCGCCGACGTGGTGCCGGTGATGTTCCGCCGCCGCGAGCTGGACGTGCATCAGCTGACGTTCGCGCTCGGCGAGGCGATCGCGCATCTGCATCTGCTGTGGCTGGCGGGTGAACTGGTGCGCGAGGCGGGCGCGGATGGCGTGTTCCGGTTCCGGCCGGCCAAGGATGCCGTGAGCGCGGGCTGACGGCGGGCCGGGCAGGCGTCCGGCGATGATGTCGGCTTCGGTGCGCGAGCGCGGCCGTGCCGTGAGTAAGGCCTGGCGGACGCCCGGAGCGGAGCGCCCGGCGTAGCGGCGCGATGCCGTGGCCGCCGGGCTGGAAGGCGGCGCGGGAACGACGGGCGCGAGCCGCCGGCGAAAAGCCCGCGCCAGAGCGCGGCCGCCCGCCGGCAGGCACCGGCAGGCGCGCGCCGCGGCCGTTACTGCACCGACACCTCGGCGAAGTTCTGACGGCCGAACGGGCTGACGTGATACCCGCTCACGTTCGGCCGCGTGATGGCCGACGCGGTCGGATAGCCGAGCGGAATCCACAGCGCCTGGTCGTGGATGATCTTCTGCGCGGCCTCATAGGCCTTGGCGCGCCTGGCCTGGTCGGCGGTTTCCTTGCCGTCGGCGATCAGCTTGTCGAGCTGCGCGTCGCAGAAACGCGCGAAGTTGATGCCCGACTTCACGGCGTTGCAGCTGAACAGCGGCGTCAGGTAGTTGTCCGGATCGCCGTTGTCGCCGGCCCAGCCCATGAACAGCATGTCGTGCTGGCCGAGCTTGGCCTGCTTGATCAGCTCGCCCCATTCGATTACCTTCACCTCGGCCTTCACGCCGATCTTCGCGAAGTCGGCCTGCAGCAGCTCGGCGCCGGCCTTCGGGTTCGGATTCAGCACGCTGCCGGTCGGGCGCACCCAGATGGTGGTCGAGAAGCCGTTCGGGAAGCCGGCCGCGGCCAGCAGCTGTTTTGCCCTGGCCGGATCATGCGGATACGGCGACACCGACTTCGCATAGCTCCAGGTGTTGGGCGGATACGGATTGGTGGCCGGCGTCGCGGTGTCGTCGAACACCACCTTCAGGTAGGTCGCGCGATCGAACGCGAGGTTGAGCGCCTCGCGCACCTTCGGATTGTCGAGCGGCTTGTGCTCGGTGTTCAGCGCGACGAACGCGGTCATGAAGGCCGGCGTTTCCACCACCTTCAATGCCTTGTCGGCCTTCGCGGCGGCCACGTCCTGCGGCTTCGGCGACAGCGCGATCTGGCATTCGCCGGCCTTCACCTTCTGCGCGCGCACCGATGCGTCGGGCGTGATCGCGTAGATCAGCCGGTCCACCTTCGGCCTGGTGCCCCAGTAGGTCGGGTTCGCGTCGTAGCGGATCAGCGCGTCCTTGGTGTAGCTCTTCAGCACGAACGGGCCGGTGCCGATCGGCTTCGCGTTGAGGTCGGCCTGCTTGCCGGCCTTCAGCAGCTGGTCCGCGTATTCGGCCGAGTAGATCGACGCGAAGCCCATCGTCAGGATCGGCACGAAGGTCGCGTTCGGCTCGTTCAACTCGAACTTCACCGTCTGCGGGTCGACCTTGGTGACCGACTTGACGAGCTTGACGAGCCCCATCGACTGCGCGTGCGGGAAGCCGCTCGGGCCGGCCACCTTGTGCCACGGGTTGTCGCTGTCGAGCATGCGCGCGAAGCTGAACACCACGTCGTCGGCGTCGAGCGCGCGCGTCGGCTTGAAGTAGTCGGTGCTCTGGAACGCGACGTTCGGCCGGAGATGGAACGTGACGGTGCGCCCGTCGGCGCTGACGTCCCACTTGTCGGCCAGCGCCGGCACCACCTTCTTCGTCGCCTCGTCGTAGGACACGAGCGTGTTGAAGATCACGTCGGCGGACGCGTTGGTGGTGACGAGCGAGTTGTACTGCACGACGTCGAAGCCGTCCGGGCTCGCTTCGGTACACACCGTCAGCGGCTTCGCGGTGGCGATGAGAGGGGCGGCGGCGACGAGCGCGGCGGCGGCGAGCATCGTGAAACGCATGGGATCTCCCGGGTGGGCAGGGCGGTTGTCGAGGTGCGGCGGCGGGTTTCGCCCGGCACCGGTCGACTAGCATACCGTCAAAAAACGCGCGGCGTGAATGCGCGTGCGCGCGCCGGCGGCGATCACGGCGGGGGCGGCGCCGGCGCGGAGAAGCCGAGCGCGGGGGCGGCGGGATCGGTGCGAAGGCGGCGCGCGGTGCCGCTTGTATGTTTAAACCAGACCAGTACGGTAAAGTCTGACGGTAGCCAGACAAGACCGTGCAGTTTGTCCGCCGCTTGGGCGTTCGAGCCCGTGACTGAGTAAAGAGCGCACGGTCGCCGTGCTGGTCTTCCCGAAACCCGAACGGTTACGCGCCCCGGCACCGCCGAGTGCGCATGTACAAGCATGGGATCCGAAGATCATGTCTGCTCCTTCCTTCGTCACGGTTGGCATCGATGTGGCCAAAGCCCACGTCGATGTCGCCTTGCTGGGCGCCCGTCTGGACGCTCAACGCTTCAACAATGACGCCGACGGCCATACGGCGCTGGCCACGGCATTACAGCCATTGGGCATCGATCTGGTCGTCATGGAAGCGACCGGTGGCTATGAAGCCGAATTGGCCTGCGCTCTGCAAGGTGCTGGCTTGCCGGTGGCCGTCGTCAATCCCCGCCAGGCTCGTGACTTCGCGCGTGCCATGGGCAAGCTCGCCAAGACCGATTCCATCGACGCCCGCATGCTCGCCGAAATGGCCTCGGTGCTGGTGCGTCGTGAAGATCTGTCCCGCTTGCTGCGCCCCGTCTCCGACGAGCGCCAGCAGTGGCTTGCTGCTCTGCTGACGCGCAGGCGCCAGTTGATCACCATGCTCTTATCCGAGCGGCAGCGGCTGCAAATCACGCCCGAGCGTTTGCATCCCAGTTTGCAGGCCATCATCGCCGCCATTCAGGCCCAGCTCGACGACATCGATGCTCAAATGGTCGGCCACGTTCGCGAACACTTTGCTGAACTCGACCGATTGCTGCAATCGACTCGCGGCATCGGCCCGGTATCCAGTGCCTGCCTGATTGCTCAACTGCCGGAACTGGGCAAGCTCAATCGTCGCCAGATTGCGGCACTCGTGGGCGTTGCCCCTGTCGCTTGCGATTCGGGCTCGCGCCAAGGACGACGACGTGTGCAGGGCGGGCGCTTTGAAATTCGCCGCGTGCTGTACATGGCGACGCTCACTGCAACCCGCCACAACCCGGCTATCAAGGCCTTCCATCAACGTCTCAAAGCAGCCGGCAAACTGCCCAAGGTCGCGCTGGTTGCCTGCATGCGCAAGCTCCTGACCATGCTCAATGCCATGGTCAAATCCAACACCCCCTGGGACGATTCGCTTCATCTCGCTTGACTCGAGACACGGTTACTCAGTCGGGCTTCGTGCCGGGCGCGCGCGGCTTGCGCGGCGCCTTCTCGAACACGCGGTCGTAGAGCCAGCGCGGCGCGACGTGCAGCAGCTTCGCGACGATCCCCATCTGCCACGGGATCACGCGAAACGCGTCCTGCGCCGCGATCGCGCGCACGGCGCGTTCGGCGAAGCGGTCGGCGTCCATCAGGAACGGCATCGGATACGGGTTGTGCTCGGTCATCGGCGTGCGGATGTAGCCGGGCGCGATCGTGACCACGCCGACGCCGGCCGGCCGCAACTCGACGCGCAGCGCTTCCAGGTACTTGAGCGCGGCCGATTTCGAGGCGCTGTAGGCGCCCGAGCCGGGCAGCCCGCGCACCCCGGCCACGCTCGCCACGCCGACCAGCGTGCCGTGCCGCGCGGCGCGCATCGCGGCCACGAACGGCTCGAAGGTGGCGACCATGCCGAACCAGTTGGCTTCCATGATCTCGCGGAACGCGTCGAGGTCGCCCTCGCCGGTGATCGCGCCGCGGCTCACGCCGGCGTTCGCGATCACCACGTCGGGCCAGCCGTGCGCAGCCACGAACGCGTCGGCGGCGCGCTGCAGCGCGGCCGCGTCGCGCACGTCGGCGGGATGGATCGAGACGGTGAGGGAGGGATGTTGCCGCGCGAACGCGGCGAGCGGCTCGGGGCGGCGCGCGACCAGCCCGAGTGTCGCGCCCTGCCGGGCGTAGGCCTCGGCCAGCGCGAGCCCGAGGCCGCTCGAGGCGCCGGTGATGAAGACCTTGAGGGGAGCGGTCATGCCGGCGTCCGCGAGCGGGAGCGGGGGATCAGAGCTTCTTGTCCTTGACCTGCTTGACCAGGTAGTCGAGCACGGCCGGCGTGTTCTCGACGCTGTTCGTGTAGGACGGGCCGGTCTTGTACTTGCCCTGGACCACCACGGTCGGCACGCCGTCGATGTTGTAGCTCTTGAGCAGTTCGCCGGCCTGCTTCACCTGGCCCTGCACGCTGAACGAGTTGTAGGTGGCGAGGTACTTCTGCTTGTCGATGCCCTGCGTGGCGAGGAAGTCGGCCTGTGCCTGCGGCGTCAGCAGGTAGTTCTTTTCCTTGTGGATCGCGTTGAACACGGCCGGCGTGTCCTTCTCGGCCACGCCGAGCGCGTTCAGCGCGTAGTACATCGACGAATGCGGCAGGAAGTCGTCGCGGAACGCCACCGGCACGCGCTTGAACACGATGTTGTCGCCCTGCTTCTTGACCCATGCCTCGAGCGTCGGCTCGAACTCGTAGCAGTGCGGGCAGCCGTACCAGAAGAACTCGATGACCTCGACCTTGCCGGCCGGCGCCGACACCGGCTGCGGCGCCTTCATCACCTCGTATTCCTTGCCGGCCACGGGGGCCGACGGCGACGCGTGGGCCGCGCCCGCGACGAGGCCGATGGAGAGGAACAGCGTGCTGAGCAGTTTTTTCATGTTGGTTTTTCGAACGGTTGCAGGAGCCGGTCACGGCCGGCCGGTTCTCATTGCTTCGTGAAGCGGATCACCGCGGTATCGACACCGGCATCGGACAGCCGCTGGCGCGCGGAGTTCATGTCCTCGAACTTGTTGAACGGTCCGATCCGCACGCGATAGTAGGTGACGCCGTTCAGGTCGCGCTTCGACACCTTCGACTCGAAGCCCTGGAAGCCGAGCCGCGCGCGCTGCTGCTCGGCGTCGCCCTCGGTGTTGTAGGCGCCGACCTGCAGGAAGTAGCCGCTGTTCGCGTCGGCGGCGGTAGCGCCCGAGCCGGACTTGGCGGGCGGGTTCGCGGCGGTGGCGGTCGAGCCGGCCTTCGGCGGCTGCTGCGCGGCCTTCGGCTGCGAGGTGGCGTTGTCGGCGGCGGCCTGCGGCTTCTTCGCCGGCGGCGCGTTGTCGGCCGGCTTCGGCGCGACGGCCACGCCGTTGCTGTCGGCCGGGTTCGCGCCCGGCACCTCGACGATCTGCGGCTCGGGCAGCAGCGGCGGCTGCGTCTGGTTCGCGGCCTGGCCCGGCGCGGTGTTCGGCGGGGCCGGCTGGGCGGCCTGCGGCGGCACCGGCTGGCCCGGCGTCTTGCCCTGCAGCGCGCGGTTCGGATCGAACTGCTGCGGCTGGCTCGCGCCGTTGGCGTTGTCGGCGGGCGGGGCGACCTTCGAGACGAACGGCGACGGCGCGCGCGTGATGTACAGCGCGACCACCACGGCGATCGCGAGGCCGACGATCAGGCCCAGCACGATGCCAAGAAAGGTTCCTCCGGCTTGTTTCGAGGGTTTCGACGTGCGGCGCGGTTGTGCCATTGCTTGAGTCACCTGCTAAAAGAGTCGTGAAACGGGAAACGTGGCGCGGCCGCGCATGGGGCGCGGCCGTCGGATGCCCGGCCCGGCGGCTTACATCTTGCTCGGCGACGACACGCCGAGCACCGCGAGGCCGTTCGCGAGGACCTGGCGCGTCGCGGCCAGCAGCGCGATGCGCGCGGTGCGCTGCGCCTCGTCGTCGACGAGAACGCGCTCCGCATTGTAGAACGAGTGAAACTCGCCCGCGAGTTCGCGCAGGTAGAACGCGACCGCGTGCGGCGCGAGTTCGCCGGCCGCGTGCGTCAGCATGTCCGGGTACTCGGCCAGCTTCTGCAGCAGCGCCATCGCCGCGCGGCTGTCGAGCGGCGAAAGATCGGCGCCGGCCAGCATCGCCTCGTCGGCGCCGTGGCGCGACTTCCACTCGTTCATCACCGAGCAGATGCGGGCATGCGCGTACTGGACGTAGTAGACCGGATTCTCGTCGTTCTGCTTCAGCGCCAGATCGATATCGAACACGAATTCCGTGTCGGCCTTGCGTGAAATCAGGAAGAAACGCACGGCATCGCGCCCGCGCGTGATGATGGCCTCGTCGAGCTGGTCGGGCGAGACTTCCGAATCGGGCGTGGCGCCGCCCGACCATTCGATCAGGTCGCGCACCGTCACGTAGCTGCCGGCGCGCTTCGAGAGCTTCACCTCCTGGCCGTCGCGCATGACGGTGACCATCTTGTGCAGCACGTAGTCGGGGTAGCCCTGCGGGATGCCGATGTGCAGGCCCTGCAGGCCGGCGCGCACGCGCGCGATGGTGCCGTGATGGTCCGAGCCCTGGATGTTGATGACCTTGGTGAAGCCGCGCTGCCATTTGGCGACGTGATAGGCGACGTCGGGCACGAAGTAGGTGTAGGTGCCGTCGGACTTGCGCATCACGCGGTCCTTGTCGTCGCCCTCGTCGGTGGTGCGCAGCCACAGCGCGCCATCCTGCTCGTAGGTCATGCCGGCCGCGATCAGCGCCTGTACGGTCTGCTCGACGCGGCCTTCCTCGTACAGCGACGACTCGAGGTAGTACTGGTCGAACTTGACGCCGAACGCCTTCAGGTCGATGTCCTGCTCGCGCCGCAGATAGGCGACCGCGAACCGGCGGATCGCCTCGAGGTCCTCCACATCGCCCTTGCCCGTCACCGGCTCGCCGTCGCTCGCGGCCACCGTCGCGCCGGCCAGGTACTCGCGCGCGATGTCGGCGATGTACTCGCCGTTGTAGGCGGCCTCGGGCCACGCGGCGTCGCCGGGCTTGAGGCCGCGCGCGCGCGCCTGGGTGGACAGCGCGAGGTTGCCGATCTGCACGCCGGCGTCGTTGTAGTAGAACTCGCGATGCACGGCGTAGCCCTGGCTCGCCAGCACGTTGGCGAGCACGTCGCCGAGCGCGGCCTGGCGGCCGTGGCCGACGTGCAGCGGGCCGGTGGGATTGGCCGAGACGAACTCGAGCAGCACGCGGCGGCCGGCGTCGCGATCGGAGCGGCCGAACGCGTCGCGCTCGGCGAACACCGCGCCGATCACGGCCTGCTTGGCGGCCGCCGACAGGCGCAGGTTGATGAAGCCGGGGCCCGCGATCTCGGCGGCCTCGACGAGGCCGGCCGCGGCCGGCTGCGCCGTGATGGCCGCGACGATTTTCTCGGCGAGCTGGCGCGGGTTGGTGCCGAGCGGCTTGGCCAGCTGCATCGCGACGTTGCAGGCCACGTCGCCGTGCGCGGCGGCCTTGGGGCGCTCGAGCGCGATGGCGGGCGCCACGAACGCGGCGTCGGCCTCGCCTTTCAGGGCCTGGACGACCTGCTTCACGCTGTCGGCGAGCAGGGTTTCGAGAATGTGTTTTTGGGCAGGCAGCATGCTGTCGGAAAGGGTCGATGTCGGCGGCCCTCGCGGACCGGCCCGACGGCGCGCCGGGCGGCGCGCGTTTCAGGGATCGCTGAATTTTAACAGGTGCTAATATGCCGCTCAGACGCAAGGCGTCGGCGCGCGCCCCATGGACCCGCGCCAGCCGGCCCCGGCGCCGGCACGCACAACAAGCTGAAAGGAAATGGCGATCATGATTACGTTCAAGAGCAAGGCGGCACAGGACCTCGACGTCCTGAAGGATTTCGCGGTGTACGTGCTGGGCATCGTCGGCAAACAGCTGGGCGAGCGCGGCGTCATCACCCATGACGAACTGGATGGCGCGATCGCGAAGCTCGAGGCGGTCACCGACCAGGCGCGGCGCGCGAGCGCCGAGCACGGCGGCCACTTCCACGAGGACGAAAACGACCACGCCCATCATGAAGTCCCGCCGAGCGTGGCGCAGCGCGTCGCGCCGTTCCTCGGCATGCTGCGCGCGGCCAAGGCGCAGAACGCCGACGTCCACTGGGGCTTCTGAGCCCCGCCGGGGTTGACCCGGCGCCCGAACTGCCTCGGGCCGGCCGCCCATGAAAAAGCCCGCTTCCTGGAAGCGGGCTTTTTTGTGCGCGTCGCGCGAGGCAGCGCGGCCGCGGCGGCTCGCCGATTGCTCCGATGATTTCGGCCGTGGCCCCGTTTGCGCCTACAGCAGCGGCGCGAGCGCGCGGCGCGCGTCGGTGTCCGACAGCGACATGCGCGCGGCGAAGTCGGCCACCTGGTCGTCGGCGATCTTGCCAACCGAGAAGTAGGTGCTGTCCGGATGCGCGAGGTAGAAGCCCGACACGCTCGCGGCCGGCAGCATCGCCAGCGACTCGGTCACGCTCATGCCGATCTCCCCGGCACGCAGCACGTCGAACATCGCGCGCTTGACGAGGTGGTCGGGGCAGGCCGGATAGCCGGGCGCCGGGCGGATGCCGGCGTACTTCTCGGCGATCAGCGCGTCGTTGTCGAGCGTCTCGCCCGCCGCGTAGCCCCACAGCTCGCGCCGCACGCGCGCGTGCAGGGCCTCGGCGAAGGCCTCGGCGAAGCGGTCCGCGAGCGCCTTCAGCATGATCGCGCTGTAGTCGTCGTGGTCGGCCTCGAACTGCTTTTCCTTGAGGTCCACGCCGAGCCCGGCCGTGACCGCGAACATGCCGATGTAGTCGGCCACGCCCGAGTCCTTCGGGGCGATGAAGTCGGCCAGCGACCGGTTCGGCCGCATCACCCCGTCCACCACCGGGCGCTCGCTCTGCTGGCGCAGGTTGCTCCAGCGCATCAGCACCTCGCTGCGCGTGTCGTCGGTGTAAATCTCGATGTCGTCGTCGTTCACCGTGTTGGCCGGCAGCAGCGAGATCACGCCGTTGGCGGTCAGCCAGCGGCCCTGGATCAGACGCGAGAGCATCGACTTGCCGTCCGAGAACACGCGCCGCGCCGATTCGCCGACGATCTCGTCGTTGAGGATCGCCGGATACGGGCCGGCCAGGTCCCAGGTCTGGAAGAACGGACCCCAGTCGATGTACTGCGCGAGTTCGGCCAGGTCGTAGTTCTTGAACACGCGGCGGCCGATGAACTTCGGCTTGACGGGCGTGTAGCCGGCCCAGTCGATCTTCGTCTTGTTGGCGCGCGCGGCGGCCAGCGTGACCATCGGCTGCTTCTTCTTGTTCGCGTGCTGGTCGCGGATCCGGTCGTACTCGCCCTTCAACTCGTCGAGGTAGCGCGTCGCGCCTTCGTCCGACAGCAGGCTGGAGGCCACCGACACCGAGCGCGAGGCGTCCGGCACGTACACCACCGGGCCTTCGTAGTGCGGCGCGATCTTCACGGCCGTATGCACGCGCGAGGTGGTGGCGCCGCCGATCAGCAGCGGGATCTTCTTCACGCGGAAGTAGTCGTCGCGCTGCATCTCGGCGGCCACGTAGGCCATCTCTTCCAGGCTCGGCGTGATGAGGCCCGACAGGCCGATGATGTCGGCGCCCTCGACCTTCGCCTTGGCGAGGATCTCGTTGCACGGCACCATCACGCCCATGTTGACCACTTCGAAGTTGTTGCACTGGAGCACCACCGACACGATGTTCTTGCCGATGTCGTGGACGTCGCCCTTCACGGTCGCGATCACGATCTTGCCCTTCGCGCGCACGTCGCCGCCGGCCTCGGCCAGGCGGCGCTTCTCTTCCTCGATGAACGGGATCAGGTGGGCGACCGCCTGCTTCATCACGCGCGCCGACTTCACCACCTGCGGCAGGAACATCTTGCCCTGGCCGAACAGGTCGCCGACCACGTTCATGCCGTCCATCAGCGGGCCTTCGATCACGTTGATCGGCCGCCCGCCGGCCGCGTCGATCGCCGCGCGCGCCTCTTCCGTGTCCTCGACGATGAAGTTGGTGATGCCGTGGACCAGCGCGTGCGCGAGGCGCTTCTCGACCGGCTGGTTGCGCCACTCGAGGTTCTCCTCCTTCTTCGCGGCGCCGGTCTTGAACTTGTCGGCCACTTCGAGCAGGCGGTCGGTGGCGTCGTCGCGGCGGTTCAGGATCACGTCCTCGACGCGCTCGCGCAGCTCGGCGTCGAGATCGGCGTAGACGCCGAGCTGGCCCGCGTTGACGATCCCCATGTCCATGCCGGCCTGGATCGCGTGGTAGAGGAACACGGTGTGGATCGCCTCGCGCACCGGGTCGTTGCCGCGGAACGAGAACGACACGTTCGACACGCCGCCGCTGATCTTCGCGTGCGGCAGGTTCTGCTTGATCCAGCGCGTCGCCTCGATGAAGTCGACCGCGTAGTTGTTGTGCTCCTCGATGCCGGTGGCCACCGCGAAGATGTTCGGATCGAAGATGATGTCCTCGGGCGGGAATCCGCATTCGTCCACCAGCATCCGGTACGAGCGCGTGCAGATCTCGGTCTTGCGCTGGAACGTGTCGGCCTGGCCGGTCTCGTCGAACGCCATCACCACGGCCGCCGCGCCGTAGCGGCGGATCAGCCGCGCGTGGTGGCGGAACTGCTCCTCGCCTTCCTTCAGCGAGATCGAGTTGACGATCGCCTTGCCCTGCACGCACTTGAGGCCCGCCTCGATCACCTCCCACTTCGACGAGTCGATCATGATCGGCACGCGTGCGATGTCGGGCTCGGAGGCGATCAGGTTCAGGAAGCGCACCATCGCCGCCTTCGAATCGAGCATCGCCTCGTCCATGTTGATGTCGATCACCTGCGCGCCGTTCTCGACCTGCTGGCGCGCGACCGCCAGCGCCTCGTCGAACTGGCCGTTCAGGATCATGCGCGCGAACGCCTTCGATCCGGTCACGTTGGTGCGTTCGCCGACGTTGATGAAGAGCGTGCCTTGGGTGACGTTGAACGGCTCGAGGCCGGCAAGGCGCATGGTGTGATCGGTCATGACGGGCGTATCGTTGTCGTATCGGTAGGGGCGCTCTGGGCGGCGGGCCGGCGCCCGCGCGGGGCGGCCGGCGCGGCGGGTCAGGCGGCTTCGCTGTAGTGCGACGGCCAGCGGCGCGGCTTCACGTCGGCGAGTGCCTTGGCGATCTCGGCGATGTGCTCGGGGGTGGTGCCGCAGCAGCCGCCCGCCAGGTTCACGAGGCCGGCCTGCGCGAACTCCCTGAGCAGCCCCGAGGTGACGTCGGGCGTTTCGTCGAAGCCGGTCTCGGCCATCGGGTTCGGCAGGCCCGCGTTCGGGTAGCACGACACGTAGGTATCGCAGAGCTTGGCCAGCTCGGCGATGTACGGGCGCATCAGCGCCGCGCCGAGTGCGCAGTTCAGGCCGAACGTGAGCGGGCGCGCGTGGCGCAGCGAATTCCAGAACGCCTCGACCGTCTGGCCCGAGAGGATCCGGCCCGACGCGTCGGTCACGGTGCCCGAGATCATGATCGGCAGGCGTTCACCGGTGTCCTCGAACAGCTGGTCGAGCGCGAACAGCGCGGCCTTCGCGTTCAGCGTGTCGAAGATCGTCTCGACCAGGAACAGGTCCACGCCGCCGTCGAGCAGCGCCTTCGCCTGTTCGTAATACGAATCGCGCAGTTCGTCGTAGGTGACGTTGCGCGCGCCCGGATCGTTGACGTCGGGCGAGATGCTGGCGGTTTTCGGCGTCGGTCCGATCGCGCCGGCCACGAAGCGCGGCTTGTCGGGCGTCGAGTATTTCAGCGCCGACTCGCGCGCGAGTTTCGCCGATTCGAGGTTCATCTCGACCACGAGGTGCTCCATCTCGTAGTCGGCCTGGGCGATGGTGGTCGCGCCGAAGGTGTTGGTCTCGACGATGTCGGCGCCGGCCGCGAAGTACTGGTCGTGGATCTCGCGGATCGTGTCCGGCTGGGTCAGCGACAGCAGTTCGTTGTTGCCCTTGATGTCACGCGCGAAGTCGGCGAAGCGCGCGCCGCGATAGGCGGCCTCGTCGAACTTGTAGCGCTGGATCATGGTGCCCATCGCGCCGTCGAGAATCAGGATCCGGCGCTCGAGCAGCGCGGGCAGGTCGGCGCCGCGCGTATAGGACGCGGCGAGGGCGGAGCGGGCGGACGGGGATGGCGACATGGCGGACCCACGGCAATGGCGGAAAAGCCACATTGTAGCGGTTGCCGGACGGCCACGTCGGGCCGGGCCGCCAACGAAAACCCCCGCGCGGCGGACCGGGCGGGGGCGGGAACGCGGCTTGCGCGCGGCGGGGCGGGAAGTGCGGCCGCCCGGCCGGCCAGCCAGGGCGCGCGCCGCGCGAGCGGCGGCGCGCGTGCAGCGCTAGTGCAGCACCACCGGCTGTGTCATCAGGCTGTCGAACTGGCCGAGGAATTCGTCGACCTCGTCGAGCGACGGCTCGTCTTCGATCAGCTGCTTCACATGTTCACGAAAGCGTGCGGCCAGTTCCCCGTCGATGAAGATCTCGCGCTGGGAGTTCTTGTCCACGATTTCATAGCCACCGGAATTCATCGCATGATGGCCGAGCTGCGGCGCGAATTCGACGACGCAGTAGTTGGGGCTGTTGTAGATCATTTGCATGGCGGCACTCCTCTTTGCTGTGGCTGTCAGGCCGAATGCTCCGAAGGTGGGGCGGACCTGGCCGGTTTCAAGGGGTTGGCGCTGCACGCCCGCGCGGCAAGGGCGTTTCGGTTAGAGACCGATCTCGTTGAAACGGTTCCGATTTTCCTCCACTGCACGGGTCAAGTTGTCAAACATTGTCAACACTGTGACGCAAGTTTACCTGCGAACCGCCGGCCCTGATGCGACGGGGCTGATCGGTCGAAATTACCGCGCGCCCGAGACTGCTTGTGACGGCGACGCGACGATGCCGGAGGCCGGGGCCGGGGCAGTGACGGTTGAAGCCGCCGGAGCCGCTGGAACCGCTGGAACCGACGAAGCCGCTGAAGCCGACGAAGCCGCTGAAGCCGACGAAGCCGCTGAAGCCGACGAAGCCGACGAAGCCTCGCGCGTTACCCTTTCATCGTAGCCGAGCTGAGCGGTGGCTGCTGAGCGTCCTTGCCAGAGCAATTCGATCTCCGAACCGTTGGGCTCGGTCTGCACCAGCCGCACCGGCAGCCAGTCCAGCGACGGCGCGAGCCAGATGTCGATGCGGCGCGTGTCGCCGGCGCGACGCGGCAGGCGGCGGAAGTGGCGAGCCTGCAGCGGGCCGGCGTCGGTGCGGATCGATTCGTCGCCGATCGTGACGATCGGCCAGGTCTCGCCGCTGTCGTTGTCGACCACCAGGAACTCACGCGCCACGCCCGGCCGATAGCTGTCGGGCGCGCCATGCACGAGCCCCGAGAGCTGCATCAGCAGGCTGAAGCGATCCTGCGCGCCGTCGGGCAGCGCGATCGAATTCGGCGTCTTCGTGAACACGATCTGCTTCGAGTCGCGGTTGAAGATCGCGATGTCGGCCGGGCGCCGGCCGCGCTGCTCGGTGTAGCGCTCGGGGGCGACCCCGAAGCCGTCGATGCGTCCGCGGCTCTCGTAGCTGTATGGCCCGACGAACGGCACCGGGATGTCGATCGCGAGCCGGTAGCGGCGGCCGTCGGTGACCCAGTGGATCGTGGCGGTGCCGTTCAGGTTGCCGTTGAAGTATGCGCCGTAGCGCAAGTCGCCCGAGGGCGGCGGCACGAACTTCACGCCCGGCGCGGGTGCGGAGGCCGGCGCGGCGCGGTCGGCGGTGGAATTCGACGCGGCCGCGGTGCCGGTGCCTGCACCGGTGTCCGCGCCGGTTTCGGCGGACGGGGCGGTAGGGCTCGTGGTGACGGGCGACGGCTGCGTCGTGGTCAGCACCGGAGCATGCTCGGGCGGCGCCGTGGGCGGCCGCGGCGCGGGTGCGGCGGCGGGGCGATGCGGCGGTTGTGGCGGACGGGGCGCGGGCGCCGGCGCGCGTTCGATCGGCTGCGGCTTGAGCAGTTCGACCTGCACCGGCGTGTCGTCTTGCGACGACGGGTTCGCGGGCGCGCGATAGCCGGCGAACCACAGCGCCACGAGGCCGTGCAGCAGCAGCACGACCGCGAGCGTCAGCGCGATGCGCAGCAGGCGGCGCGGCGAGGCGCGTGACGAGTCGGAGGGCGGGGACGGCGGCATCGGTCAGGGTGTCGTGAAGGCGATGGCGTGGCTCGCGGTGACGGTTCGGGTGAGGGGCCGGCGCGCGGCGTCGGAATCGGGCGAGCAAGCTTCGTTCCGGGTTCGGCGAGGCACCGCGCTCGGCACCGCTCCTGTCATGCGGGCGCGATACGGCGGGACGGGACGGACAGGTGGGACAGCCGCGCGCCGCGATCGTTCGCGGCGCGTGACATGGCGAATGACGCGGCTCGGCCCGTCACGCCTCGTGCGCCGGACTGTAGCCGATTTGATAGGACAGGTTCGCGGCGCACTCGCGCAGCGCGAGATCGACCTCGCCGCCCCAGGCGATGTCGAACACGCCTTCGTGGCCGAGCGCGACGAGGCCGAGCGCGAGTTCGCCGAGCGAATCGAACACCGGCATGCAGAACGCATGGATGGTGGGCAGCAGCATGCCCTCGACGCGCGCGGCGCCGTGCTCGCGCACTTCGGCCAGGCGCGCCTCGAGCGCCTCGCGCGTGCGCGGGCCGTGGTGATGCGGCGCGCGGCGCAGGTCGGCGAGCTCGCGTTCGAGCAGCGCCTCGGTCTTGCCGCGCGGCAGGTAGGCGGCGAACAGCAGGCCGGTGGCCGAGCCGAGCAGGGGCATCACGTCGCCGAGCTTCAGCGACGCGCGGGCCGGATGGCTCGATTCCATCCAGTGGACGATGGTCGGCCCGTGGTTGCCCCACACGGCGATGCCGACGGTCTGGTCGAGCTGGTCGCGCAGCGCGCTCAGCGCGATCCGCGCGAGCTTCACGCCGTCCACGCGCGCGAGCCGGGCGAGCCCCATCTGCAGCGCGAAGCCGCCGAGTTCGTAGCGGCCCGAGACGGGATCCTGCGCGACCACGCCGAGCCGCTGGAAGCTGACCAGATAACGGTGTGCCTTGGCGGGGCTCATCTGCGCGCGATGCGCGAGGTCGCGCAGCATCATCGCGCGCGGCTCCTGGGTCAGCACGTCGAGCAGCCGGAAGCCGACCTCGATCGACTGGATGCCGGAGCGCACTTTTTCCTCGGCGCCGTCGTCGGCGAGCTCGTCGGGTTCGGTGTCGGACATGGCGGGGGCGCGTGAGGCGAAAAGGAACGGAAAGCGGCAACGGAAAAGCGCGGCCCGGCGGGGCGCCGCGCCCCGCCGGCACGGCGGGCGCGCCTCGCGCCTCGCGCCGCCGCGGGCGATGCGCGGCCTTCGCCGCGCGGTTCACCATCGTAGAATAGTTTCCTTTCCTCGTCACTACACGGTACCCAGCTCCATGAAACTTGCATCGCTGAAGGACGGCACGCGCGACGGCCAATTGATCGTCGTGTCGCGCGACCTGCAGACGGCGGCGATCGCCGACACGGTCGCGCCGACGCTGCAGCGCGCGCTCGACGACTGGACCTTCCACGCCCCGCAGCTTCGCGAGCTCTACGACGCGCTCAACCACGGCCGCGCGCGCCGTTCGTTCGCGTTCGAGGCGGCCGACTGCATGGCGCCGCTGCCGCGCGCGTTCCAGTGGGCCGACGCCTCGGCCTACCTGAACCACGTCGAGCTGGTGCGCCGCGCGCGCGGCGCCGAGCTGCCGCCCGAGCTGGCGACCGATCCGCTGATGTACCAGGGCGGCAGCGACGATTTCCTCGGGCCGCGCGAGGACATCGTCTGCGCCTCCGAGGCGTGGGGGATCGACTTCGAGGCCGAGGTGGCGGTGGTGACGGGCGACGTGCCGATGGGCACCGCGCCCGACGACGCGCTGAAGGCCGTGCGGCTCGTGATGCTGGCCAACGACGTGTCGCTGCGCAACCTGATTCCGGCCGAGCTCGCGAAGGGCTTCGGCTTCTTCCAGAGCAAGCCGGCCACGGCGTTCTCGCCGCTGGCCGTCACCACCGACGAGCTCGGCGAGAGCTGGCGCGACGGGCGCCTCTCGCGGCCGATGCTGGTTCACTGGAACGGCAAACGGGTCGGCCAGCCCGACGCCGGCACCGACATGACGTTTCATTTCGGACAGCTGATCGCGCACGCGGCGAAGACCCGCAACCTGCGGGCCGGAACCATCGTCGGCTCGGGCACGGTGTCGAACCGCGACGCCACGCGCGGCTACTGCTGCATCGCCGAGAAGCGCTGCCTCGAAACCATCGAGCACGGCGCGCCCGCCACCGAGTTCATGCGCTACGGTGATCGCGTGAAGATCGAGATGCTCGACGCGGCCGGCAAGTCGATCTTCGGCGCGATCGAGCAGGCTGTCGCGCCGCTCGACGGGGCGGCCTGAGCGCGGGCGGCACCATCACGACACAACGCCACCATAACGACATCGACAAGGAGCGAGACATGAGCCAACCCGATGCTTACGCCGGCTACCAGGCGCTGCGGCTGCGGCGCCTGCCGCACGGCATCCTCGAGATCGTGATGAGCGGCGAGGGCGCCAACCGCAGCGGCCTCGCCACCGCCGACGCGCGCATGCACCGCGAGCTCGCCGGGATCTGGCGCGACCTCGACCGCGATCCCGAGGTGCGCGTCGCGCTGATCCGCGGCGAGGGCAAGGGCTTTTCGGCGGGCGGCGATCTCGCGCTCGTCGAGCAGATGGCCGACGACTTCGCGGTGCGCACGCGCGTCTGGCACGAGGCGCGCGACCTCGTCTACAACGTGATCAATTGCAGCAAGCCGATCGTCTCGGCGATGCACGGGCCGGCGGTGGGCGCGGGGCTGGTGGCCGGGCTGCTGGCCGACGTGTCGATCGCCGCGAACGACGCGCGCATCATCGATGGCCACACGCGGCTCGGCGTGGCCGCCGGCGACCACGCGGCGATCGTCTGGCCGCTGCTGTGCGGGATGGCGAAGGCCAAATACCACCTGCTGCTCTGCGAGCCGGTGAGCGGCGCGCAAGCCGAGCGGATCGGGCTCGTGTCGCTGGCCGTCGACGCGACCGAGCTGCTGCCGACGGCGCTGGCGGTGGCCGAGCGGCTCGCGCACGGCTCGCAGAGCGCGATTCGCTGGACCAAGTACGCGCTCAACAACTGGCTGCGCATGGCCGGGCCGACCTTCGACGCGTCGCTCGCGCTCGAATTCATGGGGTTCTCGGGGCCGGACGTGCGCGAGGGCATCGATTCGCTGCGCGAGCGTCGCGCACCCGATTTCGACGGCGCGGCCTCGCCGTCGGACGGTGAGGCCGGCAAGCCGTGACGTCGAGGCCAGTGCGCGTTCGCGCGACGTCGCGCGATTCCGGCCCGCCGGCGGCGCAAGATCGGGCACAGGATCATCGAACGTGCCGTTCGCGCGTCGCGCCCGCGCGCTATGATCGGATCATGCGCCGTCGCCCGACGCCCGCCCAATCGAACCCGTCACGAAGGATTGCCGCATGACCGATACTTCCGGCTCCAACCCGTTTTCCGGCTTCGCAGGCTTCAAGCCGTCCGACATGCTCGACCGGATGTGGGACATGATGCGGCTCTCGCCGTTCGGCGCCGGCATCGGCGCGGCGCCGGGCCAGGGGCTGCCGCCGTCGCTGTCGGCGATGTCCGACATGATGGCGCCGCTCGCGAGCGTCGAGGAACTCGACAAGCGGATCACCGACCTGCGCGCCGTCGAGCAATGGCTGAAGCTCAATCTCGGCATGCTGCAGTCGGCGATCCAGGCGCTCGAGGTGCAGCGCGCCACGCTCGCCACGCTGCGTGCGTTCGGCGCGCTCGCGCAGGAGTCGATGGCCGCCGCCGAGGCGGCCGTCGCATCGGGCGCCGAAGCCAAGGGCACCCCCGCGTCGGCCGCGCCGGCGTTCGCGTCGCCGTTCGGCATGCCGCCGTTCGGCGCGGTCGCGTCGGCGTCGCCTGAACCGGGCAAGGCCGCGGGCAGTGCGTCCGGCGACGCGGCCGGGGCGGGTGCGGCCGCCGGCAGTGCCGGGACCACCGGCCCGGGCGCGGCGCCCGGCGCCGGCGCGCCGCCGACGGGCGCCGAGGCGTTCGATCCGGCCGGCTGGTGGAACCTGCTGCAATCGCAGTTCAGCCAGCTCGCCAGTTTCGCGATGACGCAGCCCGGCGCCGCCGGGCCGGGCGCGGCGCCGGGAGGCGCCGGCGAGCCCAAACCGAAGCCGGCACCGGCACCGGCGCAGGCCGCCGGCCCGCGCGCGCACAAGCCGGCCACGCGCCGCGCGGCGCCGCCGAAGCCGCGCACGCCGCGCGCCCAGGCATCCGGCGAGGCGCCGAACGACACGCCGCCGCCGGCCGCGAAGGCGTCGCGCAAGCGCAGCCCGTGATGCGCGCCATCCCCCTCTCCTGAGGCCCTGATGCGGCTCGCGCTCGTTCTGATGGGAGGCGGCGCGCGCGCCGCGTATCAGGCCGGCGTGCTGCAGGCGCTGGCAGAGATCGCGCGCGAGGTCGAGCCGGCGCGCCGCGAGCTGCCGTTCGCGATCGTCTGCGGTTCGTCGGCTGGCGCGATCAACGCGGCCGCGATCGCGAGCCACGCCGACGATTTCCCGCGCGGCGCGGCGCGCCTGCTGTCGTTCTGGGAGCACCTGCGGGCCGAGATGATCTACCGCACCGACTGGCTCGGCGTGGCCGGCGCGGGCGCGCGCTGGCTTGCCGCGATGAGCGTCGGCTGGGCGGCGCGGCGCGCGCCGCGCGGGCTGCTCGACAACGCGCCGCTCGCCGACCTGCTGCGGCGCGAACTCGATTTCCACCGTATCGGCCAGATGCTCGGCGCGCGCCGGCTGCATGCGCTGTCGATCACCGCGCTCAGCTACACGAGCGGGCGCCACCTGACGTTCTACGCCGGCAGCGAGCCGATCCACGCATGGCGGCGCGCGCAGCGCACGGCGCGGATGGTCGATCTGTCGGCCGCGCACCTGCTCGCCTCGTCGGCGATCCCGTTCGTGTTCCCGGCCGTGCCGCTCGTGATCGACGGGCGCATCGAGTATTTCGGCGATGGCTCGATCCGCCAGATCGCGCCGCTCTCGCCGGCGATCCATTTCGGCGGCGACCGCATCGTCGTGATCGGCGCGGCGGCCGCGCGCCCCGAAGTGCCGGCCGCCAACGGCCATGCGGTCGGCTATCCGTCGCTCGCGCAGATCGGCCAGCAGGTACTCGCGAGCGTGTTCCTCGATTCGATCGGCACCGACATCGAGCGCATCGAGCACGTCAATCGCGTGGTCGAGCACCTGCCGCGCCAGATCGAGCCCGAGAGCGGCTGGCGTCATGTCGACGTGCTCGCGATCGCGCCGTCCGAGCGCATCGAGCTGATCGCCGCGAAGCACCTGCGGCGGCTGCCGCTGACGGTGCGCGGGCTACTTGGCGCGATCGGCGGCAACCAGCCGGCCGGCGCGTCGTTTGCCAGCTACCTGTTGTTCGAGGCCGAGTTCACGCGCGAACTGATCGCGCTCGGCCACGCCGACGCGCTGCGGCAGCGCGAGACGCTGGCCGCGTGGCTCGCGTCGGCGAGCCCGGGCGGCGGGCCGCCGGCGACGGCGCACGGACTGCCGGCCGGGCTCGTGCCGGCGGTTGTCGATTCGCCCGGTGCCGCGTTGTCGGCTGCCGCGCCGGCTGTTGCCGAACCGTTCACCACCGAAACGCGCGTCGTCGATTCGCCTGGCGCTGAATCGTCCGCTGCCGGACCGCCCGCCGCCGAATCGGCCGCCGTTAAACCGCGTGTCGCCGGACCGCTCGTCGCCGAACCGCCCGCCGCGTCGCCGCCACCGGCATGCTCCGGTTCCGACGGCGCCGTGCCCCCCAATTCTTCACCGATCGGTTCGCTATCCGAACGGAACGACAGGCGCTGAGCAGGACCGGTTCCGGGCCGTCCGCCGCCCGGCGGCGGCTGTGCTTTGTATGCGACGCTTCGTCGCGTTTCGCCCGGCTCATGTCGTGGATCAGTCACATGTGCGTGCTATCATCGCCGACGCCGAAATCATCCAGGACGGGTGCTGGCGACGCGATACGTCCCCGACGCTCGCGCGCACGGCCCCGACAACGACAGCCGGCCTCGAGCCGGCCTACCTCTCAAAAGGCACGCGCGAGGCTCGGCCGGATCGAGCGTTGCGCGTGCCCGCCCCGCAAGCGGTTGCGCGTTCGCAGAAAAGGCGTCGATGCCCAGGTGCATCCGGCGCGTGGTTTAGCGCGTAAAATTACCGGTTCGTCAGGTCGGCGCCCGCATTGTGGGCGCTTGATGCAACAGTCACGTTTAGCAGTCGCAATGCGCAGAACAGGGGTGGGACCATGAACACCATGCTTTATCCGGAACTCTACAAATCGCTCGAAGCCGTCCGTTGGGACATGGAGAAGGACATCCCTTGGGACAAGTTCGATGCGTCGTTGCTGACGGATGAACAGGCGAAGACGATCAAGATGAACGCGATCACCGAGTGGTCGGCGTTGCCCGCGACGGAGATGTTCCTGCGCGACAACCACCACGACAGCGATTTCTCGGCGTTCATGAGCGTCTGGTTCTTCGAGGAGCAGAAGCATTCGCTGGTGCTGATGGAATACCTGCGCCGCTTCAAGCCGGAAATGATGCCGACCGAGGAAGAACTGCACGCGGTGCGCTTCGAATTCGATCCGGCGCCGCCGCTCGAGACGCTGATGCTGCATTTCTGCGGCGAGATCCGTCTGAACCACTGGTATCGCCGTGCCGCCGAATGGCATACCGAGCCCGTCATCAAGCACATCTACGAAACGATCTCGCGCGACGAGGCACGCCACGGCGGCGCCTACCTGCGCTACATGAAGAAGGCGCTCACGAACTGCGGCGACGCGGCGCGTTCGGCGTTCGCGAAGATCGGCGTGCTGATGGCCTCGGCGCGCCGCACCGAGAAGCCGTTGCACCCGACCAACCTGCACGTGAACCAGGCACTGTTCCCGCGCGACACCGTGCAGTCGCGCCTGCCCGATCCCGAGTGGCTCGAGCGCTGGCTCGACGAGCAGATCCGCTTCGACGGCGAGTGGGAAAAGAAGGTCGTCGACCGCATCCTGCACAACCTGTCGATCCTGTTCGAGCGCACCTTCGCGACGGCTCAGGAACTGAACCGCTATCGCAAGGAAGTGACGATGCGCCTGCAGGCGCCGGAAGGCGGCGCGGCCGCCCAGCCCGCCTGACGCGGCGCGCCGCCGTGACACCAGCCCGCCGATGCTCAGCGGGCTTTTTTTATGGCGCGGCGTGAGGGCGTGAGCGTTTTTTTGCCGCCGCACCGCCGCGCTGCCGCACTTTTTGCTTCGATTTCGCGGTTCCGTCGCCGAACCTGCCGCCGCCGGCCCGTCCGGCGAACCGCTCACCCCTGTCGCGTCCCGCGCCGACCTTTCGACCGGAGTCCATGCCGATGCCCGCCGCCTTCGAACGTAAATTCATCAGCCGCGACGCGCTCGCCGCGCTGCGCCCGACGCTGCCGTCGCCCGTCGTGTTCACGAACGGCGTGTTCGACATCCTGCATCGCGGCCACGTCACCTATCTGGCCGACGCGCGCGCGCTCGGCGCCTGCCTGATCGTCGCCGTCAACAGCGACGCCTCGGTGCGCATGCTCGGCAAGGGCGACGACCGGCCGATCAATCGCCAGGAAGACCGCATGGCGCTGCTCGCGGCGCTGGAGTGCGTCGACTGGGTGGTGGGTTTCGAGGAGCAGACGCCGGTGGCGCTGATCGAGGCGGTGCGCCCCGACATCCTCGTCAAGGGCGGCGACTACGACATGGACGCGCTGCCCGAGTCGGCGCTCGTGCGTGGCTGGGGCGGCAAGGCGCTGGCGATTCCGTTCGAGTTCGAGCGCTCGACCACGGCGCTCCTGAAGAAGGTGCGCGCGCACCAGGGCTGAGCCCCCGGCGCGCGGCGTCAGGCGCGCGTCGTCTTGTGGTGCGGCGCGGCCGTGTGCGGCTTGGCCTTGGCGCGCGCCCTGGCGGCCGCGCGGCGCTTCTTGCCCTCGACCAGCGCCACCGGCGCGAGGGTCGCGGCGGCGGCGACCACCGGCGCGGCGCTGTCGAGCTTCGCGGCATGGGCGGCCGCCGGCGCCGGGCCTGCCGACGATGCGGCGGGCGAAGCGGATGCCGGCGTCGCGGCCGACGCGCCGGATGTTGGTGCCGTGGCGGGTGCCGCGGCCCCCGAGGCCGCCGAAGCGCCTGAGGCCGCCGCCTCCGAAGCCGGACCCGCGCCCGACGCCGCGTCCGGCGCCGATGCGCCGAGCGGCTGCACGTCGATCGCCGGCGAGGTGATCGGGCCGCCCACCACCGGCGTTTCGGCCGCCTGCGCCGTCGCGCTGACGCGCAGCGCCTCCGGGCGCACCTGCTGGGCGAGATGCGCGGGCTCGCGCGCGCCGGCCGCGGGCGGCGGACCGAACAGCCCCTCGATCGCGGCCAGCGCGATGAGGTTGGCCACCAGCAAGATCGCGATCAACCAACGTAGCATCATCGTCGAAGCTCTCCCTCGATAATCAGTCCGGCCGGGCCGACGGCATTCCGGCGCGCGGCCTCGATTGTGACCTCATTGGCCGGCGCCGTCGCGCGTCGCATCGCTCGCGATCCGCGCCAGCCCCGACAGCACCAGCGAATCGTGCCGCGTGTAGGGCACCGTCAGCGCGTGCGCCACGGCGTCGGCGGCGCCGCCCGACAGCAGCAGCCGCACCGCGCGGCCCTCCGTCGTCAGGTCGCGCCAGGCGCGCTCGATCAGGCCCACCTGCGCCTGCAGGCAGCCGGCCGACAGCGAGTGCGCCGTGTCGAGCGCGAACGGCACGCGGCCCGACGCGTCGTCGAGTTCGCCGACGAGTCGCAGCGCCGTGTCGGTCGTGAGCGTCGGCAGCTGCGCCGTGTGCATGCCGAGCGCGCGCATCATCATGGCCCAGCCCGGCGCGATCAGGCCGCCTGTGAAGCGGCCGTCGGCGGCGAGCGATTCGAGCGTGGTGGCGGTGCCGAACGTCGCGATCAGCAGCGCCTCGTCCGGATACGCGGCGTGCGCGCCGATCAGCCCGCACCAGCGGTCGCTGCCGAGCTGCGCGGGCGTGGCGTAGCCGTTGGTCACGCCGCATTGTTCGGCGCGTGCCGTGACCAGCGTGCGCGGCAGCCCGGGCCAGCGCGCGTCGATCAGCGCATCGATGCGCGCGCCCACCTCGGCGCCCGCCACGTTCGAGATCCAGGCATGGCGCGGCGCGGCGCGGCCGGTCCAGGCGGGAATCGCCGTCTCGGCATGGGCCCCGGCGCCGCCGGCGAGGCCGCCGGGCGTCGGGCCGGGAGCGCCGCCCGCCGCCGGGGCTGCCGCCGTCCGGCCGATCGCCGTGCTCTCGACGAGCGTGCCGTCGGCGCCGGCGAGCGCCCACTTGATCCGGCTGTTGCCCGCGTCCACCAGCAGCGCGAGGGGCGCCGCCGTCATGGCGCGGCTCCGGTCTCGCGCAGCGAGACGTCGCCGGCCGCGATCGCGCGCCGGCCGTCGGCCGTGTCGAGCAGCAGCTGGCCGCTGTCGTCGATGCCGGCCGCGACGCCGCGCGCCACTTCCTGGCCCTGTTCGAGCAGCACGACTTCGCGGCCCGCATGCGCGTGCAGCGCGGCCCAGCGCGGCCGGAACGGCGCGAGGCCGTCGGCGGCGAAGCGTTCGAGCGCGGTGGCGAGCGGGTCGAGCACGGCGGCGAGCGTATCGGTGAGGTTCGCGCTCGTGCAGGCCGACGACAGCGCGGCGGGCGGCAGCGCGCCCACCAGCGCGGCGTTGCGCTCGCGCAGCGCGGCGACCTCGGCGGCCACCGCCTCGGCGCCGCGCACGTTGATGCCGAAGCCGATCACGATCGCGGTCGCGTCGGCGGTGTTCCAGACCGTCTCGACGAGAATCCCGCCGAGCTTGCCCACCGGCAGGTCGCCATCGGCGAGCAGCAGGTCGTTCGGCCATTTGAGGCGCACCCGCTGGCCGCGCGCGAGCGGCAGCGTGGCGAGCCCCTCGGCCAGCGCGACGCCCACCGCGAGGCTCAGGCCGGCGAGCGCGTCCACCGGGCGCGGCAGCACGCAGCCGACCGAGCACAGCAGCGCGTTGCCGGGCAGCGCGAACCACGGGCGGCCCTGGCGGCCGCGGCCGGCGGTCTGCTCGTAGGCGACGCGCACGATCGGCCGGGGCAGCGCGTTGCGCGTGCGCGGCAGCGTCTTCAGATGGGCGGCGAGGTCGGCGTTGGTCGAGCCGGTCGCCTCGACGATGTCGAGCGGCCACGGCTCGGGGGCGTTGGCGGGCAGCGAGCAGGCGCGCGTCGGATCGATCCGCGCGTCGTCGGGCAGGGGCGGGGAGACGTTCATGGCGGCTATTGTACGAGAGCCGGCGCGGCGGGGCCGGAACGTTCGCGCGGCGCCGCCGGGGCGGGCGAACGGTCGGGGCGGGCGCGGTTGCCGCGGGCGCGATATTGCGCGATGTGCTGTCGGCGCCGGCTTCCGGCGGTGGCGCGGCGCGTCAGGCGGGGGACGATACGGCCGTCCCCGTCCCCGTCCCCGTCCCCGTCCCGGTCATCGTGCCCGTCGCGCCCGTCGCGGGTCCGGGGCATGCTCGCCCGCGCCACCTGCGGCCGCGTCGGGAGCGTGATAGCGCGCCCGTCGTCGCTTGCGCCGGCGCGTCGGCGCGAGTCCGGACGCGCGCGCCCGCATGAGCGCCGCACTCCCGCCCGACGCGAGGCTGACCCGAGGACGGCCTGTCCCCGTTGGCCGTTGACCCACCGCGTCGGCGGCGGTCGGGTCGGCCGACGGTCAATATCGAAAGCCGCGCGACAGGCCCCCGGCACTAGCCCGCCAACGACCGGGCGCATGCCTCCGGCCGCGGGTTTTCTCGTGCTCCGCTTCCGGCGCGCAGCCAGATGGGGTTCGATACAATGTCCTTTATCAAATTTCTCGCAAGAATCGCCTCTTGGATTTCCAGACACCTCCCGGCCTGTCGGTCGATCGCGTCGACGGCGGCAAGATCGTGCGCCTGTCCGGGCAATGGACGGCGCTCGCGCTGGCGCGCAATCGCGGCCTCGTGGTCCGGCGCGCCGAGAAGCTCGCGCGCGGCCAGGCGGCGCGCGGCCGGCGCTCGCGCGAGCCGGCCGCGGCGGACGGCCCGGCGGCGCGCTGGGACCTCTCGGCGATCGAGCGGCTCGACCACGTGGGCGGCCAGGCGCTCTGGCGCGCCTGGGGCCACCGGCTGCCGGACGGCGTCGCGCTGACCGACAACCAGCGCATCGTGTTCGAACGCATCGAGCGGCTCGACGAGGCGCGCGAGGCGCCCGAGCCGGTGGTGCGCCATGACCCGGTCACGCGGCTCGGCCTCGCGATGTTCCAGTTCGGCGAGCACCTGTTCGGCGGCGTCGCCATGTTCGGCCGCGTGATCCTCGATCTCGGCGCGGTCATGCGGCGCCCGAAGACGATGCCGTGGACCGAGATCTCCGCGAACGTCTACAACGCCGGCGCGAGGGCGCTGCCGATCACGGCGCTGGTGGCGTTCCTGATCGGCATCGTGCTCAGCTACCTGTCGGCGCAGCAGCTGCAGCAGTTCGGCGCGAACCGCTACATCGTCAACATCCTCGGGCTGTCGGTGATCCGCGAGCTCGGCCCGGTGCTCTCGGCGATCCTGGTGGCGGGGCGCTCGGGCTCGGCGATCACGGCGCAGATCGGCGTGATGCGCGTGACCGAGGAGCTCGATGCGATGCGCGTGATGGGCATCCCGCACGGGCTGCGCATCGTGCTGCCGCGCGTGCTCGCGCTCGGCGTGGCGATGCCGCTGCTGGTGATGTGGACCAATATCGTCGCGCTGTCGGGCGGGGCGCTCGCCGCGAAGTTCGCGCTCGGCATCGATTTCAACTTCTTCGTGCGCTCGCTGCCGGGCGTGGTACCGATCGCAAACCTCTGGATCGGGCTCGGCAAGGGCGTGGTGTTCGGCATGCTGATCGCGCTGGTGGGCTGCCACTTCGGTTTCCGCATCAAGGCGAATTCGCAGAGCCTCGGCGAGGGCACCACCACCTCGGTGGTGTCGTCGATCACGGTGGTGATCCTCGCCGACGCGGTGTTCGCGATCCTGTTCCAGAACGTGGGGCTCGGATGATGGACCACAGACACACGGCGAACACGCCGGCGCCCGGCGGCGACACGGCCGCCGCCGCGATGCGCGCGGCCACCGAGGGCGCGGGCGAGGCAGGCTACGTGATCGAGGTGCGCGACATGACCAAGCGCTACGGGCGCAACGTGGTCCACGAGCATCTCGACTTCGACGTGCGGCAGGGCGAGATCATCTCGATCGTGGGCGGCTCGGGCTCGGGCAAGACCACGCTGGTGCGCCAGATCCTCGGCCTGGAGCGGCCGACCTCGGGCACCGTGCGCGTGTTCGGCGAGGACATCGCCACGCTCGACGGCGACGCCGCGCGCGTGATGCGCAGCCGCTCGGGGATGCTGTTCCAGCACGGCGCGCTGTTCTCGTCGCTGACGGTGTTCGACAACATCGCGCAGCCGCTGCGCGAGTTGGGCCGCGTGCCCGCCGACCTGCTGCACGAGATCGTGATGCTGAAGCTGGAGATGGTCGGGCTGCCGTGCAAGCACGCCTCGAAGATGCCCTCGGCGCTCTCGGGCGGGATGGTCAAGCGTGTCGGCATCGCGCGCGCGATCGCGCTGGAGCCCGAGCTGCTGTTCCTCGACGAGCCGACGGCGGGGCTCGACCCGCGCGCCTCCGACGAGTTCGTCGACCTGATCGCCACGCTGCACCGCACGCTCGGCCTGACCGTGGTGATGATCACGCACGATCTCGATACGATGGTGGCGCTCTCCACGCGGGTGGCGGTGATCGCCGACCGCAAGGTGCTGGTGGCCGCGCCCGTCGAGGAGGCGGCCAGCGTCGATCATCCGTTCATCAAGGAATACTTCCTCGGGCTGCGCGGCCGCCGCGCGCTGCAGGCGCTGCCGCCCGAGCGGCGCGCGAAGCTGCCGAAGGCGGCACTCGAACCGGCGCTGTCCAGCGTCGAGCTGTAACACCAGGGAATCGCGAATGGAAAACAAGTCACATGCGTTCTGGGCCGGCCTCTTCGCCATCGGCCTGCTGCTCGCGATCATCGCGACCGTGTTCTGGTTCAACGTCGACCGCACGGTGCGGATCCCCTACGACCTGGTCGCTCGCACCAATGTGACCGGCCTCTATCCCGACGCGGCCGTGCGTTATCGCGGGCTCGACGTCGGCAAGGTCGCCTCGATCCACTTCGACCACGCGCATCCGGGCGAGATCTCGATCCGCATCCTGGTCGATCGCGACGCGCCGATCACGCGCTCGACGTTCGGCACGCTCGGCTTCCAGGGCGTGACGGGCATCGCGTTCGTGCAGCTCGACGACACCGGCCACGATCTCGCGCCGCTGCCCACCTCGGACAAGGCGGTCGCGCAGATCCCGCTGCATCCGAGCCTGTTCGACCAGCTCCAGCAGCGCGGCGACGTGCTGCTCAAGCAGTTCGAGGTGGCCGCCAGGAGCGTCAACGCGATGCTCTCGCCGGAGATGCGCGAGCAGTTGCGCGCCACCGAGGCGAGCGTGCAGCAGGCCGCCGACGGCGTCGCCGCGCTGACCAAATCGCTCGAGCCCGTCACCGCGCAGCTGCCCGAGACCACCCGCCGCCTGAACCAGGCGCTCGCCTCGGCCGACTCGCTGGTCGGGCCGCACGGGCCGGTGGCCGCGAACCTGGACCGCGCCGGCAAGGCGGCCGAGCAGGCGGGAACTGCGCTCGCCTCGATGGATCAGACGCTGTCCGAACTGAACGCGAGCATCCGTTACGAAACGCTGCCGCGCGTGAATTCGCTGAGTTCGAACCTCGGCGACACCTCGCGCACGGTGCGCGAGGTGGCCGGCGAGATCAGCCGCAACCCGCGCAGCCTGCTGTTCGGCACCAGCGCCGGCTTGCCGGGGCCGGGCGAGGCGGGCTTCGCCTGGCCGCAGGCCGCGCCCGGGCATTGAGCTTGCACGGCGCGCGGGCGGGGCGAACCCGCTCCCGGCCGCAATGCGCGAACGCATGACCGCACCGTCACGACAGGACGAGGCACGCGGGCGCCGCAAGCGGGCGGCCGCGGCACCGGGCAGCCGGCGCGGCGCGCGGCGGCGCCCGTTCACGAGGCTTCGGCCACCCGCTTACGAGATCAAGACCATGCAGGAATTCGCGATGTCACGCTTCACTGTTGTTTCCGCCCGCCGCGCGGCGCTCGCCGGCGCCGCGTTCGCACTGGCGCTGCTCGCCGGCTGCGCGAGCGATGCGGCCCGGATGTCCGACATCCGCTACGACCTCGGCCCGATCGACAGCGGGGGCTTTGCCGCCGCGCCGGCCTCGGGCACCGTGCTCAAGGTGCTCGACATGCGCGCGCCCGACGCGTTCGACACCGACAAGTTCGTCTACCGGCTCGCCTACGCCGACGCGCAGCGCATCGCCACCTACCGCGACAGCCGCTGGACCGCGCCGCCCGCGCAGCTGCTCACGCAGCGGCTGCGCACGGCGCTGGCCTCGCGCGGCACGGTGCTCGACGGCGGCGACGCGGTGCGCGCCACCGTGCTGCACGTCGAGCTGAACGAGTTCGAGCAGGTGTTCGACGGCCAGGACCAGAGCCACGGCGAGGTGGCGGTGCGCGCCACGCTCACGCGCGACGGCGCCGTGCTCGGCCAGCGCAGCTTCGTGTCGCGCGCGCCGGCCAGCACGCCCGATGCGGCGGGCGGCGCGGCGGCGCTGGCCGCCGCCAGCAATGAACTCGTGGCGCAGCTGGTGGCGTGGCTCGCGGTGCAGGCCAGCGCCTCGCCATGACGCGCGCGGCGCCGGCCATGCCCGGTCCGGAGCCGCGATGACGGCCGGCGCGCCGCCGCCCGCCGCGCTCCACGCCTCGTCGCTCGGGCGGCGGCTGTTCGCGGCCTATGCCGCGCTGATCGTCTATGCCTCGCTGTACCCGTTCTCCGGCTGGCGCTCGCTCGGCGTCGGCCCGTTCGACTATCTGCTCGCGCCGATGCCGCGCTACTGGACCGGCTTCGACGTCGTCACCAACGTGCTCGGCTACCTGCCGCTCGGCGCGCTCGCGGTGGGCGCGCTGCATCCACGCGTGCGCGGGCCGGCCGCCGTGCTCGCCGCGACGCTGTTCGGCACGCTGGTGTCGGGCGCGATGGAGGCGCTGCAGACCTACCTGCCCACCCGCGTCGCCTCGAATCTCGACCTCGGCGCCAACGCGCTCGGCACCCTGCTCGGCGCGCTGCTGGCGGCGCCCGTCGTGCCGGCGCTGATCGAGCGCGGGCTGCTGAGGCGGCTGCGCGACAGCTGGTTCGAGCGCGACGCGGCCACGCCGCTGCTGCTGTCGGCGCTGTGGCCGTTCGCGGTGCTGTTCCCGTCGCCGTTCCTGTTCGGCATCGGCAGCTGGCCGAGCGAGCTGTGGGATCGCGCCGACGTGTCGATGCGCGACGCGCTGCTGGCCTGGGCGCCGGCCGGCTGGCGCGTGGCGGGGTGGTCCGACGCGTTCGACGCGCTCGACGCGCGCCTGTCGGCCACCGCCTGGGAGGCGCTGCTCGCCGCGCTGGGCCTGTTCGCGGCGCTCGCGCTCGCGTCGCTGACGATGCGTCGCGAGGCGCCGCGCCAGCGGCTCGTGATCGGCTTCGTCGCCGTGGTGCTGGTGCTGAAGCTGGCCGCCACGTTCGTGCAGTCGCGCAGCGGGCTCGCGTTCGACTGGGCCACGCCGGGCGGTTGCGCGGGCATCGCGCTCGGCCTCGAGGCAGGGCTCGCCGCGCTGCGCCTGCGCGCGGTCTGGCGCGCCACCGCCGCCGCCGCCGCGCTCGCCGTCTCGCTGGTGCTCGTCAACGTGCTGCCGGTGAATCCGTTCTTCGACTATGCGCTGTCGGGCTGGAGCCAGGGCCGCTACCTGCACTTCAACGGCATCGCGCGCTGGCTCGCCTGGATCTGGCCTTACGCGGCGCTGATCTGGCTCGCGTGGCACGCCGAGCGCGGCTGGCTCGGCCGCCGCGCGCGCGGCCGGGGGCCGGGCAGCGACGGGGCGGACGGCACCGGGCACCGGGGCCGCTGAGCGGGGGTTCAGGCGTCCATGCACGCCGGCATGTCGGCCGGGCTCGCCGCCGCTCGCCTCCCGCCGCGGGTTCATTACGAAACGACAGGCGCCCGTCACGAAAAGACGCCCGCGCGCGGCCTCTGCGCCCGTCGCCGCCGCTCGCTATAATCGTTCACCCACCTCACCCATTCAGCCGGCGGCGCCTCGCGCACGCGGGCGGCTCCCACACCATGAACGGCAACGCCTACTACCAGCACCACGTCTTCTTCTGTCTGAACCAGCGCGACCCGAGCGCGAATCGTCAAAGCTGCGCGAATTGCGGTGCGCAGTCGATGCAGGAATACGCGAAAAAGCGCGTGAAGGAGCTGGGCCTCGCGGGCGCCGGCAAGGTTCGCATCAACAAGGCCGGCTGCCTCGACCGCTGCGAGGAGGGGCCGGTGATGGTGGTGTATCCCGAGGGCACCTGGTACACCTACGTCGACAAGCAGGACATCGACGAGATCGTCGAATCGCATTTGCGCGACGGCAAGGTGGTCGAGCGCCTGACGATCTGAGCGGCGTTCGCGCGTTCCGTCTCGCCCCGTTCCGTCTGGTTGCCTCGCGATCCCGTGCGCCGTTCGCGGCGCGTTCGGGCCGCCGTTTTTCCCGTGGTTTTCCCGCCGATTCACCCCGATTCACCGATACCTCGCAGCGAAGCGCCGCCATGAATGCCCAAACCGAGAAATTCCTGATCGACGGCCCGGTCGGCCGCATCGAGATCGCCGTCGACCAGCCGCCCGAGGGCACCGCCACGCGCGGCGTCGCGCTGGTGGCGCATCCGCATCCGCTGTTCGGCGGCAGCATGGACAACAAGGTCGCGCAGACGCTCGCGCGCACCTTCACGCAACTCGGCTACACGGTCTATCGCTCGAACTTCCGCGGCGTCGGCGCGACCGAGGGCACCCATGACAACGGCCACGGCGAGGCCGACGACCTGCTCGCCGTGATCGCCCACCTGCGCGCGCAGCCGGGCCAGGCCGACGCGCCGCTGGTGCTGGCCGGCTTCTCGTTCGGCACGTTCGTGCTGTCGCATGTCGCGAAGCGCCTGCGCGAGCAGGGCGCGGCGATCGAGCGGATGGTGTTCGTCGGCACCGCGGCAAGCCGCTGGGAAGTGGCCGCGGTGCCCGAGGACACCATCGTGATCCACGGCGAAACCGACGACACGGTGCCGATCGCCTCGGTCTACGACTGGGCGCGGCCCCAGGAACTGCCGGTGGTGGTGATCCCGGGCGCCGAGCATTTCTTCCACCGCAAGCTGCACATCCTCCGGCGCGTGATCACCGACGCCTGGCGCTGAAGCCGGCCGCGTGGCCGCCGCCGTGCCGGGCGTCGATCCGGCTCGACCTTGCCTCGACCCGGCATCAGCCCTGCATCAACCCGGCATGAATGCCGGCATCGAACCGGCGATCGAGCCGCCTCGCGCGACGATTTCCGGGCCGGATCGCACGCGCCGCGGCCTGTCCGTTCCGCGCGACGAAAACGCCGCTTGCGGGCTTGGGCCGCCCGCCCGCCCGTATAATGGCCGGGCTTGCCTGCGTCGCGCGCCTGGTCGGGTGCGGTTGGCGGGTTCGGTGACGCCGCGCGAAACCCGCGCGGCGCGCGAACCGACGCCGCTGCCGCCTGTCCAATCCCGCGCGTCGCGCCCGGCTCCGCCAAGGTGCCGCGGCCGGACCGCTCGCCGTCCCGGTTCCCCGATCTCGCGCCCCGTGCGCAGCACTTTCTGCCATCTGCCTGAATCGATCATGCGTTTGTCCTCCGTAGGCCTCAAGTCCCTCGCTTCTTCCACCGCTTTCGCCACCGTCGCGCGCAACGTCGCGCTCGGCGTCGTCGTGCCCGCCGCGCTCGTGACGACGGTCGCCGTCGCGCAGGCAAAGCCCGCCGCCAAGGCGAAGGCCGCCGCGGCGGCCGCCGAGGCGCCGACCGGCGCGCCGGCCACCTATCTGCCGGGCGCGGTACCGCCGCCCGGCGTGAACGCGCGCTCGTGGGTGCTGGTCGACGCGAGCAGCAACCAGGTGCTCGCCTCCGGCAACGCGGACGAGCGCGTCGAGCCCGCCTCGCTGACCAAGCTGATGACGGCCTACCTGGTGTTCGAGGCGCTCTCGACCAAGAAGATCTCGATGGAGCAGGTCGTGACGCCGAGCGAGGCGGTGCGCCGCGTCGGCACCGACGAGTCGCGCATGTTCATCGAGGCGAACAAGCCGGTGTCGGTCCACGACCTCGTCTACGGGATGATCATCCAGTCGGGCAACGACGCCGCGATCGCGCTGGCCGAGCTGGTCGGCGGCAGCGAATCGCAGTTCGTCAACATGATGAACGCCGAGGCGCAGAAGCTCGGCATGAAGGGCACCCACTTCGCCGACGTGAACGGCATGCCCGATCCGCAGCACTACACCACGGCGGGCGACCTCGCCGTGCTGTCGGCGCGCCTGATCCGCGACTTCCCCGACTACTACAACATCTTCTCGGTGAAGGAATTCACCTACAACAACATCCGCCAGCCGAACCGCAACCGGCTGCTGTGGATCGACCCGACCGTGGACGGCCTGAAGACCGGCCACACGCAGGCCGCCGGTTACTGCCTGATCGCCTCGGCCAAGCGCCCGCTGCCGGGCTCCGACGCCTCGCGCCGCCTCGTGTCGGTGATGATGGGCGAGACCAGGGAAAGCGACCGCGTGCAGGACAGCCTGAAGATGCTGAACTACGGCTACAGCGCGTTCGACACGGTGCGTCTCTACAAGGGCGGCCAGGCGGTCGATACGCCGCGCGTCTACAAGGGCCGGGCGAACTCGGTGCAGGTCGGCGTGCAGAAGGACCAGTTCGTGACACTGCCCAAGGGCGCGGGCGACAAGATCAAGCCGCAGGTCACGCTGAACACGCCGATCATCGCGCCGCTCGCCGAAGGCCAGCAGGTCGGCACGGTGCAGTTCGTGGCGGACGGCAAGACGGTCGCGCAGTTCCCGGTCGTCGCGCTGCAGGCGGTGCCGGAAGCGGGCTTCTTCGGCCGCCTCTGGGATTCGATCCTGCTGATGTTCAGCAAGAAGTAAGCAGACACCGGCCCGGCGCGGGGCCGGCGCGCGCGCCGCGCCGGGCTCCGCTGACCTGCCGCAACCCGCGCCGTGCCGCGACGTGGTCGACTCGGACGCATCGCCACTGAGATTTTTTGATCGCCATGAGCCAAGCTGATTTCGATCCGGTCGTCTATCTGAGCATCTCGGCCGAGGAGCAACGGGTGCCGCTGTCGCAGGCGCGCGTGCCGGTCCTCGATCGCGGTTTCATCTTCGGCGACGGCATCTACGAGGTCGTGCCGGTGTACGCGCACGACGGCCGCCGCACGCCGTTCCGGCTGCCGCAGCATCTGGCGCGGCTCGAGCGCAGCCTCAAGAAGCTCGGCATCCCGAACCCGCGCGACGACGCCGGCTGGACCACGCTGATCGACGAGCTGCTCGCCGCCAACGCGGCCGGCTTCGACGAGGGCGAGCACGCCAAGGTCTACCTGCAGATCACGCGCGGCGTCGCCAGGCGCGGCCATGCCTTTCCGGCCGATGTCGTGCCCACCGTGTTCATGATGGTCAGCCCGATGGAGCTGCCCGGCAACGAGATGCGTACCACCGGCGTGCGCTGCGTGACGGCGGAAGACCGCCGCTGGCTGCACGCCGACATCAAGTCGACCTCGCTGCTCGGCAGCGTGCTGATGGCCCAGCATGCGGCCGAACGCAAGGCGTTCGAGACGATCCAGCTGCGCGACGGCAACCTCACCGAGGGCTCGTCGACCAACGTCTGGGTCGTGAAGAACGGCGAACTGCTCGCCCCGCCGCGCAGCAACCGGATCCTCGAAGGCATCCGCTACGCGCTCGTCGAGGAACTCGCCGAGGAGTGCGGGATTCCGTTCGTGGCGCGCGAGATCAACGAAGCCGAACTGCGCGCGGCCGACGAGATCCTGCTGACGTCGGCCACGCGCGAAATCCTGCCCGTCACCTCGCTCGACGATCTGCCGGTGCAGGACGGCCGCCCCGGCCCCGTGTTCATCGCGCTCTACGAGGCCTACCAGCGCGCCAAGGCACGCGAGCTGGCGCTCGCCTGAACGCCCGTTTTCATCGATTCCTTCTGGAGAAGCCAAATGACCGAACCGACCAAGACAGTCGAACTGACTGGTGCGATCGATACCAGGAAGGACACGCTGCTCGAATTTCCCTGTGATTTCCCGATCAAGATCATGGGCAAGGCGCATCCCGAGTTCAAGGACACGATCTTCAAGGTGGTGGCCGTTCACGACAACGAGATCGATCTGGAGAAGATCGAGGAGCGTTCGTCGAGCGGCGGCAACTACACCGGCCTGACGATCACCGTGCGCGCCACCAGCCAGCAGCAGCTCGACGACATCTACCGCTCGCTGACCGGCCATCCGATGGTCAAGGTCGTGCTGTAATTCGCGCCGGCTGCCCGCGTCGTCAGGTATCTCCAGGCGGCGCGGGCGGCATGGCCGGCGGCCGCCGCGCGTGCGCCGCCGCGTTTTCCTCGGTCCGCACCGGCCCCCGATCCCGCCGTTGCCCCGTTGCCCGCGCCCGGCTCAGGGCACCTCGCCGGTCGCCCTGACGTCGGCGACTTTCCCGATCTCCCTCGCCGCGCTGCGCGCGGCCGCCGAGCTGGCCGCCGGCCGCGCCATCACGCGCGCCCAGCTTTGCTCGAAGCGCGCCAGTTCCTCCAGCAGCCAGCTGCGAAACGCCTGCACGCGCGGCAGCTGGATCCGCGAGCGCGGACAGACGAAATAGCAGTGCCACGGGCTCGGCCCGAGGATGTCGAACAGGCGCACGATGCGGCCCGCCTCGAGTTCGGCCGCCGCCAGCGAGCGGCGCACCAGCGCGATGCCCTGGCCGTCGATGGCGGCCTGCACCAACTGCGACGAATCCTGGAACAGCAGCCCGCGCTTGGGCTCGGTCAGCGTGGCGAGGCCGGCGGCGTCGAACCACGGGCGCCACAGTTCATCGTCGGAACGCAGCAGCGGGTAGCGCGCCAGGTCGGCCGGCTCCCTCGGCAGCACGCCGCCGTTGAGCGTGGGCGCGCAGGCCGGCAGGAACACCTCGTCGAACAGCTTTTCCACGTGCAGGCCCGGGTAGTGGCCGTTGCCGAAGCGGATCGCCACGTCGACGTCGTCGCGCGAGAAATCGGTTAGCGAATCGGTGGACTTCAGTTCGAGGTCGATGCCCGGATGCCGGTCGATGAACGAGCCGATCCGCGGCGTGATCCAGCGCGCGGCGAACGACTGCAGCGAGGACACGATCAGCCGGTTCGGCCGGTCCGACGCGCAGACCTCGAGCGTCGCGTCCACCAGCATGGCCAGCGCGGCGCGCACCTGTCGCGCGTAGCGCTCGCCGGCCTCGGTGAGCCCGAGCCGCCGGCCGTTGCGGGTGAAGAGCGGCACGCCGAGTTCCTCCTCGAGCGCGCGGACCTGATGGCTGACCGCGCCGTGCGTGACGAACAGTTCGTCGGCCGCACGCGAGAAGCTCCCGTGGCGGGCGGCGGCCTCGAACGCGCGCAGCGCGTTCAGCGGGGGAAGTTTGCGAGAATCCACTTGCTAATTTTTCTCACAAGAACGTGAAAACGTCTCGTTTTGCGCAAGCCGTTGATGTGTCTACGATTGTAGTCATTCCACCGTGCTTACCGGAGCGCATCATGAGAGAAATTTCTTCAAGCGTTACGTTCGAGATCCAGACCGGTGAGATCGTACCGATGAAAGTGGTGCGCAGCACGCGTCTGGCGGTGCAGGGCGCGACGGTCTGGGCCACGCGCAGCCACGACGTGGACGACTATTTCCTGATGTCGGGTGCGTCGCTGCGGCTGCGCCGCGGCGAGCGGCTGTGGCTCGGCGTCGAGGGGCCCGGCAGCGCCTGCGTCTCGTTCAGCGTCGCGGCCACGCCGCGCGAGGCCGCGCACACGCTGTTCGCGCGGCTCGCCGGCTGGCTCGCGCGCTTCCACGACGGCTGGCGCACGGTCTGAGCGGCGCGCGCCACGCGCATCGGCCGCCATTGACGTCATCGATGTCGGCATCGCCGTTGCCGTTACCGCACAGGAGGCCGGCGGCGCGTGTCGGTTTTCGGTAAACTAGCGCCCATGTCAGCGCCGCCGGTTTCTAACCTGTCCCCTATATCCATCGAGTCCGGCAGCGCGGGTGCCCCCGAGGCCGCCGCGCTGTCGCCGATCGTCGTGCGGTGGCTCGGCTCCGCGCCTTACGAGCCGACCTTCGACGCGATGCGCGCGTTCACCGACGCGCGCACGCCCGACACGCCCGACGAGATCTGGCTCGTCGAACATCCGCCCGTCTTCACGCTCGGCCAGGCCGGCAACCCTTCGCACCTGCTCATCGCCGACAGCGGCGTGCCGCTCGTGAAGGTCGATCGCGGCGGGCAGATCACCTATCACGGGCCGGGCCAGATCGTCGCCTACCTGCTGGTGGACCTGCGGCGCCGCAAGCTGATGGTGCGCGGCATGGTCGAGCGCATCGAGCAGGCCGTGATCGAAACCCTCGCGGCGTATAATCTCGCGTCGGTCCGCAAGGCGGGCGCGCCCGGCATCTACGTGGAATCGGGGCCGCATGCGGGCGCGAAGATCGCCGCCCTCGGGCTCAAGATCCGCAACGGCTGCAGTTATCACGGCCTGAGCCTCAACGTGCAGATGGACCTCCGCCCGTTTCTCGCGATCAATCCGTGCGGCTACGCGGGACTCGAAACGGTCGACATGGCGACCGTCGGCGTGATCGCCGACTGGCGCGACGTCGCCGGCACGCTCGTGCGCCGTCTGACCGCCAACCTCGACGGCACCATCGCCGCCGCTTTGCCGCAGGCACTGGAACATTCGAATGACTGACGTAACCGCAACCCCCGCATCGGCCGATCCGGTCGCCGCCTACGATCCGACCTCGAAGCAGAAGGCCCAGGCAAAGACGGCCCGGATTCCGATCAAGATCGTGCCGATCGAGAAGCTGAAGAAGCCCGAGTGGATCCGCGTGAAGGCGGCCACCGGCAGCTCGCGCTTCAACGAGATCAAGACGATCCTGCGCGAGCACAACCTGCACACCGTCTGCGAGGAAGCGAGCTGCCCGAACATCGGCGAGTGTTTCGGCAAGGGCACCGCCACCTTCATGATCATGGGCGATAAATGCACGCGTCGCTGCCCGTTCTGCGACGTCGGCCACGGCCGCCCCGATCCGCTCGATCCGCAGGAGCCGGCCAACCTCGCGCGCACCATCGGCGCGCTGCGCCTGAAGTACGTGGTGATCACGAGCGTGGACCGCGACGACCTGCGCGACGGCGGCGCCGGCCACTTCGTCGAGTGCATCCGCCAGGTGCGCGAGCAGTCGCCCGAGACGCGCATCGAAATCCTCACGCCGGACTTCCGCGGCCGGCTCGACCGTGCGATCGGCATCCTGAACGCCGCGCCGCCCGACGTGATGAACCACAACCTCGAAACGGTGCCGCGCCTCTACAAGGAAGCACGCCCCGGTTCGGACTACGCGCATTCGCTGAAGCTGCTGAAGGATTTCAAGGCGCTGCATCCGGAAGTCGCGACCAAGTCGGGGCTGATGGTGGGCCTGGGCGAGACGCCCGAGGAAATCCTGCAGGTGATGCGCGACCTGCGCGAGCACGACGTCGACATGCTGACGATCGGCCAGTACCTGCAGCCGTCCGAGCACCACCTGCCGGTGCGCGAGTACGTGCATCCGGACGTGTTCAAGATGTACGAGGAAGAGGCCTACAAGATGGGCTTCACGCACGCGGCCGTGGGCGCGATGGTGCGTTCGAGCTACCACGCCGATCTGCAGGCGCATGGGGCGGGCGTGGTTTGAGTCACCCCCGTCGGCGCGAAAGCGGCGCCTGAAAGCACGACCCGAAAGCCCGCCCTCCGGCGGGCTTTTGCTTTGGGGCGGAGGTGAGCGGGCCGCCGCGCTGCCGCCGCGCCCGCGCCGCGATCCCGTCGCCGCCATCTACCCGAACGCGAAAAGCATAGCGGCGGCAGCGTCAATTGCATCGCAGGAATCGTTAGAACCGCGTGCGGGCCAAGTCTCTATAGTCGGGCGCTTTCGTGCCTTTTCGTGCCACCCGCTTGCCGACTAGAGGATCCTCATGCCGCGTTTCAGCCCCGTCCGCGCCGCCGTCGCGCTCGCCACCGCGTTCGCCGCCCTTGCCACCGCGCTGCCGCTCGCCGCGCGCGCGGCCGACAAGGAGGTGGTGATCGCCTATCAGGACATGGTCGTGCCGTGGCGCTACGCGCAGGCCACCGGCGAGGTCGAGAAGGCGACCGGCTACCACGTCACGTTCCGCAAGCTCGGCAGCGGCGCCGACGTGATCCGCGCGCTCGCCTCGGGCTCGGTGCAACTGGGCGAGGCGGGTTCGAGCCCGATCGCGGCCGGCCTCTCGCAGGGGGTGGACATCTTGCTGTTCTGGATTCTCGACAACATCAACGACGCCGAGGCGCTGGTCGCGCGCAACGGCTCGGGCGTGACCAGCGTGGCCGGCCTGAAGGGCCACAAGATCGGCGTGCCGTTCGTCTCCACCTCGCATTTCCACACGCTGGTGGCGCTGCAGCAGGCCGGCGTACACCCGAACGACGTGAAGATCGTCAACCTGCGCCCGCCCGAGGTCGCGGCGGCCTGGGCGCGCGGCGACATCGACGCGACCTACATCTGGGATCCGGTGCTCGCGAAGGTCAAGCAGAGCGGCACGGTGCTGACCACCTCGGGGCAGGTCGCGAAGGCGAGCGGCAAGGCGACCTTCGACGGCTTCGTGGTCACGCGCGGCTTCGCGAAGGACCACGCCGATTTCGTCACGCGCTTCGTGAAGGTGCTGGCCGCGGCCGACGCCGACTATCGCGCGCATCCGGCCGCCTGGGGCAAGGGCTCGGCGCAGGCCGCGGCGGTCGCGAAGGAATCGGGCGCGAATCCCGACGACGTGCCGGCGAGCCTCGCGCTCTATGCGTTCCCCTCGCTTGCCGAGCAGGCATCGGCCACCTGGCTCGGCGGCGGCGCGCAAGCGGGCGCGGCGAAGTCGCTGGCCGCCACGGCGGCGTTCCTGAAGACGCAGGGCACGATCCAGACGGTGCTGCCCGACTACTCGGTCGGCGTCGATCCGCGCTTCGTGCAGGCGGCCGCGCATTGAGCGGCCGCGACCGACGCCGAGGCGCGCGATGAGCCTGCTCGAGATCCGGCAACTGTCGGTGGCCTATCCCGGCGAACACGGGCGCGACGGCACGCGGGCGCTTGCCGGCGTCGACCTGTCGATCGAGGCAGGCGAATTCGTGGTGGCGGTGGGCGCGTCCGGCTGCGGCAAGACCACCTTGCTGAACTGCATCGCCGGCTTCGTCGAGCCGGGCGCCGGCGAGGTGCGCATCGACGGCGCGCCGGTGAGCGGGCCGGGCGCCGATCGCGGCGTCGTGTTCCAGAAATACGCGCTGCTGCCGTGGCTCGACGTGCTTGACAACGTCGCGCTCGGGCTGCGTTTCCAGCGCGTGCCGAAGGCCGAGCGCCACGCGCGCGCGCGCCGGATGCTCGCGCTGGTCGGGCTCGAACGGCATGCCCACGCGCGCGTCTACGAACTCTCGGGCGGCATGCAGCAGCGCGTGGGCATCGCGCGCGCGCTCGCCGGCGAGCCGCGCGTGCTGCTGATGGACGAGCCGATGGGCGCGCTCGACGCGCTCACGCGCGAGTCGATGCAGGCGCTCGTGCTCGATCTGTGGGCGCGCACCGGCAAGACGGTGTTCTTCATCACGCACGACGTCGAGGAGGCGCTGTTTCTCGGTACGCGCGTGGTGGTGATGACGCCGGGGCCGGGGCGCATCGCCGAATCGCATGCGCTGCCGTTCGCGCGGCGCTACGTGAACACGCGCGATGCGCGCGCCGTGAAGTCGGCGCCCGATTTCATCGCATGGCGTGAGCGGCTGATCGGCCTGCTGCATCGGCGCGACGCGAAGGAGGCGGCGTGAGCGGGCGCGACGAGGGGCTGGGCGGCACGGCGTTCGATGTTGCGGAGGCGGGTGCGTCGGGGCGTGATGTCGAGTCGTCCGGGACGGATCGTGCGCGTACTGAGGCTGACGTGCAGGCGCATGTCGAGGTTGGTTCGCGTGAGCATGCCGCCGACTTGCCGCGGGCAGGGTCGACCCGCGCGAGCACCGGCGAGGCGACGCAGGCCGCCGCGGTCGCTGCCGGCTCGCATGGCGCGTCGCCGGCCGCCCGCCGCACGACGCCTCGCCGTCGCGCGCATCACGGCTCGCGGCGCCCCGGCGACGGCCCGACGGCCGCGCTCAGCGGCGCATCGGTGGCCGGGCTCGCGCTGCTCTGGTGGGCCGCGACGCATTTCGGCTGGGTGCCGCCGCTGTTCCTGCCGGCACCGGCGGCGGTCTGGCGCGCGTTCGTCGATGCGTGGCACGGCGACCTGCAGGGCGGCGTGCCGCTCGCCGAGCATCTGGGCTGGAGCACGCTGCGCGTGTTCGGTGCGTTCGCGCTGGCGGCGCTGATCGGCATTCCGGTCGGCATCCTGATGGGCGTGAGCCGCGTGGCGCGCGGGCTGCTCGATCCGCCGCTCGAGTTCTACCGGCCGCTGCCGCCGCTCGCCTACCTGCCGCTGGTGGTGATCTGGTTCGGCATCGACGAGACCGCCAAGATCGTGGTGATCTTCCTCGCCTGCTTCGCGCCGATCGCGATGGCCGCGCGCGCCGGCGCACGCAGCGCGACGCGCGAACAGATTGCCGCGGCGTGGTCGCTCGGCGGCAGCGCCGCGCAGGTGGTGCGCCACGTGGTGCTGCCGGCCGCGCTGCCCGAGATCCTGACCGGGCTGCGGATCGCCATCGGCTTCGGCTGGACCACGCTGGTGGCGGCCGAAATGGTGGCCGCCACGGCCGGGCTCGGGCAGATGGTGCTCAACGCGTCGAGCTTCCTGCGTACCGACGTGGTGGTGATGGGGATCGTGCTGATCGGCCTGATCGCCTGGGGCTTCGATCTGGCGATGCGCGCGCTGGAGCGGCGGCTCGTGCCTTGGAAGGGGCGCGGGTAGGGTGGGGGACGGGCGCGGGCGTCGGCCGGTTTTCCTTTTCACCGTGCCGGCAAAACCTCGGTGGCGCTCCGGCGCGTCGAACCATCGAACGCGTTCCTGCCGCGCGGAGGTCGCCCGTCGTGGCGCGAACGTGACGCGCCGGCGCGCCGATTGATCGATCATGTGCCGAACGCCGAACGCCGAACGCCGAACGCCGAACGCCGAACGCCGAACGCCGAACGCCGAGCGGCCGGCTGGAACCGCAGCATTCCACCGGAACCGCGCAATCCGCCGCGCCGCATCCACACCGCATCCAGCCCCGTCTCCCAAGCCCGCGCCGTCACTCCCCGACCGCCACCCCTTCGCGCCGCGGATCGGCGCCGCCGAGCCACAGCGACTGCCCGTCCACGCTGATCCGCTGCAGCCCGGCCAGCCCCGACGCCACCTCGACCATCCGCACGTCATGCCCGCGCCGCCGCAGCGCGTCGGCGAGCGTATCGGACACGCGTGCGCGTTCCAGCTCGGTCGGGCCGTTGCGCGAGCCGACGTAGGGCAGCGCGATCGCCTGCTGGATCGTCAGCCCCTGGTCGCCGACGCCGACCAGCGTCTTCGCCGCGTCCACGCCGTCGGCGGCGCCGAGCACCAGCGCCACGCGCCGCGTGCCGCGCTCGAACACGAGTTCGGGCGCGAGCGACGAACGCGGACGCTTGCCGCCCTCCACACGGTTCGCGAGCGGCTGGCCGCGATTGGGCGGCAGATGCGAGAAGGCGTCGAGGCCGTCGTTGAGCAGGAAGCCGCGCACCATCAGCTTCGCGCCGAACGGGCGGCCGAGCCCCGAACTCATCGACACGGCCGCGCCGTAGCGATCGACGATCGACAGCTGGCTCGCGGCCGGCGCGGTCGCGGCCGGGTCGTCGCCGAACGCGCCCGCGAGTGACGCGCCGTCCGGCAGGCCCGCGCTCGCGCGGCCGGTATCGGTCTCGCCGATCCGCCGCGCGCGCTGCGCCAGATAGGCGGGCGCGACGAGCCGCTGCCAGTCGGCGCCCGGCCCGCCCGGCGCCGCGATGAAGTCGGGGTCGGCGACGTAGCGCGCGCGGTCGGCGTAGGCCAGCCGCCCCGCCTCGCTGAACAGGTGCGCGGCGAGCGGCGTGGGTTCGAGGCCGGACGCCGTGCGCACGGCCTGCTGCGTGGCCGGCTTGCGCCAGTCGGGCCGCGCCTCGAGGATGCCGAGCAGCTGCGCGACGACGAGCCCGCCCGAGGACGGTGGCGGCATCCCGCAGACGGTCCAGTTGCGATAGTCGGTGCAAAGCGGCGTGCGCGGCCGGGCGCGATAGCGCGCGAGATCCTGCAGCGTCAGCAGCCCGGGGTTTGCCGCCGGCTTGCCGACCCGCGCGACGATCTCGCGCGCGATCGGGCCTTCGTAGAAGGCGTGCGCGCCGCCGCCCGCGATCTGCCGCAAGGTGGCCGCGAGCGCGGGGTTGCGCAGCAGCGTGCCGGCCGCCTTCGGCTGGCCGTCGCGGTCGTAGTAGAGCGCGCGCGCGGCGGCGTCGTCGCGCAGCGCCGGTTCGCGCGCGAGCAGCGCGGCGAGGCGCGGGCTGATCGGCACGCCCTGCTCGGCGAGCCGGATCGCCGGCTGAAACAGGCGCTTCCACGGCAGCCGGCCGTGCGCGCGATAGGCCGTCTCGAGCATGCGCAGCGTGCCCGGTACGCCGACCGCGCGCGCGCCGGATTCGCCGGGTGTGCCGTCGGCGCCGGCGAACAGGCGCCCGTTCGCGGCGGCCGGCGCCGTTTCGAGGCCGTCGAGCGCCTCGGTGGTCTTGCCGTCGCTGAACAGCAGGAACGCGCCGCCGCCGAGCCCGGACGACTGCGGTTCGACGAGCGTGAGCACCATCTGCGCCGCGATCGCCGCGTCGACGGCGCTGCCGCCCGCCTTCAGGACCTCGGCGCCGGCCTGCGCGGCGAACGGGTTCGCGGCGACGATCATCTCGCGCCGCGCGGTCCAGCCGGGCTTGTCGGTCCAGCCGGTGGCGGCCTCGGCGCGCGCCGCGTCGGCGTCGTCCGCGCCGCCGGCCGGGGCCGACGCGGCTGCCGGTCCCGACGCGCCCGGCGGATGCGATGTGCCCGGCGTGGTCGAGGTCGAGCAGGCGCTCAGCGCGACCAGCAGGACGGCGGCGGCGGCCAGAGCGGCGCCGGTGGCGGACAGGGTCGGGCGCGGGCGAATCCGGTCGATCATCGATTACCTCGGAAGGAGCGTCGGAGAAAAAGAGGGCGCGGGCGGCGCGCCATTGTCGCCGCTCGCATGGGGTGGCGTCATCCGGAATCCCTCGATCGCCGCGAGCGGGGCGCCGTGCATCAGCGCGATCCGCCAGGCTGGTCGACCGCGCGCCCCGACCTGCGCGCCTCGTCGAGGATGAACTCGATGAAGGTGGCCGTCGCGCGCGTATGGTGGCGGTTCGGCATGTAGAGCAGCGCCATGCGCGTGCCGAAGATGCTGAGCCGGTACGCGTCGAGCGTGGTGACCACGGCGCCGCGGCGCCAGTCGTCGTGGATCACGTAGTCGGGCACGATGCCCACGCCGAGCCCGGCCAGCACGGCCTGGCGCAGGAACGGGAAGTTCTCGGAGATCAGCGTGGGGGCGAGCAGCACCTCGTGGCGCTCGCCGTCGAGATAGGCGGCGATCCGCAGCTGCCGCCCGACCACCGTGGCGGTGATCACGGGCGCGTCGGCCAGCGCGTCGAGCGTGGCCGGCATGCCGTGGCGCGCCGCGAACTCGGGCGCCGCGCAGGCCACGTAGCGCACCGCGCCCATGTCGCGCGCGACGAGGTTCTGCGGCGCCTCGGCCAGCACGCGCACGGCGATGTCGACCTCGTCGCGCAGCAGGTCCTCGACGCGGTTTTCGAACACCACGTCGAGCACGATGCCGGGATGGCGCCGCTTGAACGCGATCAGCCAGTCCGACATCACGATCTGCCCGTAGCCGCTCGGCACCGACAGCCGCACGCGCCCCTGCAGTTCCTGGCCGAGCGTGGCCACCGTCTCGCGCGCGGCCAGCAGCTCGTGCTGGATGCGCCGGCCGTGCTCGACGAGCCGCAGCGCCACCTCGGTCGGCTCGATGCGCCGCGTGGTGCGCCGCACCAGTTGCAGGCCGACCGACTTCTCCAGCTGGTTGAGCCGGTAGCTCACGTTGGCGCGGCTCATCTTGAGCCGGCGCGCGGCGTTGCTGAGATTGCCGGCGTCGAGGATCTCGACGAGCAGCGTCAACGCGTTCAGGTCCATCCCGGTGCCACCCGTCGATTGTCAAAAAAACTTTGACAGCTTGTAAAACGATTCTGAAATTGTCAATCGGGCTGGATCAATCGAGAATCGACGGCATCGCAAGGCGCACCGCCGGTTGCCCCGCTGCCAGCTGCCGTAGGCGGCCGCCAGCCGCGCCCATTTCATCCGAGGAGACCCGATGTCCACGCCGCTTCCGTCCGCCTCCGGCACCGTCACGCGCGAGCGTCGTGACAAGGTGCTCGTCGTCACCGTCGATCATCCGCCCGTCAACGCGCTGTCCGCCGAGGTGCGGCGCGGCCTCGTGGACGCGTTCGACGCGGCCGCCGCCGATGCCGCCGTGGCGGCGGTGCTGATCGTCGGCGCGGGCCGCAACTTCATCGCCGGTGCCGACATCCGCGAATTCGGCCAGCCGCCGCAGCCACCCGCGCTGCCCGACGTGTGCCGCCGCATCGAGGACAGCGCGAAGCCGGTGGTGGTGGCGCTGCACGGCGCGACGCTCGGCGGCGGCCTCGAGGTGGCGCTCGCCGCGCACTACCGGATCGCGCTGCCGGGCGCCACGCTGGGCCTGCCCGAGGTGCTGCTCGGGCTGCTGCCCGGCGCCGGCGGCACCCAGCGCGCGCCGCGCCTGATCGGCGCGGCCGCGGCGCTCGACCTGATGCTGAGCGGGCGGCACGTCGGCGCCGAGGCCGCACTCGGGCTCGGCCTCGTCGATCGCGTGGCCGCCAGCGACGATACGCTGGCCGAAGGGCTCGCCTACACGCACGAACTGCTGGCCGCCGCGGCGCCGGTGCGCCGCACGCGCGACGCGCAGGGGCTGGCCGACCGCGCCGCGGCCGAGGCGGCGATCGAGGCCGCGCGCGCCGAACTGGCGCGGCGCTCGCGCGGGCTGTTCTCGCCGCAGCGCATTGTCGAGGCGGTGCAGGCGGCGCTGACGCTGTCGTTCGACGCCGGCCTGCAGCGCGAGCGCGAGCTGTTCATGGCCTGCCTGGACAGCCCGCAGCGCGCGGGCCTGGTCCACGCGTTCTTCGCCGAGCGCGAGGCCGCCAAGGCGCCGGGCGCCGCGGGCGCGGTAGCGCGGCCAGTCGAGCGCGTCGGCGTGGTGGGCGGCGGCACGATGGGCGCCGGCATCGCGGTGGCGGTGCTCGACGCCGGGCTGCCGGTGACGATGATCGAGCGCGACGCGGCCTCGCTCGAACGCGGCCGCGCCCACGTCGCGAAGGTCTACGACGCGCTGGTCGCGAAAGGGCGGCTCACCGCCGAGGCGCGCGACGCGCGGCTCGCGCGCCTGACCGGCAGCACCGCCTACGACGCGCTCGCCGATGCCGATCTCGTGATCGAGGCGGTGTTCGAGGAGATGGCCGTCAAGCAGGCCGTGTTCGCCGAACTCGCGCGCGTCACGAAGCCGGGCGCGGTACTCGCCACCAACACCTCGTATCTCGACATCGACGCGCTGGCCGCCACCACCGGCGCGCGCGCGGGCGACGTGATCGGCCTGCACTTCTTCTCGCCCGCGCATCGGATGAAGCTGCTCGAGATCGTCGTGCCGGCGCGCGTGAGCGCCGAGGTGGTGGCCACCGCGTTCGGCTTCGCGAAGCGGCTGCGCAAGGTGGCGGTGCGCGCGGGCGTCTGCGACGGCTTCATCGGCAACCGGCTGCTGGCGGTGTACCGCGCGGCGGCCGACTACCTGATGGAGGACGGCGCGTCGCCGTACGAGATCGACGCGGCGATCCGCGGCTTCGGCTTCCCGATGGGACCGTATCAGGTGATCGATCTGGCGGGCGGCGACATCGGCTGGGCCACCCGCAAGCGCCGCGCGGCTACGCGCGATCCGGCGCTGCGCTATGTGGCGATCGCCGACCGGCTCTGCGAGCGCGGCTGGTTCGGGCAGAAGACGCAGCGCGGCTTCTACCGCTACCCGGACGGCGCGCGCGGCGGCCAGCCCGATCCGGAAGTGGAGGCGATCGTCGCGGCCGAGCGCGCGGCCAAGGGCATCGTGCCGCGCGCGTTCGACGCCGACGAGATCGTGCGCCGCTACCTGGCCGCGATGATCAACGAGGCGGCCAACGTGCTGCACGAGAAAATCGCGCTGCGCCCGCTCGACGTGGACGTGGTGCTGGTTCACGGCTATGGTTTTCCGCGCCATCGTGGCGGCCCGCTCCACCATGCCGACACGCTCGGTCTCGCCGAGGTGCTGGCCGATATTCGCCGCTACGCCGCCGAGGATCCGGTGTTCTGGCGCCCCTCGCCGCTGCTGGTGGAGCTGGCCGAACGCGGCGAGACCTTCGCGAGCCTCAATCGCGCCGGCTGAGCGCCGCCGTCCGCGATGCGATCCCGAACCCTTCGCCCCCGACCGGAGCCGATACGATGAACCTCGATTTCTCCCCCGCAGAAGAAGCGTTCCGCGACGAGGTGCGGCGCTTCCTCGCCGACGCGCTCCCGCCGGCGCTGTCGCGCAAGGTCAAGGGCGGCCTGCGCCTCACGCGCGATGACATGGCACGCTGGCACGCGATCCTCAACGCGCGCGGCTGGCTCGCCAGCCACTGGCCGCGCGAATACGGCGGGCCGGGCTGGAGCGTCGCGCAGAAATTCCTGTTCGACAACGAATGCGCGATCGCCGGCGCGCCGCGCATCGTGCCGTTCGGCGTCAACATGCTCGGCCCGGTGCTGATCAGGTACGGCAGCGAGGCGCAGAAGCGCCGCTGGCTGCCGCGCATCCTCGACGGCAGCGACTGGTGGTGCCAGGGCTACTCGGAGCCGGGCGCGGGCTCCGATCTCGCCTCGCTGCGCACGAGCGCGGTGCGCGACGGCGATCACTACGTGGTGAACGGCCAGAAGGCGTGGACCACGCTCGGCCACTACGCGAACATGATCTTCTGCCTGGTGCGCACCGCCACCGACGTGCGCAAGCAGGAGGGCATCAGCTTCCTGCTGATCGACATGGCCACGCCCGGCGTCGAGGTCCGGCCGATCGTGCTGCTCGACGGCGAGCACGAGGTGAACGAGGTGTTCTTCACCGACGTGCGGGTGCCGGTGGAGAACCTGGTCGGCGAGGAGAACCGCGGCTGGACCTACGCGAAATACCTGCTGACCTACGAGCGCACCAACATCGCCGGGATCGGCTTCTCGGTGGCCGCGCTCGACCGGCTGCGCGCGGTGGCCGCGAAGGTGCGCCGCCACGGCCGGCCGCTCGCCGACGATCCGCTGTTCGCCGCGCGGCTCGCGCGCGTCGAGATCGAGCTGGAGAACATGAAGACCACCAACCTGCGCGTGCTCGCGGCCGTGGCCGGCGGCGGCGCGCCCGGCGCCGAGAGTTCGATGCTGAAGATCCGCGGCACCGAGATCCGCCAGGAGATCTCGTCGCTGATGCGCCGCGCGATGGGGCCGTACGCGGCGCCGTTCGTCGATGCGGCGCTCGATGCCGACGAGGGGGCCGATGCCGGTGCCGACGGGGAGGCCGGTGAAGGCGTCGCGCCCGGTCCCGACGGCGCGGCCAGTGCCGCCGCGCAGTATTTCAACAACCGCAAGCTGTCGATCTTCGGCGGCTCGAACGAGATTCAGAAGAACATCGTCGCGAAGACGATCATCGGACTGTAACGGGACGGAGGCCGCATGGATTTCACTCACAGCGAGGATCGCCGGATGCTCGCCGATTCGCTGAACCGCTTCGTCGACGAGCAGTACGGCTTCGCGGTGCGCGAGCGCATCGTGGCCGGCGAGGCCGGTTACAGCGACGATCTCTGGCGGCGCTTCGCCGGGCTCGGCGTGATCGGCGCGCTGTTCCCCGAGGCCGACGGCGGCTTCGGCGGCACCGGCTTCGACATCGCGGTGGTGTTCGAATGCCTCGGGCGCGGCCTGGTGGTCGAGCCGTTCCTCGGCGCGCTGATGGCCGGCCGCGCGCTCGCGCTCGGCGCGGGCCGCGGGCGGGGCGAGGGCGGCGACAGGGAGGGCGCCGCCGCGCATCGCGAGCGGCTCGCGGCGCTGCTCGACGGCCGCGCGGTGGCCGCGTTCGCGCATACCGAGCCGGGCACGCATTACGAGCCGCATCGCGTGGCGACGCGCGCGGTGCCGACCGCGCAGGGCTGGCGGCTCGACGGCGAGAAGGGCGTGGTGGCGCACGGCGGCAGCGCGACGTTCTTCGTCGTCTCGGCGCGGCTCGCGGATGCCGATGGCCCGGCCGTCGGCAGCAACGACGGCGCCGATGACGACGACCCCACCGGCCTCGCGCTGTTCGTGGTGCCGCGCGAGGCGCCCGGCGTGTCGGTGCGCGCCTATCCGACCATCGACGGCGGCCGCGCGGCCGAGGTGCGTTTCGAGGGCGTCGCGCTCGACGCCGGCGCGCGGCTCGCGGGCGACGGCGCCGAGCTGCTCGAACGCGTGACCGGCCTCGGGCTGCTGGCGCTCGGCGCCGAGGCGATCGGCGCGATGGACGTGGTGCGCGCGCAGACCATCGACTATCTGCGCACGCGCCGCCAGTTTGGCCAGCCGATCGGCGGCTTCCAGGCGCTGCAGCATCGCATGGCGGACCTGCTGCTCGAGATCGAGCAGGCGCGCTCGGCGGTGATCAACGCGGCGGCCGCGCTCGAACTGCCGCGCGTGGCGCGCGAGCGCGCGCTGTCGGCCGCGAAGTACACGATCGGCCGCACCGGCGCGCGCGTGGCCGAGGAGGCGATCCAGCTGCACGGCGGGATCGGCATGACCTGGGAGCTGCCGCTCGCGCACTATGCGAAGCGGCTCGTGATGATCGACCACGCGCTCGGCGACGAGGATCATCATCTGGCGCGCTACATCGCGCTCGGCAGGCCCTGAGCGACGGGCGCGGGCGCCCCGTCCTCGGCCTTTGCCCCCGGCGCCGGTGCCCGTACCGGCGCCGGTAGTATTTTCCGGTCGAGTCGTTCCGATCCGTCCGGAATACCGGACGCGACCGAATCCGGATTTCCGGAAAGCCGGATTCGCCGCTGCGGGCGGATTGTCGAAAAAATAAAGAAATCAAAGTGTTACGGGGTGATGTCGGACTGGCATCGAGCTTGCATAGATCTGTCGCAAGGCCGATCCTCCGGCCGGACAACGACAGCAGCAAGGAGACAACCGATGACGCCCCACCCGTATCCTTCCCCCCGGATGGTCTGAGGCCGTCGCTTGTTGCGGCACGGCAGCCGCGCGGGCGAATGGCGCTCCCCCCTGACATTCGCCCGCGTGCGTGACGCCGACACTCTGACTCCCTTCACCCTTCTGGAATCTGGACCCATCGTGAAGAAGAAACCGTTCTACAAAGTGCTCTACGTGCAGGTGATCTTCGCCATCATCGTCGGCGTGATCCTCGGCCATTACTACCCGTCGCTCGCGGTCGACATGAAACCGCTCGGCGACGGCTTCATCAAGCTGATCAAGATGGTGATCGGCCCGATCATCTTCTGCACGGTCGTGACCGGCATCGCCGGCATGCAGGACATGAAGAAGGTCGGCCGCGTCGGCGGCAAGGCGCTGCTCTACTTCGAGATCGTCTCGACGTTCGCGCTGGTCCTCGGCCTCGCGGCCACCCACCTGCTGCGTCCGGGCGCCGGCTTCAACATCGACCCGGCCACGCTGAACGGCAAGGAAGTGGCGTCGTACGCGGCGAAGGCGCATGGCCAGTCGACGGTCGACTTCCTGATGCACATCATCCCGAACACGATGTTCGACGCGTTCGGCCAGGGCGAGATCCTGCAGATCCTGCTGATCGCGCTGCTGTTCGGCAGCGTGCTCGCACATCTCGGCGATCGCGGCAAGGTCGTGACCGACTTCATCGAAGGTATCAGCCGCGTGCTGTTCGGCATCGTCCACATCATCACCAAGCTCGCCCCGATCGGCGCGTTCGGCGCGATGGCGTTCACCATCGGCAAGTACGGCGTGGGCTCGCTGGTGCCGCTGCTGAAGCTGATCGGCACGTTCTACCTGACCTCGGCGGTGTTCGTGGTGGTGGTGCTCGGCGCGGTGGCGCGCTACAACGGCTTCTCGATCCTGCGCTTCGTGGCCTACATCAAGGAAGAGATGCTGATCGTGCTCGGCACGAGCTCGTCGGAAGCCGCGCTGCCGCAGCTGATGGAGAAGCTCGAGAAGGCGGGCTGCGCGCGTTCGGTGGTGGGCCTCGTGGTGCCCACCGGCTACTCGTTCAACCTCGACGGCACCAACATCTACATGACGATGGCGGTGCTGTTCATCGCGCAGGCCACCAACATCGAGCTGACCTGGATGCAGCAGCTCACGCTGCTGGCGGTCGCGATGCTGACCTCGAAGGGCGCGAGCGGCGTGACGGGCGCCGGCTTCATCACGCTGGCCGCGACGCTGGCCGTGGTGCCGACCATCCCGCTCACCGGCATGGTGCTGATCCTCGGCATCGACCGCTTCATGAGCGAGTGCCGCGCGCTGACCAACATCGTCGGCAACGGCGTGGCGACGATCGTCGTCTCGGCGTGGGAGAAGGAGCTCGACCGCAACAAGCTGCGCGCCGCGCTGAACGGCGAAACCACGGTCGACGGCAGCCCCGCGAAGGTCTGACGTGAAACCCCTTGCAGCGGCGCGCGAGACGCCGCCGCTGCCCGGCGGGGCCGGAACCGGCGGCGCGACGGCGCCAGGCGGGGCCGGCCCCGCCTCATTTAGGGCGGACGGCTATGCCACAATAGGCGATTCCCAATTTCCGGAAATCGCGAACGTGAAGCGCCGCCTGCTCGTCCTGCTGGTGCTCGTCGCGTTGCTCGCGGCGGCCTGCGCGCTGACCTGGACGATCACCTGGCAGCGCGGCGTGGACGACCTGCGCCGCAACGCGGCGGTGCGCGTGGACCGCACCACCAGCGCGCTGAAGAGCACGCTGGACCGCTACGAATCGCTGCCTTACCTGCTCGGCGGCCATCCGTTCGTGCAGGACGTGCTCGCCAATCCGGACTCGCCCGGCGACGTCGAGCGCGCCAACCGCTATCTCGACGACCTCACGCGCCACGCGCACGCCACCACCACCTACCTGATCGCCGCCGACGGGCACTGCGTGGCCGCCAGCAACTGGCGCGAGCCGGACAGCTTCGTCGGCATCGAGTACCGGTTCCGGCCGTACTTCATTGATGCGATGCGCGGCGGCGTAGGCCGCTTCTTCGGGATCGGCACGGTCTCGCACGATCCCGGCTACTACATCTCGCAGCCGGTGCGGCGCGAGGGACGCATCGTCGGCGTGGCGGTGGTCAAGCTCAACCTCGAATGGTTCCAGGGCGCCGACGCGTCCGAGCCGCTGGTGGTGGCCGACGATCACGGCGTGATCTTCCTGTCGTCGGTGCCGGCCTGGAAATACCACACGCTCAAGCCGCTCACCGGCAGCGTCGCCGACTCGATCTTCACCACGCGCCAGTACGCGCAGCAGCCCGTCACGCCAGTGCCGATCCGCGTCGAGAAGGTGCTCGGCCCCGATGCCGAGATCGTGCGGCTCGGCGCCGGCATGCGCCCGCCGCGCTACCTGGCCAGCACGCGCCGGCTCGGCGAGCCCGACTGGCGGCTCGTCACGCTCGCGCCGATCGAGCCGGTGGACACCGACGCGCGCAACGCCACCGTGGTGACCGGCTTCGGCTTCGTCTCGCTGTGCCTGTTCGCGTTCTACTGGCGCATGCGCCGCGCGCGCGTCAACGAGATGATCCGCAGCCGCACGCTGCTGCAGAACGCCTATGCCGAGCTGAACCAGCGCGTGGCCGAACGCACGGCCGATCTCTCGCAGGCCAACGAGCAGCTGCAGAAGGAAGTGGGCGACCGGATCCGCGCCGAGCTGGAGCTGCGCACCGCTCACGACGAACTCGTGCAGGCCAGCAAGCTCGCCGCGCTCGGCCAGATGGCGGCCGGCATCACGCACGAGCTGAACCAGCCGCTCGCCGCGCTGCGCAGCTTCTCCGACAACACGCGCGTGCTGCTCGACCGCGGCGAGCAGGCCGCCGCGCGCGACAACCTCGAGGCGATCGCGTCGCTGACCGAGCGGATGGGCAAGATCACCAACCAGCTCAAGCTGTTCGTCGGCCGCGCGCGGCCGCGCAACGAGCGCGCGCTGGTCTCGCGCGCGCTGCGCAACGTCGCGTCGCTGCTGCGCGAGCGGCTGCAGGGCGTGGCGCTCGGCGTCACGCTCACCGACGCGCTGCATCCGCGGGATGGCACGCAGCGGTTCGACCCCGCGCTCGAATATCCGGACCTGGTGGTGATCTGCGAGGACCTGCGCCTCGAACAGGTGCTGATCAACCTGCTCGGCAACGCGCTCGACGCGGTCGGCGGGGTGGCCGGGCCGCGCATCGCCGTGACCATCGAGGCCGCGCCCGCGACGATCGCCATCACGGTGTCCGACAACGGCCCCGGCGTGCCGCCCGAGCTGCTGCCGCGCCTGTTCGAACCGTTCTTCACCACCAAGGAGATGGGGCGCGGGCTCGGCCTCGGTCTCGCGATCTCGTCGTCGATCGCCAGTGACGCGGGCGGTTCGATCATTGCGCGAAACGCACTGGATCATGGCGCGGTATTCGTCTTGACGCTGCGCCGCGCGTACACGCATCATCCGCAGACGATGTCCGCCGGCCGTTGACGGGTCTCGCGGGCCGCGACATCGACAGAAATCCGGGTGACAGAAGATGGCGAACCGCCTGCAGGTGATTTATATCGAAGACGACGAACTGGTGCGACGCGCGGCCGTGCAGAGCCTGCAACTCGCCGGGTTCGAGGTGGCCGGCTTGGGCTCGGCCGAAGCGGCCGAGAAGGCGATCCTTGGCGAGCGCGTCGGCGCGGTGGTGTCCGACATCCGGCTGCCGGGCGCGAGCGGCCTCGAACTGCTCGCGCAGTGCCGCGAGCGCGTGCCGGACGTGCCGGTGATCCTCGTCACCGGCCATGGCGACATCACCATGGCGGTGCAGGCGATGCGCGACGGCGCCTACGACTTCATCGAGAAGCCGTTCGCCTCCGAGCGGCTGATCGAGACGGTGCGCCGCGCGATCGAGCGGCGCGAGCTGGTGCTCGAAAACCTCGCGCTGCGCCGCGAGCTGGCCGTGCAGGGCGTGGTCGCGCCGCGCATCATCGGCCGCAGCCCCGCGATCGAGCAGGTGCGAAGGCTGATCGCCAACGTCGCGCCGACCGACGCGTCGGTGCTGATCAACGGCGACACCGGCGCCGGCAAGGAACTGATCGCGCGCAGCCTGCACGAGATGTCGCCGCGCCGCGACAAGCCGTTCATCGCCGTGAACTGCGGGGCGCTGCCCGAGCCGATGTTCGAATCGGAGATGTTCGGCTACGAGCCGGGCGCGTTCACGGGCGCCGCCAAGCGCCGCGTCGGCAAGCTCGAGTACGCCTCGGGCGGCACGCTGTTCCTCGACGAGATCGAGAGCATGCCGCTCGCGCTGCAGGTGAAGCTGTTGCGCGTGCTGCAGGACGGCGTGCTGGAGCGGCTCGGCTCGAACCAGCCGATCCGCGTACATTGCCGCGTGGTGGCCGCCGCCAAGGGCGACATGATCGAGCACGTGGCGGCCGGCACGTTCCGGCGCGACCTGCTGTACCGCCTCAACGTCGTGACGATCGCGCTGCCGCCGCTGGCCGAGCGGCGCGAGGACATCGTGCCGCTGTTCGAACACTTCATGCTCGACGCGGCCGTGCGCTACGGGCGCCCCGCGCCGCACCTGACCGACCGGCAGCGCGAGAGCCTGATCCAGCGCGACTGGCCCGGCAACGTGCGCGAGCTGCGCAACGCCGCCGACCGCTTCGTGCTCGGCGTGGTGGAGGGGCTGGCCGAGGTCGGCGCGGGCGCCGCCGAGGCGCGCGACGAGGCGGGGAGCGAGCAGTCGCTGAAGGAGCGCGTCGAGCAGTTCGAGCGCGCCGTGATCGCGGATACGCTGACGCAGACGGGCGGCGCGGTCGCGGCCACCGCCGACCGGCTGCACGTGGGCAAGGCCACGCTCTACGAGAAGATCAAGCGCTACGGGCTCTCGACCAAGGGCGAGCACGAACGCTGAGGCGGCGATGGCCGCGCGGATGAACGAAGGCCGGCGGCGCCACGGGGCGCGGCCGGCCTTTTTCGAATGCGAGGGATGCGGCGCTTACGCGTTCGTGCCGAGCGCCTTCTGCAGCAACTGGTCGAGTTCCGCGAACTGCGGCTCGCCGACGTAGCGCTTGAGGATCCTGCCGTCGCGGTCGACCAGGAAGGTGGTCGGCGTGAGCTGGACGTTGCCGAACTGCTTGGCGACCGAGCCGTCGTCGAGCGCGACCTTGAACGGCAGCTGGCGCGTCTGCGTGTAGTTCGCGACGTACATCGGCGGGTCGTAGTTCATCGCCACCGCGACGAATTCGAGCCCCTTGCCCTTGAATCGGTTGTAGGTGTCGACCATCTGCGGCATTTCCTTCATGCAAGTCTCGCAGCTGGTCGCCCAGAAGTTGACGAGGTAGACCTTGCCCTTCAGGTCCGACGCGGTCGAGACCTTCTGGCCCGAGAGCAGCGTGAAGGTGGCGTCGGGCACGCTCGACTTGCCGTTCAGCGCGAAATAACCGGCCACGGCGATGGCGGCGGCCACCACGGCGATCGCGACGTAGCGCAGCGGACTGATGCGGGAGGAGGAGGCGGCAGGGCTCATCGTCGGTACCTCGGCGGGCAGGCGAAAACCCGCGCGGCGTTGCGCGGGCGGCGATCATTGTACCGTCAAACCGTGTGACGTATCGGGCGCGGCTGGGGCGAATACCGGTCATTCGAGAAGACCCGCCGGGGCGCCGTGGGCGGGATGTCGGGCGGCCGAGCGGGCCCGCGGCCCGGGCTGCCGCGGCAACGAATCGGCAACCCGTCCGGCTGGGGGCGGCGCGCTTTGCGCTTCGCCGCGGGTTCTCCATGCATTCCGCATGCGTTTTGTCATGTGCTTTGCCACGGTGTCGGCTTATGCCGGCCATTTCGCCGCGCGGCGCGCCGAGGCGACGATAATGGCGGATGCCGCGCCCGCGCGGCGGCTTCGCCGTGTGTTTTCCGCTGGTTTCCCCGCCGTGCTCGCTGCGTTCGATGCGCGCGGCCACGGCCGTCGCTGGTCGATCCGACATGTCCATCCCCAATTTCCGCATGATTGCCGAGATGCTGCGATTCCCGCGCGGCGGCGGCTCACGCCGTGGGCCGCGCCGTGGCCGCGGGTCCGCCCTGCGGCGGCGCGCCCGCGGCTGCCTGTTGCTGGTGATGGCGGCGGCCGTCGCCGGCTGCTCGCCCTCGCTCGACTGGCGCACGCTGCACAGCGAGGCCGGCTACACGATCGACCTGCCGGCCCGGCCCACCGTCGACGCGCGCACGGTCGAGATCGGCGGCGCGCCGCTGACGATGCGGATGCAGGCCGCGCACGTGGCCGGCGCCGTGTTCGCGGTCGGCACGGTGATGCTGCCGGAGGCGAGCGAGGCCGGCCGGCGCGTCGTGCTCGACGCGCTGCGCGCCGCGCTGTCGCGCAATCTGCGCGCGCAGCCGGCGGTGCGCGAGGTCACCGTGCCGCTCGCGGCGGGCGGCAGCACGCCTGGCGTCGAACTGACGATCCGCGGCGAGCCGGCCGGCGCCTCGGGCGCGGCGGCCGGCAAGACGGTGGTGGCGCGGCTCGTCGCGCGCGGCGCGCATGTCTATCAGGCGGTGGCGATCGCCGATGCCCCGCTGCCGGCCGAGGCGCTCGACCAGTTCTTCGGTTCATTGAAGCTCGACTGAGCCACGGTTGCCGCGGACCATCACCCGTTAAGCGGCTGATCGTCGCACTTGATTGTTGAGGATGTGCAGGCGCGGTCGAGGAAAGTCCTGCTAATCGGCGGATTTCCCTGGACTTTTTCCCGTCCACCATGGATGTGGATAACTTTGTTGACAAGCTTGCCGTGCCGACAGCGATGCCTGTTCCGGATAATTTCAAATCGGCTTCATCGTTTTGATGGCATAAAAAAACGGATGACAATTCAACGGCTTGCGAAATTCGCGCGGGTGCCCGGAGGAGGGATAGGAGACTCTCGATCGATTTCGGTAAATGTGTATAAGTCAAGTCTTGACAGCGAGAAATTTCGACCGGGACAAGATTTGTCGCACGTAGCCGCACGACGATTTCGTTCCTTTCCCGTCCGCGGGCGGCCCGTGTTTGCCCCGGTTTACACCAGTTCCACCGCGCGCCGGTAGCGGATCGCCTCGCCGATCTGCGTCGCGTCGGGCTGGTCGTCGCCGGCCAGGTCGGCGATCGTCCGCGCCACCTTCAGCACCCGGTAATAGGCCCGCGCCGACCAGCGAAAGCGCTCGCCGGCCTCGCGCAGCAGCCGCTCGCCGTCCTGGCCCGGGCGGCAGACCTCGTCGGTCTCGCGCCCGCTCAGGCGCTGGTTGGTCTTGTGCTGGCGCACCTGCTGGCGCTCGCGCGCGGCGGCCACGCGGGCCGCCACCACCGCGCTGGACTCGGCCGGCGTGCTGGCGCGCTCGGCCAGCTCGGCCGGCGAGAGCGCCGGCAACGCGACCTGCAGGTCGATCCGGTCGAGCAGCGGCCCCGACAGCTTGCGCAGGTAGCGTGCGGCCACCTCGGGCGAGCAGCGGCAGCGCCCGCCGGGGTCGCCGCGCCAGCCGCACGGGCATGGATTCATCGCCGCGACCAGCTGGCACGCGGCCGGAAAGTCGGCCTGCAAGCCGGCGCGCGAGATCGTGATGCGGCCGGTTTCGAGCGGCTCGCGCAGCATCTCCAGCACATGGCGGTCGAATTCGGGCAGCTCGTCGAGGAACAGCACGCCCAGGTGCGCGAGCGTGATCTCGCCCGGCTGCGGCGGATTGCGCCCGCCGACCAGCGCCGCCGCGCTCGACGAATGGTGTGGCGTGCGGAACGGGCGCTTGCGCCACTGCACCGGCGAGAAGCCGACGCGGCTCGCCGACAGCAGCGCGGCCGAGGTCAGCGCCTCGTCGTCGTTCATCGGCGGCAGCAGGCCCGGCAGCCGCGCGGCCAGCATCGACTTGCCGGCGCCGGGCGGCCCGATCATCAGCAGATGGTGGCCGCCCGCCGCGGCGATTTCGAGCGCGCGCCGGGCGCCGTGCTGGCCGACCACCTCGGCGAGATCGGGCGGGGCCGCGCCCGGGGCCGGTTCGGGCGGCGGCGCGGCAACCGGGGCGAGCCGCGCGTCGGCCGCGCCGGCCAGGTGCGCGCACAGCGCGGGCAGGTCCGGCGCGCCGAACACGGTGACGCCGGGCACCAGCGCCGCCTCGGCCGCGCTGTCGAGCGGCAGGTAGAGCTCGGGGCCGTCGGGGCGCGGCGGCGCGAGCCGCTCGCGGCGCCGGTGCGCGGCATGCGGCGCGTCGGCCGCGATGGATGCCTCGGCGCAGCCGGCGTCGGTCTCGCCTTCGGATGAATGGCCGTCGCGAGGCGCCGCTGCGGGCGGCGCGGCGCGCGCGTACCGCCGTGCGCCGTCGGCGAGTTCCCCGCGCGCGGTGCCGCAGGCCATCGCGAACGCGCCGCGCATCGGCCGCAGCGCGCCCGTCAGCGACAGCTCGCCGGCGAATTCGCGGCCGTCAAGCACGTCGGGCGGCAGTTGCCCGTTGGCGGCGAGGATGCCGAGCGCGATCGGCAGGTCGAAGCGCCCCGATTCCTTCGGCAGGTCGGCCGGGGCGAGATTGACGGTGATGCGGCGCACCGGGAATTCGAAGCCGCAGTTCTGCAGCGCGGCGCGCACGCGCTCGCGGCTCTCGCGAACCTCGGTGTCGGGCAGGCCGACGATCGAGAACGACGGCAGGCCGTTCGCGAGATGGACTTCGACGGTGACTTCCGGCGCATGGCCGGCGGCGGGCGCACGACTGCGCACGACGGCAAGCGACATGGTGGCACTCCTGGTGCCGAACGGGCGGTGGAGCCGCCCGCTCGGGGATCCGTTGAGGTGCGCGCGTGGCCGGCGTGGCGCGTAGCGGGTGGTACAGCGGGTCTGGGACTGCGGATGAAAGACGGACGGAGCCGCCAGGCGAAGGCGGGTCAAGGCGACCGGGGGCCGCCGAGGCGGGACAGGGTCCCGCCGGGGCGGAACGCTCGTCGGCCGCCGCCCGGCCGCGTTACCTTACATCGGCCGCGGTTGTGACGTCAGTTGCCGGTGGCGCGCTCGACGAGCTTGCGCTCCAGGTCGGCCACGCGGCGCTCGAGCTCCTCCAGGCGCGCGCGGGTGCGGGCGAGCACCTGCGTCTGCGTGTCGAAATCCTCGCGCGTCACGAGGTCGAGCTTCGAGAAGCCCTGCGTCAGCATGGCCTTCACGTTGCGCTCGACGTCCTTGGCCGGCGAATTCTTGAGCAGGTCGCTGACGCGCGACTGCAGATCGTTGAATACGTCGCTGGGTTGCTTCATGGTGATCCCCTTCTCTGCACAAGAAATGTGCAATTCACGTTGCGTTCGTGCCCGCGATGCGCGCATGAGCGAATCTGGTGCGCGCGGCCGGCCCGTTTTCGGGCATCGCGCGCTCCGTGGCGGCGCGCCGGATGTCCCGAACGTCCGAGCACTCTAACAACCTTCGATTCCGCGCGCCACCGAAGTGCCGCGACGTTGGCCGTTCGGCCGGCTTCTGCATGCCCTCGCGAGGCTTTCTCGAGGGAGAGGACCTCAACATGGCACGCGAGTTGCTGAGTGTGTTGCGCTAGCCATGCAACGCGGTTGGTCGGACCACCGATCGGACAACCAGAAAGCGAGAGGACTTCATGAAACTGATTACCGCAATCATCAAGCCGTTCAAGCTCGATGAGACGCGCGAAGCGCTTTCGGCGCTCGGCGTCTCGGGCATCACGGTCACGGAGGTGAAGGGCTTCGGCCGCCAGAAGGGCCATACCGAGCTCTATCGCGGCGCCGAATACGTGGTGGACTTCCTGCCGAAGATGAAGATCGAGGCTGCCGTGTCCGACGATCTCGTCGACCAGGCGGTCGAGGCGATCGAACGGGCGGCCCGCACGGGCAAGATCGGCGACGGCAAGATCTTCGTCACGCCGATCGAACAGGTTATCCGGATTCGCACCGGGGAGACGGGCGCCGACGCCCTGTAAGACAGAACGACAAGCGACAAGAGGAAACCAACATGCGTAAACTTTTGATGTCCCTGCTGATGGCTGGTTCGCTGCTCGCGACCGGTATCGGCGCCGCGCTGGCCGACGACGCGTCGTCCGCGCCCGCCGCGGCTTCGGCCGCCGTCGCCTCCGACGCGTCGGCCAGCGCCCCCGCCGACGCCAGCGCGGCCGCGCCGGCCGCCTCGGCCCCGGTTGCCGCCGCTCCCGCTTCGGCCGCGAGCGCCGCCGCCGCACCGGCCTCGGGCGCTTCGGCCGCCGCCGCACCGGCCGCGCCGACCGCGCCGTTCTCGGTCGATTCGTCGAAGATCAACTCGGGCGACACCGCCTGGATGCTGACCTCGGTCGCCCTCGTGCTGTTCATGACGATCCCGGGCCTCGCGCTGTTCTACGGCGGCATGGTCCGCAAGAAGAACGTGCTGGCCACGGTGATGCAGAGCTTCGCGATCACGGCGCTGATCACGGTGCTCTGGACCGTGGTGGGCTACAGCCTCGCGTTCACGCCGGGCAACGGCTTCATCGGCGGCTTCTCGCGCGTGCTGCTGTCGGGCATGGCCTACGTGAAGGGCGACACGGCCACCACGCTGACCGTCAGCCATCTCGCCACGACCATCCCGGAATCGGTCTACTGCGTGTTCCAGATGACCTTCGCGATCATCACGCCGGCCCTGATCTGCGGTGCGTTCGCCGATCGCATGAAGTTCTCGGCGATGCTGGTGTTCATGACGCTCTGGTCGCTGATCGTCTATGTGCCGATCGCGCACATGGTCTGGGAACCGACCGGCTGGCTGGCCGCCGACGGCGTGCTCGACTTCGCGGGCGGCACGGTGGTCCACATCAACGCCGGTATCGCCGGCCTGATGGCGGCGCTGGTGCTCGGCAAGCGGGTCGGCTACGGCCGCGAATCGATGGCGCCGCACAACCTGGTGCTGACGCTGATCGGCGCCTCGATGCTGTGGGTGGGCTGGTTCGGCTTCAACGCGGGTTCGGCGGTGGCGGCTGACGGCCGTGCCGGCTTCGCGATGCTGACCACGCAGATCGCGACGGCCTGCGCCGCGCTCGGCTGGATGTTCGCCGAGTGGATCGCGAAGGGCAAGCCCTCGGTGCTCGGCATCGTCTCGGGCGCCGTGGCGGGCCTGGTGGCGATCACCCCGGCGGCCGGCTTCGTCGGCGTGGGCGGTGCGCTCGTGATCGGCATCGCGGCGGGCGTGGTCTGCTTCTGGTCGGCCACCTGGCTCAAGATCAAGCTCGGCTACGACGATTCGCTCGACGCGTTCGGCGTCCACGGCGTGGGCGGTATCCTCGGCGCGCTGCTGACCGGCGTGTTCGCGGTCAAGGACATCGGCGGCTTCGACGGCAGCCTGCTGGTGCAGGCCAAGGGCGTGCTGATCACGCTGCTCTACAGCGGCATCGTGACCTTCATCATCCTGAAGGTGATCGACATGGTGATGGGCCTGCGCGTCTCGGAAGAGGAAGAGCGCGAGGGTCTGGACGTGATCCTGCACGGCGAACACGTCGAATGATCGGATGAACCCCGCGGGGCGGCGCCATCCGGCCGCCGCCCCGCTACAGAATGAGCGCAGCGACTTCTGCCCGCCTTCCCGGCGGGTTCTTTTTATTCGCGGACCGGAAACGGACGGGATAACCCTTTCGGCAATCGGGTCAATAGCGAGAAAAGATCCGGGCAATCCTTGCTATCGCGGGAACAATCCCCAAATCGGCAGGGTATTTGCTCTACAATCTTTTTTCTCCTGTTCGCGAGTGATTCATGGTTCCCCACCTCGTTACGGCGTTAAACGGCCCGCTGCTCGAGCTGGAGCGGAAGATCCTCGACGCGACGCCGGCGATTGAACGCTGGTTCCGCCTCGAGTGGCAGGAACACACGCCGCCGTTCTACTGTTCGGTCGATCTGCGCAACGCCGGCTTCAAGCTCGCGCCCGTCGACGCCAATCTGTTTCCCGGCAGCTTCAACAACCTGCCGGCGGAAGTGTTGCCGCTCGCCGTCCAGGCGGCGATGGCCGCGATCGAAAAAATCTGCCCGGATGCCAAGGGGCTGCTCGTGATTCCGGAGCTGCCCACGCGCAACGCGTTCTATCTCGAGAACGTCGCGCGGCTCGCGACGATCATGCGCCAGGCCGGCCTGAACGTGCGCTTCGGCTCGCTCGATCCGAGCGTGACCGACGTCACGCCGATCACGCTCGCCGACGGCACCAAGATCGTGCTGGAGCCGCTCGAACGCTCGCAGCGCCGGCTCGGCCTGAAGAACTTCGATCCCTGCTCGATCCTGCTCAACAACGATCTGTCGGGCGGGATTCCGGACGTGCTCGAAAATCTGCACGAGCAGTACCTGCTGCCGCCGCTGCACGCGGGCTGGGCGGTGCGCCGCAAGTCCACCCATTTCGCCTGCTACGACGACGTGGCGAAGAAGTTCGCGAAGATGGTGGGCGTCGACCCGTGGATGGTGAATCCGTACTTCGCGCACGTCGGCGGCATCGACTGGCAGGCCGGCAACGGCGGCGAGGCGCTGGCCGACGCGATCGACGCGGTGCTCAAGAAGATCGCGCGCAAATATCGCGAGTACGGCATCAGCGAGAAGCCCTACGTGGTCGTGAAGGCCGACGCGGGCACCGCCGGGCGCGGCGTGATGACGATCCACGATGCCTCCGAGATCGGCGGGCTGACCAAGCTCGAACGCGCGCAGATGTCCGAGACCAAGGCGGGGCTGCCCGTCAGCGACGTGATCGTGCAGGAAGGCGTCTACACGTTCGAGCGGATCGGCGACGACGTGGCCGAGCCGGTCGTCTACATGATCGACCGCTACGTGGTGGGCGGCTTCTATCGCACCCACGCGGCGCGCGAGCGCGACCAGAACCTGAACGCGCCCGGCATGCACTACGTGCCGCTCGGCTTCGAGCATACGGCGCTGCCCGACGCGCGCGCGCTGCCCGGCGCGGCGCCGCCGAACCGCTTCTACATGTACGGCGTGGTCGGCCGGCTGGGGCTGCTCGCCTCGTCGATCGAGCTCGAGAAGACCGACCCCGAGGCGATCCAGGTCTGAGCGGCCGCGCGCCGCGCCGACCAGCCTCGCTATCGCACCCGACACGCCGCATCCGTCATTCAGCACGCTTCATTCAGGACCCGCATGGACATTCTCTTTATCGCCGACCCGCTCGATCGCTTCAGGATCTACAAGGATTCGACCTACGCGATGATGGCCGAAGCCGCGCGGCGCGGCCATGCGGTGTACGCCTGCGAGCCGCAGCAGCTCGCCTGGAGCGGTACCACGGTCGAGGCCGACGTGCGGCGCGTGACGATCGTGGGCGACCTCGACGACCTGCACCGCGACACCTGGTTCGAGGCCGCGGCGCCCGAGGCGCGCGCGCTGACCGCGTTCGGCGCGGTGCTGATGCGCAAGGACCCGCCCTTCGACATGGAGTACGTGACCTCGACCTGGCTGCTGGAGATGGCCGAGCGCGCGGGCGCGAAGATCATCAACCGCCCGCAGTCGATCCGCGATCACTCGGAGAAGCTCGCCATCGCCGAATTCCCGCAGTTCGTCGCGCCCACGCTCGTCACGCGCGACGTGGCGCGGCTGCGCGCGTTTCATGCCGAGCACGGCGACGTGATCGTCAAGCCGCTCGACGGCATGGGCGGGATGGGCGTGTTTCGCGTCAAGGCCGACGGCATGAACCTCGGCTCGATCGTCGAGATGCTCGGCGAGGACGGCCGGCGCACGCTGATGGTCCAGAAGTTCATCCCCGAGATCAAGGCCGGCGACAAGCGCATCCTGCTGATCGGCGGCGAGCCGGTGCCGTATTCGCTCGCGCGGATTCCGCAGGGCAACGAGGTGCGCGGCAACCTGGCCGCCGGCGGCATCGGCGTGGCGCAGCCGCTCACCGAGCGCGACCGCGAGATCGCCGCCGCGCTCGGGCCGGTGCTGGCCGCGCGCGGGTTGCTGCTGGTCGGGCTGGACGCGATCGGCGACTGGCTCACCGAGGTGAACGTGACGAGCCCGACCTGTTTTCGCGAGATCATGGAGCAGACCGGCTTCGACGTCGCGGCGATGTTCATCGACGCGCTCGAACGCGCGGTCGGCTGACGCGCGCACGGCATCGACGGAAAACAGCGGCACCCGCGGAAAGCGGAACAAACGGAATCCAGGCGGCACCCACGACCTGAAAGGAGACAGCCGGCGGCGGCGCGCAGGCCCCCCGCCGCCGGCTCGGCATCGCGGTTCGATTCACGATGTGGATTGACCCCGAAACCGGCCTGCTACAATGCCCGTTCGCCCGGTAGGTACATTCCTGGCATCCGGTCCGGCGTTCGGGCCACATTGTTGCAAGGTTGACATGGCTGGCATCCTGATCATCGCTCACGCCCCGCTCGCCACCGCCCTGCGGGACTGCATCTCCCACATCTACGGCGGGATTCCCGCGCGCATCGGCTGCATCGACGTGCTCGCGGACAGCGACCCCTCGCAGGTGATGGGTTTCGCGCACGCGGAAATCGCGCGGCTGCGCGAGGAAAACGGCGTTCTCGTCCTGACGGACATGTATGGCGCGACCCCGGCGAACATCGCCGGCCAGCTCGCCAAGCTCGACGGCGTGCGCGTGCTGGCCGGCGTGAACCTGCCGATGCTGGTGCGCTCGGTCTGCTACCGCACCACGCCGATCGACACGCTGGTGGAGAAGGCGCTGGGCGGCTCGACCAAGGGCATCCACGAGATCGCCGCCGGCACGCCGCCGCCGCGCGTGGGCCTCGGCTGCGGCGAGTGCGCGCCGATCCCGCCGGAGCCGAAGCCGCAGACCGAACCGCATTGACCGGACGGGCCGCCCGGCGCGTTCGTTCGCTTCCTGTCCCCCGGCGGCGCGCGCCGCCGGCAGTCTTCATCTGAACGGAACACCATGCTTCAACAAGAAACGACCATCGTCAATAAATTGGGATTGCATGCCCGCGCCTCGGCCAAGCTGACCCAGCTGGCGGGCAATTTCCAGTCGGAAGTCTGGATGACGCGCAATGGCCGCCGGATCAACGCGAAGAGCATCATGGGCGTGATGATGCTGGCGGCCGGCATCGGCAGCACGGTGACGATCGAGACCGAGGGCGCCGACGAGAAGGAAGCGATGGACGCGCTGCTCAAGCTGATCGCCGACAAGTTCGGCGAAGGCCAGTAAGCCGCGCGCACCGGCGGCGCCTGCGCCGCCTCGCCAGCCGATGCCGCGTTCCGACGCGGCATTTCTTTTGGGCATTGGCTTTTATTCAGACAACAGATCATTGCAGGGCCGATGCTGCGGCGCATGCAGTCATGCGGGTGTCGTGGAATTTATAATCACGAGTCGGGGTCATATGCGCATCGCGGCGGTGGGCTGCGGCTGACCTGACTCACAGGAGGTGCGCGTGCCGTTCACGCTGCAGGGAATTCCCGTTTCGAGAGGTATCGCGATCGGTCGTGCGTATCTGATCGCGCCGGCGGCGCTCGACGTCGCGCATTACCTCGTCGAGGCGCAGCAGCTCGACGCGGAGATCGACCGGCTGCGCGTCGCGCTGCTCGCGGTGCGCGGCGAACTCGACGCGCTGCGCGCCGACCTGACCGACGACACGCCGAGTGAGGTCGCCGCGTTCATCGACGTGCATTCGATGATCCTCAACGACGCGATGCTGGTGCAGGAAACCATCGACCTGATCCGCGACCGCCGCTACAACGCCGAATGGGCGCTGACCGAGCAGCTCGACGTGATCGCCAGCCACTTCGACGACATCGAGGACGAGTACCTGCGCGAGCGCAAGGCCGACATCGAGCAGGTGGTCGAGCGCGTGCTCAAGGCGCTGGCCGGCGCGCCGTCGCCGGCCCAGGCGCTCGGCCGCGCGGCCAGCAGCAAGGACGACATGATCGTGGTCGCGCACGACATCGCGCCGGCCGACATGATGCAGTTCAAGAACCAGGCGTTCCATGCGTTCGTGACCGACCTGGGCGGGCGCACCTCGCACACGGCGATCGTCGCGCGCAGCCTCGGCATCCCGGCCGCGGTCGGCGTGCAGCACGCGAGCGCGCTGATTCGCCAGAACGACGTGATCATCGTCGACGGCGACCAGGGCATCGTGATCGTCGATCCGGCGCCGATCGTGCTCGAGGAATACTCGTACCGGCAGTCGGAGAAGGCGCTCGAGCAGCGCAAGCTGCAGCGGCTCAAGTTCTCGCCGACGCAGACGCTCTGCAGCACCAGGATCGACCTGCTCGCCAACATCGAGCTGCCCGACGACGCGAAGACGGCCGTGGAGGCCGGCGCGGTCGGCGTGGGCCTGTTCCGCACCGAGTTCCTGTTCATGAACGACGAGAACGTGCTCGCCGAGGAAGAGGAGCAGTTCCGCGCGTACCGCCGAGCGGTCGAGCTGATGAACGGCATGCCGGTGACGATCCGCACCATCGACGTGGGCGCCGACAAGCCGCTCGACGCGCTCGACGGCGGCTACGAAACCGCGCCGAACCCGGCGCTGGGCCTGCGCGCGATCCGCTGGAGCCTGTCCGAGCCGCAGATGTTCCTGACCCAGCTGCGCGCGATCCTGCGCGCCTCGGCGATCGGGCCGGTGAAGATCCTCGTGCCGATGCTCGCGCACGCGCAGGAGATCGACCAGACGCTCGACCTGATCCGCGAGGCCAAGCGCCAGCTCGACGACGCCGGGCTCGCCTACGACCCGAACGTGCGGGTCGGCGCGATGATCGAGATCCCGGCCGCCGCGATCGCGCTGCCGCTGTTCCTCAAGCGCGTCGATTTCCTCTCGATCGGCACCAACGACCTGATCCAGTACACGCTCGCGATCGACCGCGCCGACAACGCCGTGGCGCACCTGTACGACCCGCTGCATCCGGCCGTGCTGCACCTGATCGCCTACACGCTGCGCGAGGCGAAGCGCGCGGGCGTGCCGGTGTCGGTGTGCGGGGAGATGGCCGGCGATCCGGCGATGACGCGCCTGCTGCTCGGCATGGGGCTCACCGAGTTCTCGATGCATCCGAGCCAGCTGCTGGTGGTCAAGCAGGAGATCCTGCGCGCGCATCTGAAGGCGCTCGAGAAGCCGACCGCCGACGTGCTGGCCTCGTTCGAGCCCGAGGACGTGCAGCTCGCGCTGAAGCAGCTCGCGGAGGCCGAGCCGAAGGCCGACCTGGCGGCGTGAGGCTTGCCGCGCGGGGGGAGCGGATGCCTCCTCCATCGGCGTGACGTCAACCTCGGCATCACGACATCGACGCGGCGGGCATTGGCCCGCCGCGTTTTTTACGCGCTGGTTTTTCAGGCCGCGCGCGCCGCGCTCACTCAGTGCGTGCCGCCGCAGACCGGGCAATCGGGCTGCCGCGCGATACGCATCGTGTTCCATTCCATGCGCAGCGAATCGAGCATCATCAGCCGCCCCACCAGCGTCTCGCCCAGGCCGCCGATCACGCGCAGCGCCTCGGCGGCCTGCATCGCGCCGATGATGCCGACGGTCGGCGCGAACACGCCCATCGTCGAGCAGGCCACTTCCTCGAACGGCTGGTCCTCGGGAAACACGCAGGCGTAGCAGGGCGAGGCCGCGTCGCGGAAGTCGAAGGTGCTGATCTGGCCATCGAAGCGCAGCGCGGCGCCCGACACGAGCGGCACGCGGTGCGTGGCGCAGGCACGGTTGATGGCGTGGCGCGTGGCGAAGTTGTCGGTGCAGTCGAGCACGACCGTGGCGAGCGGCACGGCCACGTCGAGCCAGGCGGCCTCGACGCGCTCGGCCACGGCATGCACGACGATCTCGGGATTGAGCCGCGCGAGCGCCTCGCGTCCCGATTCGACCTTGCGCCGCCCGACCGATTCGGTCGCGTGCAGGATCTGGCGCTGCAGGTTGGTGAGGTCCACCGTGTCGGCGTCGACCAGCGTGATCGCGCCGACGCCCGCGGCGGCCAGGTACATCGCGGCCGGCGAGCCGAGGCCGCCGGCGCCGACGATCAGCGCGTGCGCGTCGAGGAAGCGCTGCTGCGCCTCGATGCCGATTTCGTCGACGAGGATGTGGCGGGAGTAGCGGAGCAGTTGTTCGTCGTTCATCGCGGGGAGCGGGTGGGAAGTGCCGTGCCGCTATTCTAGGCGCGTTCGCGCGGCGTCCGTGTGCGCCGGGTCAGGGCGGACCGGCGCCGTGCGCCGCGCCCAAAGCAAAACGGGCCACCGCGGCGAACCGCGGTGGCCCGTGCCGGTCACGGCGCGCCCGGACTTAGTGGGCGGCCGAGGCGGGCTTGGCGGCCGACGCCTTGGCCGGCGCGCTCGCCTTCGGGGCCGAAGCCGCCGAGGCTGCCGACGCCGGCGTGGCACCGAGCGGCTTGGTCACGCTTTCGGCCAGCAGCGACTTCGACTCCTGCACCGGCTTGCCTTCCAGCTTGGCCAGCGCCTGCTGCAGCATGAAGTCGTCGGCGCTGCCGAACTCCACCGGCTTGCGGTTGCGATCCTTCTCGCGCTGCTCCGGCGTCTTCTTGTCGTTCTGCTCCTCGAGGATGCGCAGCTGGTCGAGGCGGCGCTGCTCGCGCGCTTCCAGTTCCTTCTTCTCGTTCGGGTCCTGCGTGTTCGCGAGGTGGTTCGTGTAGTCCACTTCGCGCGTCACGAGCACGTCGTCCGGATCGCCGTCGGAGAACTGGTCGACCGGGATGTCCGGCACGATGCCCTTGTTCTGGATCGAGCGGCCGCTCGGCGTGTAGTAGTAGGCCGTGGTCAGCCGCAGCGCGGTGTCGGCCGTGAGCGGGCGCACCGTCTGCACCGAGCCCTTGCCGAACGTCGTCTTGCCCATGATCTGCGCGCGGTGCGAATCCTGCAGCGCGCCGGCGACGATTTCGGAGGCCGACGCCGAGTAGGCGTTGGTCAGCACGATCATCGGCACGGTCTTGAAGATCGCCGGCAGGTTCTTGAGCGGATCGGAGTCGAAGGTCGGCAGGCGATAGTTGTCGTAGTCGTCGCGGTAGACCTGCTTCGAATCGGGGATCTGGCCGTTGGTCGACACCACCACCGCGTTCGGCGGCAGGAACGCGCCGGCCACGCCGACCGCGCTCTGCAGCAGGCCGCCGCCGTTGTTGCGCAGGTCGACCACGAGGCCCTTCAGGTTCGGCTGCTGGCGTGCGATGTCCTGCAGGCGGGCCGCGAGGTCGGGCGTGGTGCGTTCCTGGAAGCTGGTGATCCGGATGTAGGCATAGCCCGGATCGAGCATCTTCATCTTCACGCTCTGCACCTTGATGATCGCGCGCGTGACGGTGACCGGGAAGGTGCGGTCGTCGCTCTTGCGGAAGATCGTCAGCGTGACCTTGGTGCCCGGGTCGCCGCGCATCTGCTTGACGGCCTTGTCGAGCGTCATGCCGCGCACCGGCTTGTCGTTGATGCGCGTGATCAGGTCGCCGGGACGGATGCCGGCGCGGAACGCGGGCGTGTCCTCGATCGGCGAGATCACCTTCACGAGGCCGTCTTCCTGCGAGATCTCGATGCCGAGACCGGCGAAGCGGCCCTTCGTCTGCTCCTGCAGTTCCTCGTAATCGGTCTTGTCGAGATACGACGAGTGCGGGTCGAGGCTCGATACCATGCCCTTGATCGCGGCCGTCAGCAGCTTCTTGTCGTCGACCGGCTCGACGTATTCGCGCTTGATCTGGCCGAACACCTCGGCGAACAGGCGCAGCTGGTCGAGCGGCAGCGGCGTCGTGATCGTTGCCTGCTGGGCCGACGCCGAGATTTGCAGCGTCGCGAATACACCAGTTGCAAGGCCAGCGGCGACGAGGCCGATATTCTTCAATTTCATTCGCATAGGATCGTGTGCGTCGGAAAGCGCGTGTGGCGATGGCGTGAAGGTGGGAGGACGGTCAAGTATATCTCCGATCTTCCCGATGCTTCGCCGTTGCGGGGCGAAGCGATGATGAAGCGGATTCGACAGTGCCGCGTCGCGCGGGTTCGCGCCGGCACGCGCTGCGTTCGCGTGAATCGCCTGAAGTGACGGAAAACAGCGGAAAACGCGGGAAAACACGCAGGCCGGCTGGCGCGAAACTGACGCGCCGCTGACGCTGACGCTGCCGTCCGGCCGGCCCGCGCGGGCGGCTCCGGGCCGTCGTGCCGGCGGTGCGCAAGCGCCGCGCGAGGCGTGCGGCGCGGGCCGGACGGCCGATTACGCGAACCATGCGATGGAGCCGGCACGCGTCGGGCAAGGCCGGGCACTGCACCTGCCGCGTGATCCGGTGGAGCCGGTGGAAGCGGGATGAGCAAGACTCGTTCGCGCCAGAAGGCGCGGGCGCCGCGCAACCTGCATCGCGGCGCCCGCCTCGCGGCCGGGCCGTGCGGCCCGGGCTCGCTTACTTCGCCTTGCCCTGCTGCGCGACGGCGGCCTGCGCCTTTGCGATCGCGTCCTGGTCGCCGAGGTAGTCACGGCGGATCGGTTTCAGGTCTTCGTCGAGTTCGTAGACGAGCGGCACGCCGTTCGGGATGTTGAGGCCGACGATGTCGGCGTCCGAGATGCCGTCGAGGTACTTGATCAGCGCGCGCAGCGAGTTGCCGTGCGCGGCGATCAGCACCTGCCGGCCGCTCTTGACGGCCGGCGCGATCGACTCGTTCCAGAGCGGCAGCACGCGCGCGACCGTGTCCTTCAGGCATTCGGTCAGCGGCAGCTGCTCGCGCGGCACCTTTGCGTAGCGCGGGTCGCCGTAGGGCGCGCGCTCGTCGTTCGCTTCCAGCGCCGGCGGCGGCGTGTCGTAGCTGCGGCGCCAGACCAGCACCTGCTCGTCGCCGAACTTCGCGGCCGTCTCGGCCTTGTTGAGTCCCGACAGCGCGCCGTAGTGGCGCTCGTTGAGGCGCCACGAATGGACCACCGGCAGATACATCTGGTCCATCTGGTCCTGCACGTGCCAGAGCGTGCGGATCGCGCGCTTGAGCACCGACGTGTACGCGATGTCGAACGCGTAGCCGGCTTCCTTCAGCAGGACGCCGGCCTGGCGCGCTTCGGCGTTGCCCTGCTCGGTCAGGTCGACGTCGACCCAGCCGGTGAAGCGGTTTTCCTTGTTCCAGGTCGATTCGCCGTGGCGGATGAGAACGAGCTTGTACATGGTTGCTTGCGGTCGGTAGTGAGGAAGCGAAGCGGCGGGCGACGCCTTCCGGAAGCGGCGGCGCCATCGCGACAGACGGATATTTTATAATGGCGCGATTGTCCTTTTCGATTTCTCTTTTTGCGGCGGATTCTCCGTGACGTTCTTTACCGATTACACGAACCTTGCGCTCATCGCGATCCTGCTCGTCTCGGGCGGCATGCTGGTCTTCCCGACGCTGCGTCGCGGCAGCGGCGGCCTGTCGACCGGCGAGGCGACCCAACTGATCAACCGGCGCAACGCGATCGTGATCGATCTGCGCCCGGCCGCCGAATACGGCGCGGGCCACCTGCCCGCGGCGCGCTCGGTCGAATTCTCCGAACTCGCCGGCAAGCTCGGCCAGGTCGCCAAGAACAAGAGCGCCCCGGTGCTGCTGGTCTGCCAGAACGGACAACAGTCGAACAAGGCGGCCAAGGTCGTGCGCGAAGCCGGCTACGGCGAGGTTCATGTGCTGCAGGGCGGCCTGGCCGCCTGGCAGAAGGCCGGCATGCCGGTCGTCAAACAAGGAGTGGCGAAGTGAACAAAGTGGTCATGTACAGCACGCAGGTCTGCCCGTATTGCATGATGGCCGAGCGCCTGCTCAAGCAGCGCGGCGTCGAGCAGATCGAGAAGGTGCTGATCGACAAGGATCCGTCGCGGCGCGCCGAGATGATGGAACGCACCGGCCGCCGTACCGTGCCGCAGGTCTACATCGGCGAGACGCACGTGGGCGGCTACGATGACCTGTCGAAGCTGGATCGCGAAGGTGGCCTGCTGCCGCTTCTGGAAGCGGCCTGATTCCGGCAGAATGACCGCCTTCCCGGGCGCCGGGAGGGCCACGTGCCCCGCTTGCACGACACAACAACCGGGTGGCCGGAGGAAGCCGGTCGCCTTCATACCATTTCTAGGGAGCCAACATGTCCGACGTCGAAAACCAGCCGTTCTTCAACATCCAGCGCATCTACCTGAAGGACCTCTCGCTCGAGCAGCCGAATTCGCCGGCGATCTTCCTCGAACAGGACATGCCGTCGGTTGAGGTGGAAGTCGACGTGAAGGCCGAACGTCTGGCCGAAAGCGTGTATGAAGTCGTCGTCTCGGGTACCGTGACGGCGAAGGTCAAGGACAAGGTCGCGTTCCTGATCGAAGCCAAGCAGGCCGGCATCTTCGACATCCGCAACATTCCGGACGAGCAGCTCGATCCGCTCGTCGGCATCGCCTGCCCGACGATCCTGTTCCCGTACCTGCGCTCGAACATCGCCGACGCGATCACGCGTGCGGGCTTCCCGCCGATCCACCTGGCGGAGATCAACTTCCAGGCGCTCTACGAGCAACGCCTCGCGCAGATCCAGCAGCAACAGGCCGGCGCCGCCAACGGCGCACCGAACGGCACGACGCTGAACTGAGCGCGTCCCGCGAACCGGTGCTGGGTATGAAAGTCGCTGTTCTCGGCGCCGGTGCATGGGGCACCGCGCTCGCCGCGCATCTGGCCGCGCGGCACGATACGCTGCTCTGGGCGCGCGATCGCGCGCTCCTCTCCGGGCTCGAGGCCCGTCACGAAAACCCCCGCTACCTGCCCGGCGTGCCGCTGCCCGCCGCGCTGCGCTGCGAGCCGGCGCTGCCGGCCGCGCTCGCGCACGCGGCGGCCGACGACGCGCTGTGCGTGATCGGCGCGCCGGTGGCCGGGCTGCGCGCGCTCTGCGCGGCGATGCTCGAGGCGGGCTGCGTGCCCGCGCACCTGCTGTGGATCTGCAAGGGCTTCGAGGCCGAGACGGAGCAGATGCCGCATCAGGTGATCGCCGAGGCGCTGCCCGGCCACGCGAGCCACGGCGTGCTGTCCGGGCCGAGTTTCGCACGCGAGGTGGCGCAGGGGCTGCCGGTGGCGCTGACCGTCGCGAGCGCGTCGGCGGCCTGCCGCGACCTCACGCTGGCTGCGTTTCACCACGGCGCGATGCGGATCTATACCGGCGACGACGTGATCGGCGTCGAGGTGGGCGGTGCGGTCAAGAACGTGCTTGCGATCGCGACCGGCATCGGCGACGGACTCGGCCTCGGCCTCAATTCGCGCGCGGCGCTGATCACGCGCGGGCTGGCCGAGATGTCGCGGCTCGGCGTGGCGCTGGGCGGGCGTGCGGAGACGTTCACGGGGCTCGCCGGCTTGGGCGATCTGATCCTGACCGCCACCGGCGACCTGTCGCGCAACCGCAAGGTGGGACTGCAACTGGCCGAGGGGCGCTCGCTCGACGAGATCCTCGGCGCGCTCGGACATGTGGCCGAGGGCGTGCGCTGCGCGCGCGCGGTGCTGGCGATCGCCCGCGCCCACGGCATCGACATGCCGATCACCGAGGCCGTCTGCGGCGTGCTGTTCGACGGCGTCGCACCGCGCGAGGCCGTCAACGAGCTGCTGCGCCGCGACGCCAAGGCGGAGTGAGTGCTTGCTCGCTGACGGTTGATTCCGGTTGAGCGGGGGCGCTGCTTCGCGCTTGCCGGCGGCTTGTCCTCGTCGAGGCGCGGCCCTAGGCGCTCGCGCCGGCGCTGCCTGCCGGGCACGGGCGATGCCGGCCGATCGCCGCGCCGGTCGTGCCCGTCACGCCGGCGCCGGCGAATTTCTCTCTTGTTTCCTCAAATGGCCGGCTTTGTCGGCTAATCTGTCGGCAATCCGCCGCCGCCCGCCTCGATGCCTCGCGGTCTCGCCGCGCGTGCCATGCCGCGCACCGCTCCGGGCCGCGAAGACGTGGCTGGCGCCGCGCCGGCATCGCGTCTACGCTTGGCGCTATCGCGATTGCCGGTGAGGTCAGCATGCTCATGATCGATTCGACCCGTGTCGAGGCGCGCGTCGTCGACATCACGACGCTCGCGCTCGACGCGATCGTCAACGCGGCGAACGAATCGCTGCTCGGCGGCGGCGGCGTGGACGGCGCGATCCACCGCGCGGCGGGGCCGGACCTGCTGGCCGAGTGCCGCACGCTAGGCGGCTGCGCGACCGGCGACGCGAAGCTCACGCACGGCTACCTGCTGCCGGCGCGGCACGTGATCCATACGGTCGGGCCGGTCTGGCATGGCGGCATGTCGGGCGAGGCGGAGCAGCTCGCGTCGTGCTACCGGCGCTCGCTCGAAGTGGCGGCGGCGGCCGGCTGCGCGTCGGTGGCGTTCCCGGCGATCAGTTGCGGCGTCTACCGGTTCCCGCCCGAGGCGGCCACCACGATCGCCGTCAGCACCGTGGTGTCGATGCTGCCCGGCGCCGGCTTCACGCGCATCGTGTTCGCCTGCTTCGCCGAAGATCTGCTCGAACACTACCGGCGCGAACTGGCGAGGCTCTGAGGTGGCTTTTCCGCGTCTCGCCCCGCGGCGACCGGCGCGGGGCGCCGGTCGCCGCTCATTTCGTTCGGTCGCCCCGCCTCGTCTCATTCGCCCCCTTCGAAGCCGGCCTGGCGCCAGGCCTCGAACACCACCACGGCCACCGTGTTCGACAGATTGAGACTGCGGTTGTCGGGCCGCATCGGCAGCCGCACGCGCTGCTCGTTCGGGAAGCGCGCGAGCATCGTCTCGCTGAGGCCGCGCGTCTCGGCGCCGAACACGAACCAGTCGCCCGGCGTGAACGCGCGATCGTGGAAGCGCCCCGAGCCGCGCGTCGTGAACGCGAACATCCGCGCCGGGTCAGGCTGCTCGGCGGCGAGGAACGCATCCCAGTCGCGATGCACCTGCATTCGCGCGTATTCGTGATAGTCGAGCCCTGCGCGGCGCAGCTTCGCGTCCTCGAGCGGGAAGCCGAGCGGTTCGATCAGATGCAGCCGCGCGCCGGTATTGGCGCAGAGGCGGATCACGTTGCCGGTGTTCGGCGGGATTTCGGGTTCGACGAGTACGACGTTGAACATGTTCGTTTCCGGTTCATGAATGCGTGAAACCTGGCGCGGAACTGCCGGGCGTTGCCGCGGCCGGGCTCCCGCTGCCTTCGATGTTGCCTTGATCCTGCCTTCGCTGCCGCCTGCCTGGGCCGATGCCGAGATCACCGTTTCCGCCCGTGCGTTTCAATCGCGCGCGGTGCGCAGCGCGACGTAGTTCGTCACGCGCCGCGCGCCCGCCTGCTTGAGCAACACGGCGAGCGCCGCGAGCGTCGCGCCCGAGGTCATCACGTCGTCGACGAGGCCCACGTGCAGCCCGGACACGTCGCGCGTCACGACGAACGCGTGCGCCACGTTCGCGCGCCGCGCCGCCGCGTCGAGCCGCGTTTGCGGCGCGGTATGGAGCGTGCGCGCCAGCAGCGCCGGCTCGGCATGCACCTCGAGCGCGCGTGCGAGCGGCCGTGCGATCGCCCAGGCCTGGTTGTAGCCGCGTTCGACCAGCCGCCGCCGCGCGAGCGGCACCGGCGCGATCAGGTCGGGCCGCGCGTCGGCCTGCGCGGTGCCATGCGCTGCCGGCCTGTCGTGTACCGCGCGCGCGAGCCGCTCGGCGAACAGCCCGCCCAGCGCGAGCCGCGCACGGAACTTCAGGTCCAGCACGAGGCTCGCGAGCGGCGGGCGGTAATCGGCCAGCGCGAACGTCGCGTCGAACGGCGGCGGCGCGTGGCGGCACGCGGCGCAGCGATAGCCGCCGCGGCGCGCATGCCGCGAACGAAATGCGGACAGCGGCAGTGCGCATTGCACGCAGCGCAGCCGCGTTTCGTTCCAGTACGCGTCGTCGCACGCGCTGCACAACACGTTGCGTGGCGAATTGCCGCATATGTTGTTGCACGAGTTGCCACACAGCGCGCAGAGACCGGGCAGCGCCAGCGCCGCGACGTGCGCGAACAGGCCGCGCCATCCCGCTGTGCAGCATGCGATTCGTTTGTTGCGACGCAATACGCCGGCAATCGACATCGGTTCCTCCGCGAGTGCCGCCCGCGCTGAAGCCCGCGAAGCGAGCGAGTATACTTCGGGCACTTCGCCAGTTTGCCCGACATGTCCTCCGTTCCCGCACCTTCTGGCCGTCCGGCCAACGATCCCCGACATCTGCGGCGGATCTTCGATCGCCGTGCCGCCGCGTTCGACGCGGTCGCTTTCCTGCCGCGCGAAATCGCGCAGCGCATGGGCGAGCGTCTCGACTACATCAAGGTCAATCCGGCGGGCGTGCTCGACGCCGGCTGCGGCATCGGCGACGACCTGCCCGCGCTGCGCACGCGCTTTCCCGGAGCGCCCGTGTACGGCGTCGACCTGTCGGCGGCGATGCTCGCGCGCGCCGCGTCGCGCGAAGCGCCCGACACCAACTGGCGCCGCTTCCTGCCCTCGGCGCTGTCGAAGGCGCTGGGCCAGCGCGGCCCGCGTCTCGCGCAGGCCGACTTCTCGGCCCTGCCGTTCGCGGGCGGCGCGTTCGACTTCGTGTGGTCGAATCTCGCGCTGCACTGGCATTCGCGCCCGGACCGGGTGTTTCCCGAATGGCAGCGCGTGCTGCGAGTAAACGGGCTGCTGATGTTCAGCACGTTCGGCCCCGACACGCTGCGCGAATTGCGTGCCGCCTATGCCGATGCTGAGGCCGTTACCGATTGCGCGCCGCGCCCACACGTGATCGACTTCGTAGACATGCACGATCTCGGCGACATGCTCGTCGAGAGCGGATTCGAGATTCCGGTCATGGACCAGGAACGGCTGACCGTCACCTACCAGTCGCCGGAATCGCTGCTCGCGGACGTGCGGCGGTGGGGCGCCTATCCGTTCGCGCGCGACGGCGGCGAACGCCTGTCGGCTCGCACGCGGCGCGCGCTGAGCGAAGCGCTCGAGGCGCGCCGTCGCGACGACGGCACGATCGCGCTGACGTTCGAAGTGATCTACGGCCACGCGTGGAAGGCGGTGCCGCGTACCACCGCCGACGGCCACGGCATCGTGCGCATCGAGGACATCGGCAGAGGTCGTCCCAAGAATCTCTGAGTCGGTAAAGAGGGATTTCGTTATGCTTGAAATTAGCAGTCGAAAACGTCTCAGAAAAACCTTCTAGAATGGCTGAAACGCTTGCCCCGCTTGGGTTTGCGGGCAACGGGCGTTTGCTTGTAGATGCGTATGTTCGCGCCTATAATGCGTCAGTTTGCCGTCCTGCACGCGTCCTACAATACAGGTCGGCAGGCCCGGTTCGGGCCAGCTTCGATGCCGATTGCGAGAGGCAGCGATGGATGGAACGATGGGTTTCACGGACACCGAAACAGTCCTGATGGACTGGCTCATCAAACGCAACTGTTCGGTGTCGCCGCGCCAGTTCGTTGCGTGCTACGCATCGCTGGCCGCTTTCTCGCTTGCGATCGCCGCGCTGCTGTCGTGGCGCGGTGCCTGGCTCGTGCTGCCGTTTACCGGTGTCGAGTTACTGGCAGTCGGCGTTGCATTCACGATGTATGCACGCCACGCAGTCGATTACGAACGTATCAGGCTGTTTCCTCATCGGCTCCTGATCGAGCAGATGAGTGCGGAACGGCTGACGTGCTTCGAGTTCAACCCGCGCTGGGTGCGGGTCGAGCCCGGCGCGTCGCCGCGCGATCCGGTGCGGGTCGTGTGCCGGGGGCGGAGCGTCGTGGTCGGGCAGCATCTCGCGCAGTACCGGCGCGCCCAGTTCGCTCGTGAACTG